>CALWEH010000020.1 GCA_944377145.1 uncultured Clostridia bacterium | reverse complement strand
ACCCACTAGATCCTAAGTCTAGCGCGTCTGCCAATTTCGCCACATCCGCATACTTTGGTGACCCATCCGGGACTTGAACCCGGGACACCATGATTAAAAGTCATGTGCTCTACCAACTGAGCTAATGGATCATGATATCCTTTCGTGACATCGTGACTTTGTTATTATACTATAAATAAAACAAAAAAACAAGCGTTTTTTGAAAAATTTTTGAAATTTTTTATTTTTTTATTATAAACACTTGTTTTAAATATATACTTTTACATCATTTTTAGCATTGATAATCGTTATTATTAAGTTTTATTCTACCTATTTTAATATCTTCAATAAATTGATTAACTTGTGGAAGTTGTTTTAATTCATTTAATTTATTATGTAATTTAGCCCAATTTAAAACCTCAAATTTTAAATTATTATCTGCTCCATTAAATACAACTCTCGCATGACGAATTATATTACACCCTTCCACTTCAGTAATACATTTTGCATTTACCACCTCATCTTTAGAATTAATTATAGCCTCTAGGTGTGAGTGCAAATCACTGCCTTCAATTTGCAAAAACATAAAATTGCTAATAGCACTTCCATTCTCTATAATCACTCTTCCATGAGCCAAAATATCTGCTCCTTGAATTTTTTTTGCACATTTAAGATTAAAATATACATCTTTACTTTCTATAATTTTATTTAAATGAGCATCTTTATTAAATGTTGGTATATTATTTCTTACCATATACTTAAAATTATCATAAAGAGAGCCTTTTTCAAGCACAATTTTTCCATGCAAATTCACATACTCTTCCATATATTTATCTTTAATAGTTTTTCCTGCTAATATATTATATTTTACATCTCCTAACTCTATTATTCTTTTCCTATGTTTTAAAGTATCAGCCCCATTAATATATGTATAATCATAATTTATTTCAGCATTTCCATACATAGCCACTACATTGCCATGTAACAAAATATCTGCACCTTTTACTTCTTTAGCATACCTATAATTTTGTTCTGGATTTTTTGTATTTGCTACCTCTATGCCTAATTTAATAAATTTATCTGACAATCCATTTTCTCTATATTCATCTTGAGCCAATTTTATTTGTTTTTTTATTTCAAATCCTTTCATAATTTTACACCTTTACCTAAAAAGTATTTTAACACAAATAAATAGATTGTCAATAAAGATGATAAAAACAATTTGACTTTTTAATATTTTTAATCTAAATTTTATTGTAGGAGTAATGTATGGGATTTATTATAGTTATTGAAGGTTGTGATGGAAGTGGAAAACAAGTACAAACAAAAAAATTGTACGATCGCCTTAAAGAAAAAAATTTAAATGTTATTAGTCAAAGTTTTCCTAATTATGAAAGCGATTCAAGCGCACCTGTTAAAATGTATTTGAATGGCGAATTGTCTACAACAGCTAATGAGTTAGATGCTTATCAATCAAGTATTTTATTTGCTACAGATAGATTATGCACATATCAAAAATATTTAAAGAAATATTATGAAAATAACTCAATTATAATTCTAGATAGATATGTGCAAAGCAATATGTTTCATCAAGGAGGAAAAATAAAGTCTTTGCAAGATAGAGATAATTTTTTAAATTGGTTAGACGATTTAGAATTTAACATTTTAAAATTGCCAAGACCAAATATTGTTATATTTCTTGATATGCCTCCTGATGTTAGTATAAAGCTTGCTCAACAAAGAAAAGATTTAAAGTCTGCCACTAAAAAAGATATTCATGAAGATGATTATGAATATCTAATTAATTCTTATAAAGTAGGATTAGAAATTGCAAAGAAATTTAATTGGAATATTATCCATTGTATGAATGGAGATAAAATAAAAAGTGTGGAAGAAATACATGAAGAAATATTTAATTCTATAAACAAATTATTATAAATAAAAAGCTTTCGTATAAATTTACGAAAACTTTTTTATTATATTAAATGTTATCTAATCTATTAATAATCTTATCTTTATCAATATGCTGGCCAATAAATACTAGTTTTATCATTCTATCGCCATATTGCTCGTCCCAATCTTTTTTCACTAACGCATCTTGTTCTAATAATTTTTCTAGCTCATCTTTTGGCATAGTGGCATACCAATATCCTGTTTGATTTAAATTTTTTTGAGGACCTGCTTGTTCAAATAAATATGACATATCCAATTCATCACTAAAATACAACAATCCTTTAGTACGTATAATTTGTCTACCCCATTCTTCACTAATAAAATCTAAAAACTTTTTTCTATCAAATGGAGTTCTTCTATAATATACAAAAGTTCCTATGCCATATTCTTCTACTTCTCCGCCATCATGATGATGGTGATGATGACAATGACATTCACCTTCGCAATCACACTCATCTTCATCATGATCGCAATCACACTCATCTTCATCATGATGATGAGAATGATGTTCTTCATGATGATGAGAATGATTTATATGCTCATCTCTGTTATCAACGTTATCTGCCTCTAATTCTTTAATCCAACCAGCACTTGTAGCAGAGCGTTCAAAATCAAACATGTTAGTATCAAGAATTTGAGAAAGATCTACAGTTGAATAATTGGTTTCTATAATTTTAGCTGTAGGTTGCAATTCTTTAATAACAGCTTTAACTTTAGCTAGCTCTTCTTTACTTACTTCGTCAACCTTATTTAACAAAACAATATCGCAAAATTCCAGCTGTTGAATAATAAGCCCTTCTATATCCTCTTCGCTATATTTAGATTGAGTTAAATTGTCCCCACAATTAAATTCTTTTGTCAATCTTAAAGCATCTGCCACTGTAATAACAGCGTCAAGCTTGCACAATAAAGGAATGTTATTATTTATACATTGCTGTTCAATAGCAACTATAGATTGAACTATTGGAATAGGTTCGCAAATTCCACTAGCTTCAATTAAAATATGGTCAAATTTTTGAGATTTCACTAATTGTAAAATTTGATTTATTAAATCCTCATTCAATGTACAACAAATACACCCATTTTGTAAAGGAACAAGGCTAGCATCATCACTTGATACCACTCCGCCTTTTTGTATTAAATCTGCATCAATATTCACCTCGCCAATGTCGTTTACAATGACTGCCATTTTATAGCCTTTGTCATTTTTTAATATATTATTAATTAAAGTAGTTTTCCCACTTCCAAGATAACCTGTAACTAAAGTAATGGGTACACATTTATACATAATTTTCTCCTTTTTATTCAATTAGTTATATAACGCTAATTGCAAATTATAATAGTATACATCTGTTTTAAAAAATTTTCAAGTATATAATAAATTATTTTTTTGTTAATATTACAAGTGTTTCTACATGTTTTGTTTGCGGAAACATATCATACGGCTTTATTAATTGAATATTATGCGTATTAATAAGCAATCTTAAATCTTTTGCCAATGCTATAGGATTGCATGAGATATATATTATTTTATTTACACTTTTCACTGAATTAATAACCTCTTCACCGCAACCAGCATGAGAAGGGTCTAACACTACACAACAATTATTTAACTTGCCAACTAATTTTGGAACAATGTATGAGCAATCTCCATTTATTACTTCAATATTTGTTATCTTATTTTCCAGCGTTAAAGCTTTTGCCTTAATAGATGCTTCTTTAACTATTTCTACACTATACACTTTTTTTGCCTGCTTTGATAATATTGCACTTAATAAACCTGCTCCTGCATAAGCATCTATCACAATTTCATTATTAATATTATTTGCCACTTCTAAATATAAATCACGCTTAATTTCATTATTAACTTGCAAAAAACTAGGAATATCTATATTATATTTTATTCCAAATTCTTCAAGTGAAATATCTTTAATACCTGATATGTATTTAAATTGTTTGCCTAAAATAATAGAATTTCGTTGATTATTAATATTTAAATATAATCCAACTTGTCCAAGTTTTTGTAAATTAGCATACAATACATCAAGATGCTTTACTTTTTCATTTGTAGTTACCAAGCATATTAATGTTTGATTATTCACACTTCTAATAACTGCATATTTCAGCAAACCTTTATATGAATTAAAATCGAAAGTGCTGATATTGTATGTTTTAATCCAATCTTTTATTATAGCTAAAGCTTGATTTATTTCATCATTCATAAGCAAACACTTATCAATTTCTATAATATTATGGCTATTATATTCCATCATTCCAATATTTTTGCCAAGGAAAAACACTCCTTTATTTCTATAACCATAATTTTTAGAAGGCTGTGTGGAAACAATTTCGTGATTTATACCTCCTACTTTTAACAAGGTATCTTTCACTAAATTTTTTTTAAACTCTAATTGCTTTTCATATTTTATATGTTGTAAATTACAGCCCCCACATTTCATAAAATATGGGCAAGGAGATTTTATTCTATCTATGCTAGAGCTTTCAACTGAAATTAATTTTCCATTGCAAAATTTAGCTTTTTCTTGCAATATTTCAATTTCAACAATTTCATTTGGCATTGCAAAAGGCACAAATATTACTTTATTTAACTCATTATTCTCTGGGCTAGAAATTCCTTCTCCATTCATTCCTAAATTATTTATTTTTACTCTCATGCTATTTATTATATATCACCAACATAATTTTTGCAACTATTGTATTTTACATATCAATAAGTTTAGTTGCTAAAAATATTATTGTATGTTAATATAATGTTATGAAAAATCAATCTAAAATTATAGAATTTCCTATTAACAATTCTTTTAAAACTAGTGTAATATTAACTAAAAAAAGAATGAAAAATATTCGCCTAACTGTATCAAAAAGTGGAACAGTAGCTGTAAGTCTTCCATATTACGCTAGCTATAGTTATGCATACGAATTTTTAGTAAGAAAAAGAGAGTGGTTAAATTACCAACTTAATAAAATTGCTTTATCTACAGCAAATGATTGCTGTAATTTTAAAAATAATGGTAATATTTTCCTTTTAGGTAATTCATATAATCTTAAATTAGAATTATCTAATAAAAATAAATTAACTTTTTCAAATGATTTTATAATTTACACAAAAAGTTTAAATAGCGAATATGTAAAACAAATTTTTTTAAAGTGGTGTAAAAAATATTTTTTAGATTTTTTCACAAATCGTTTACATTATATATATCGTAAAATATTTAATAATGAGAACTACCCTGAAATAAAAATAAAAACTATGAAATCAATGTGGGGTAACTGTAACTTTGCTTCAAGAATTATCACTTTGAATTTATATTTAGCAAAAGCCAATATTGAATGTATTGATTATGTGATAACCCATGAATTATGTCATTTAATTCATCATAATCATGGTGCAGAATTTCATAAATTAATGACTATGTTAATTCCAAATTGGAAACAGTTGAAAAAGACTTTAAACTCATATTGTTTAAACTTTTAAATATATGATTAGTTGACTTCATAGCTATATTTAGTTATAATTTATTATATGAAAACATTTAAGAAAAACGATAATTCATTTACATGTATTGTATGTGGAGCATATGTTCCCCCATTAAAATATTCTTCTAGAGACCATTGTAACCATTGTTTACATTCTGTTCATGTAGATATAAATCCTGGAGATAGACAAAATACATGTTTAGGAATTCTAAAACCAATATCTGTTACAAGCTCTAGTAAAAAGGGCTATATTATCAATTATAAATGTGAAAAATGTGGCGAGCTTCACAATAATAAAGCTAGTGCAGATGATAATTTTGAGACTATTTTAAATATAATGAGAGAAAATAGTTTAAGATAGAGAGGTTAATATGAAAAGAAGTATTAAAATTGGTTTAATATTATTATTCGCCACTTTTTCTTGCCTATTTTTCCCATTTAATAATAATCATAATGAAGTTTATGCTTCAAGCAGCTCTTACTCAACATTACCATCAAGCTTTAATTTAACTGATGTTATTGATATTAAAGTAGAAAATCAAAACCCTTATGGAACTTGTTATGCCTATGCTTCTTTAACTAGCTTAGAAACCTATTTAGCATTGAATTATAATGAATATTACGATTTTTCTGAATTGCATTTCGCATTATCTTTATATATTCAAGATGGCTATTATAATTCAGTATTAGAAGCTCTTAATGATGGCGGAAATTTTACACATTTTTTTACATACACTCAAAAAAACAATTCATTAGTTCTTGAGCAAGACTTGTCTATTGCCAATTATTCAAACACTTCTTCAGGTAGAAACAAGATGGTTGAAGATTATATCTCTTTAAACAACAATTTTACTCCTATTGCAAAAGTAAATGATGTTATATCTTTTCCTAAATATGTTGGCAATAAATCTTTATATCCAGCAAATGAATTAACTTCTTTTAGAAATAGTGTAAAAGAGCATATTATGACTTATGGAAGTTTAACAGCAGGAATTAATTCAAACACACTTTCTCAAAATACTATAAATTATAGGGTAATAGACGAAAATTTATTGGGAGACGGGTCAACTTCTGCAATAAATAGAAGTATAAATCATTTAATATCTATTGTTGGTTGGGACGATAATTATGATGCAAATGGAGAATGGGAAAATAAAGGAGCTTATATCTGCCTAAATTCTTGGGGTGAAAGGTTTGGTGATAATGGATATTTTTATGTGTCATACGATGACTATTTTATAGAGTATTCTATTGAAGGTGTTAAAAAAGCTTCACTCTACCCTAGTTTAAATTCAATAAGTACATATACTGATTATACTAATCAAACTTATACTATAATTCACAGTATATCTGGAATAAATACTATGACTATAGCGAATGTAATAGATGTTTCAAATAAAATTGGGCAAAACATAACTTGTATTGATAGTTTCGTTAAAGGCAGTAATGCAAAATTTTATATCAAATTTTTTGATAATGAATATAATGCAATAGCAAATTTAAATAACATTTCAATTTTTGATTTAAAAGAAAGTTGTAAAGAAGGTGAATATTCTTATTATAACAAATATAATTTTAACAACCCTATTACTATTACAAATAATTATGCTGTAATTGTTAGTCAAATTTATTCTCCTAATAGAACGGCTTCTATATCTTGCAAAAATACTTCTCAAACTAGTTTGCCTCCAACTTATTATTCTCAATCTGGGCTAGCTTCTTTTACTGAATTTAGTTGGAATGACGCTATAGCTGAATCATCTGCTAATCAATTAGATGAATATTATTCATTACCAATTATATTATATACAGATGAAGTTCAACCTTATGTTAGTGCTTTTAGTGGAGATTTGGATTCGATTTTAGATAATGGTTTTATTCAAAATAATGCTATATTTTACAATAAAACTTTAAAATTAACTATATATAATATAAATTCAATTAACATAGCTGCAATTAAAATTACAAAAACTAATAAATACAATTTATTAGATATGACAGATATGTTCGATATAACTATAACTAGCTCTCAACCTATACAAATTTCAATTAAAATGAAAAATCCATTAAATGAAGATTTCTCAGCAGGTATATATTTATTGTGTTTACCATTAGATTATATAATAATTTATAGGGCATTTGATATACAAAATATACAAACTTATCCAATAACATATTATTTAAATGGCGGATATGAAGAAAATGCTAATCCTTTATTTTACACTTCAAATAATTTAACATTAAATTTATATTCACCTAAAAAAGATGGATATGAGTTTGCTGGCTGGTTTTTAGATAATAATTTTACTCAAGCTTTTAACTCTTCTAATCTAACTTACTCTCCTTTAGAATTATATGCAAAGTGGGAATTTGTCACACCTACTATTATTAGCAAATCTCAAGATTTTAATGGTACATATTATAATGATTTAAATGTTGAAATATTTGTACAAGCTGAACATTTTTTAGTAAATGAATACAACACATTGTCTTATCAATGGTTTAAAAGAAATGATAAACAAAGTGAATACACTTTAATTCAAAACGCAACCTCAAACTGTTTACTATTAAGCAATGTTAATGATTCAGGATATTATGTATGCGAGGTTTCTATTACAATTACAGACCCAAATCTTGTAGATGAAGCTGTAACAAAAACTCTTTCTATAAATGAATTTAACGAAATTTTTGTAAATATAAAGCCTTATATTTATGATACATCATCTGTTAAATGGAGTTATACTAGTCCATTAGCATATAATGGCAAAGTGCATACTGTACAACTTTTAAATTTACCTCAAGGAGTAACAGCTATTTACTCAAATAATGAATATAGTGAGATTGGCAAATACACTGCTCATGTAGAACTCATATTTGATGATATGTCTGGCAATGCTACAATACTCCCTATTGATGATTTAAATTGGGAAATTAGAAAAGCAAAATTAACTATTAAAGTAAATAACATTAATAGTTACACTCATTTATCCACTGAGCAGATTAATTCTTTATATTCATTTGAAATTGAAAGCGAATATTTCCCAGAAGATATAATAAGCTTGCAAGATAAAGCTGAATATTTAGATATTGAATATGTTTTACTAGATACTTCTTTTGAAAATATAAAAACTATTTCTATACAAATTAATAATCCACTTGATATATACGAAATAAACATTATTCCTGGAGTATATAAAATAGTTATAAATAATTTATATAGCAATGGAGTGACATCAACAACCTCTAATGGTTTTGCTATAGATTGTGAATTTACAGCAACACAAATAGATATTGATAATTTAAATGAAGATATTAAAGAATTGGTTAATAATCAACATTTAATTGTAAACAAAATATACAATCTGTCTTATTCTTATTTAGAAGATACAGATGTATATACTATTACAATTCCTATTGATAGAAATGAGTTGTATAACAATATAAAAGTATATATGTTGGAAGATAATAAATTAACGCAAATAGATAGTTTAAATATTGATTTAAATGGAATAACATTTAATTCTAGTGAAAAAAATGCCACGTTTATAATAGCTAGTGATGATAAATCTTACACTTCTAACACTGAACTTATAGTCATTATATCTATAACATCTATCTTCTTAATATTGTATGTATGCATTATAGTTTACTATATAAAAAGAAAAAAATATTAAATAATTAAATCTCCTCAATAAGAGGAGTTTTTTTATGCATAAAATTATAGATTTTTCAAATATTATTATCAGGAGTATGTATGACTATTATAGACAATTTATTATTATCACGCTTTTATCAAATATCTAAAATATCAATAATACAATATGAAAATATTTTATTAAAAATTAAAAATATAGATTTGCAAACAATAATATCTAAACAAATATCTAATTATGATGTAATAGCTAAAGAATGTTCAACTATTGCAAAAACTAATAAAATTGATTTACCAGATAATATGTTTTTTAAAAGATGTAGTGAATTAATAGAAAAAAACTTTGAAAACTTGCATTTTAAAAGTTTAGAGTCAATTATTTCTTGCACTACAATAACTCATTTACATACAATGATTGAATTGTATGATGTAGAAACAGCAGATAGTGAAACCATAAAAATTGGGAAGCATTTACTAAAAATGCAAGAAGATTTTTTGCAATTATTGCAAGAATTAAAATAAAATTTAATGTTTTACAGGTTTAAATATTTATTAAAAGGAGATTATATGGAATATACAGTTAAAGAACTTGCTGAACAATATATAAAATATTTGGAAGGAACAGATTTTAATGTTAAAAAATCCCCTACACCTTTATTTGATATATCAGCATATAATGAGTATAAGTATTATAAAATGTTGTTAAATTATGAAAAACTTTATGCTCAAACAGATAGCATAGAGTTAACTGAACAATTTTTAAAAGGAGATAAAATTTGCAAGTAGAGCGTGGCGAACTATATTATGCAGATTTAAGCCCTGTTGTTGGAAGTGAGCAAGGAGGACTTAGACCTGTTTTAATAATTCAAAATGATGTAGGTAATAAATATAGCCCTACAGTTATTATCGCTGCCATAACTAGCCAAATTCAAAAAGCAAAATTGCCAACCCATATAGAATTAAGCCATTTAAAATATCCTTTATCTAAAGATAGTGTTGTGTTATTAGAACAAATTAGAACTCTAGATAAACTACGATTAAAAGAAAAAATAGGCAGTCTAGATAGTTTAGCTATGCAAAAAGTAGATGTTGGACTTATGATAAGTTTAGGTATACATTAATATTATTTCCCTATATTTTTTAAATTTTCTAAAATATTAGTTGAAAAATATGGTTGCAAAGTATTTAACTTTGCATTTTTTATTAATATTTCCATGAACTTTATATAACTAATCCCCAATCCCTCAAACAAATAATATGCAAGAGAGCCTGGTATTGTATTTGCTTCATTAAAATAAAGCATATTTTCATTTTTATCATATAAGAAGTCTATTCTAACAACTCCATTTAAATCTAAATGTTGATATATTTTTTTAGAATAATCGTATATTTTACTAGATATATCTTCATCTAATTCTGCTGGCAAAATACGCATTTGTTCACTACTAATATATTTATCTTCAAAGCTTAATATATCGCTTTTATTTAAAGGTTGCTCTATTTGACTAAGAATAATATTTTCTCCATCAGCCACTACTGCACAATTATATTCTATAAGAGGACTAATTTCACGTTCAATTAAAACTTTGTTATCAAAGTGCAATATAATATCTATATTTTCTTTTAACTTTTCTTGCCTACATTTAACCACTCCTATACTAGAGCCCAATCCACAAGGTTTAACAATTAAATTTTCTCCTAGCTTTTTAGCTTGCGTTAAATTTTGACTATATTTGTTTACAACAAAATAATCTACAATAGGAATATCTAATGATTTTGCCACTAATTTTGCAAACTCTTTATCCATACATATAGCACTTGGCAAAGTGGAAGAATTTGTATAAGGTATGCTATTAAATTCAAACAAAGCATTTAACCTTCCATCTTCTCCCATTCCTCCATGACAACAATTTAGAATTAATTTTATTTTATGCAAAAATTTAAGTTTGTTTTTACAAACTTTATATACACCTGTATTAAAAATTGTAATCTCTTTTAATTTCTTTACCAGATTATCTTTTTCTATATAATCTTCTGGTAAAGTTTTGTTTGTTATATACAATTTATTGTCTTTTGAACAATATATAAGTGTAATATTATACTTTTCTTTTAAAGCATTGTATGTTTGCAAAGCTGTTATAATAGAAACATCATGCTCAACTGATGCTCCTCCAAAAATAATATGTAAACTTTCCATAATATTGTATATGCAAAATTTTAAAATTATATCACTGTAACTAAAAATATATGTAAAAACATATATACCATTATGATTTTACTGTATAAAACTTATTGTATAGAATATGAATTTAACTTTAAAAATAAAGCTAAAACCATTTTATTTTTACATGGCTGGGGAGGAAATAAAAATAGCTTTATTAAAGCAAATAAGTTTTTTAACAATTTATATAATACTATCACTCTTTCAATGCCTCCATATAATGATAGTTGCATTCCTCTAACTTTAAATGATTACAAAAATATTGTTGTAAACATTTTAACTTTATTAAATATCAATAAGATTATTATCATTTGTCATAGCTTTGGAATGAGAGTAGCTTTGATGCTAGCCAGTACAAATATAGATATCGAAAAAATTATAATAACAGGTGGTGCTGGCATAAAATTTAAACCTAATATATTAAAAAAATTAAACAATCAATTTCATTCAATAATATTAAAGTCTCACAATGAACTGTTTGAAACATTTGCTTCTCAAGATTATAAAAATTTGTCTTTAGTAGACAGACAAACTTTTAAAAATATTGTAAATAAAGATCTTAAAAATTATATAAAATTACTCTCTTGCCCTATCTTTTTATTTTGGGGCAAAAAAGATTGTGCTACACCTATTAAAACTATAAAAATATTTAAAACTATAAATCCAAATGTTCATAGTTATATTGTAAACAATGGCGATCATTTTTGTTATTTAAATTATAGTGATCTATTTATAAATTGTTGCCAAAATTTTTTAGAAAATTAAAAGGAATATTAATATGTTTAAACCTTTAGCATGTATTGTAGGATTATTATATTTTTTATCATCTCTTCACTTTTTTCAATGGAAAGGATATTTTTATAAAAGATATTTAAAATATTTAATAAAAAATAAATTAATAATTATTTTTAATTGTATTTTAATTTTTCAAATATTAATAAATATATTAAATTTTTCGCCATTTTTTAGTATTTTTATATTAAATAATATTATTTTAATAATAAATACATTTATTTTATTTATATTTTTAATTTCAAGAAAAAAAATTAATTTTAT
This sequence comes from uncultured Clostridia bacterium, assembly GCA_944377145.1. Lineage (GTDB taxonomy): Bacteria > Bacillota > Clostridia > Christensenellales > UBA1242 > Onthoplasma. Next base: position 34,587 of record CALWEH010000020.1, on the reverse strand, counting down.
TTTTACTTTTAGAATTTTTAGATTATTTTTAATGTTTTGTTTTACATATTTTATTTTGTATTTTACTAATAAATATGTTTTATTGTTTAGCATTATATTAATTCCTATTTTAATTATTGTTTTAGATTTGTTAGATACATATAAATACATACAAGATAACAAATGTTTAAACACTGCAATTAAAAAATTAGAAAACAATAAAAATTTGATTGTAATAGGAATTACGGGAAGCAATGGAAAAACTAGCATTAAAGAAATTTTAACACAACTTTTATCTATAAAATATAAAGTAATTACAACGCAAAAAAATCAAAATACATTAAAGGGAGCAATAATAGCAATCAATAAATTCTTAAATACTGACACTCAAATTTTTATTTGTGAAATGGGAGCAAGATGTATTGGGGATATTAAAAAAATTTGCAACTTTGTAAATCCTAATTTAGGAATAATTTCAACTGTTAGCCCGCAACATTTAGAAACTTTTAAAACTGAAAAAAATATATATTTAACAAAAAAAGAGCTAGCTGATTATTTAAATCAAAACTATTGTGTTTTCAATATTGATAATGAACAAGTTTTGCAAATGTATGAAGAAAAAATTGGCAAAAAAAGTAGCATATCTATTAATTCTAAAGCAGATTTATATGCTTCTAACATACATATTGTAAATTATCATACATATTTCGATATTCATTACAATTCTCAAATTTATCCTTGTCATACAAATTTATTAGGTGAACATAATGTAACAAATATATTATTAGCTCTTAATTTATCCTTACATTTAGGAATTGATATCAATTCTGCTATTCAAAAAATCATATCTCTATCCCCTACACCTCACAGACTTGAATACATAAAATCTCACATAGATATAATTGATGATAGTTATAACTGTAGCATCAATAGTGCAAAAATGGCGATAAATATATTAAAAAGCAGTTCTAAATTTAAAATTATTTGTACTCCTGGAATAATAGAAGGCGGTAAAAAACAATATGAATTAAACTCACAATTATCTTCAATGATAAATGAAGTGGCAGATTGTGTTATAATTGTAGGTAAAACAAACCGTTTTGCTTTAATATCCAAATTAAAGAATTTTGAATTAATATATATAGAACCAGACTCTATCTACAATAAATTAATTCATGCCATTAACAAAAATTCAAATAAAATTAAAAAATATAAAAATTATTTTATAAAACAAGTAGAATTGAAAAATATAATTCCTACAACAAAAAAATGTGCATATATTGTAAATTCTCTTGAATATGCTAAAAAATTATTTACAAAACTAATTAATAAAAATCAGGTATTATTAATTTTAAATGATTTGCCAGATGAATATAATTAGTTAAAGACTTTAACCATTTCTAAGCAATCACTTCCATCTTTATAATAATTCTTTCTAACTCTGCGTATTGAATATCCTAATTTCTCATATAAAGTTTTTGCAGTAAAATTATTAACATTTACTTCTAAGCTAACATTTTCTTTGTTTTCTTTAGCCTTATTTTCCACCATTTCAATCAGCCTTGTGGCAATCCCATGATTTCTATAATTTTTATCCACTACTATTCTAGCTATATTAAATTCGTCTACATCATTTTCAGCTATTATAAACCCTGCAAGGTTTTCGTCTATTTCAGCAACATAAATTAAAGAATTTTTATTTACAAAAGTTTTTTCAAGCATTTGTTCATTCCAACTATTATCAAAATTATCTTTATCTAATAAACTTATTGCTTTAATATCCCAAACTTCAGCTTCTCGTATTATGAATTTTGCATGAGTAATTTTGTCATGTTCTGCTTGAGATAGTTGATAATATATAGGAGTTAAATCATTAGATTTGCTTTCTAAAAAAGTTTGAACAAAGGCTTTATTATCAAAATCAACACACACAGCATTTTCTATATCATAATGAATTGTATAAAATGCAATTTTTCCACCTTCAGCTATTTGCAATAATTCATCTTTAGATAAATTTCTTTCATATATATCAACTCCATTATTATTAACCTTTCCAACAAAATAACTGTTTAAACTTCCTTCAATAGCAACTGCTGAGCATTTTATTCCTTGCTGAATAGCTATATTGTATAATAACTTTAAATTATTAATACTTCTTACAGGTTTATTAAACACATCTCTAAAAGCTTTAATAGTAGCTATTCCAACTCTTATCCCTGTAAAAGATCCTGGCCCTATCACAACCCCAAATTCATCTATATCTTGCAATTTTATTTGAGCAGTTTTCAATACTTCATCTAATTTTGGAAGTAGAATTTCATTATGCTTTTTCACTAATTTTTCATTGCATGAAAAAATTTCACCATTTTTATACACAACTATCACAAGTTCTTCATTTGCTGTATTTATTAATAAATAATTCATATTTTTACTACCTTATAATATCAAATTCTCTTTCTTGACCTAACAAAGATATATTTACTATTATACAATCATTAGGTATTAATGGCTCAATATTTTTTGACCATTCTATAAATGTAATACCTTCTCTAGAAGAAATAATTTCATCAAAACCACATTCGATGGCTTCACTTGTATTTATTCTATAAGCATCAAAATGATTTAATATTACCCCATTTCCATTATATGTTTTAAGAACTGCAAAAGTTGGACTATTTACAACTCCTTCTACACCCAAACATTTAAAAACGAATTGAGTGAAAGTAGTTTTACCAGCACCCAAATCACCATTTAACAACACAATATCTCCAATTTTTAAAGATTTTGCAAATTCTTCAGCTAGATTTTTAGTATCTTCAATGCTTTTAATAATATATTTTTCCATAACAATATTTTAATAGAGTTAAAATAAATTGTCAATAGTTTTAACATCTATATAATATTGTTTAATTTTATTTATTTTGTCAATAATATTGTTATGTCAAAATTTAAATTTATAAATATAATTGATGCAATTTTTTTAACTATTGCCACATTGTTAATAATTTTTGCTTGGCTACAATATTTTTTGAAAAATATTGTTCTTTCCTTATTATTAAGCTTAATAATATCTATTGCTATAATAATGCTGGTTAGATTTTTTTATAATAAAAAATATAGGGCAAAGCAAAATGCATTAACTTTCAACAAAGAATTAACTAGTTTTAAATTAGCTATTCAAACAATGTCAAATACAAAACTTATTTCTCTTATAAAAAAATTAGTTCCGCCATCTTGCACAACATCTACAAAAAAAGGTGATATTTATTTTACAAAAAATGGAATTTCCAATATTATAACTTTTTATTATTCTGCAGAATTGACAGACACAAAACTTTTAGACATTTTAAAAAATAAATCAGCTGAAAACATTACAATATTTTGCTCTTCTTATACTAAAGAAGCAAAATTTATTTCAAGTGCATTTAAAAATAGAAAAATAACTTTGATAAATCTTGAACAATTATTTGAAATTTTTAATCAAAAAAATATTAAAATTAACACAACCAATATTGATTTAACTACAAATAAAGTTAGTTTAAAAGAAATATTAAAAGCTAGCATATCAAAAGAAAAATCTAAGGGATATTTTATAAGTGGGCTTATACTTTTATTTACAAGCATAATAATTCCTTATAAAGTGTATTATGTTGTAATTAGCACTATTTTAATATCCCTTAGTTTGATTTGTAGATTACGCCATCATGTAAAAGTTAAAACAAATTTATTTGACTAATGTTATAGATTTATCATATAAATCTTTTAATGCTTTTTCTAAAATAAGCACATCTTCTATTGTGTTATCGCTAGAAATAGATATTCTTACCGCTCCTCGAGTTAAGTTATTAAAATGTTTATGTGCAAGTGGAGCACAATGAAGTCCTGCACGAGTACAAATATTGAAATTTTCATTTAAATAATCACTAACAAAACTGCTATCATAATTTAAAACATTAAAGCTATACACTCCCTCAGTCTTTTCTATATTATATACAGATACAAAATTTAAATTTTTTAGCATATTTTTAATTGCATTATTTAACAAATCTTCTTTTTCTATTATATATTTTTTATTTTTATTAACATAATCAATTCCTGCTCCCAAACTAATAATTGGAATATTTGCACAAGTTCCAACTTCAAAACTTTCTGGGATTATATTTGGCTGAACAAGACTCTCACTTGCAGTTCCTGTTCCTCCAAACATAATTGGATTTAATTTTATTCCTTTTTTTACTATTAAACCTCCTACTCCACTCAATCCATATAATCCTTTATGCCCTGCAAAGGCTATTAAATCTGCATAGCTTATATCTTCAAATATATGACCAGCACTTTGAGCTGTATCTATTAAATGAATTAAATTATATTTTTTGCATATTTTATTTATTTCCTTTAAATTTAGTTTTTCTCCTGTTACATTGCTTACCTGAGTAGTAATGATCATGTAAGTATTTGGCTGAATAGCATTTTCAATAGTTGAACTATCCAATCTATCAACTACAGAATATTCTATTTGTCCTAAATTTTTTAAATGTTCTAAAGGCCTTAAAATAGAGTTATGCTCTAAATAAGTGGTTATTATATGCCCTCCTTTTTTCACACTTCCTAAAATAGCTAAATTAAGAGCTGATGTACAGCCTGCTGTAAATATACAATCATGATTTTTAGCGTTAAAAAATTTAAGGACTTTTTCTCGAACTGCAAATATTTTCTCAGCCGAAACTTGAGCTAATTTATGAGCCCCTCTTCCAGCATTTGCAGTATATAAATTCATTGCAATATTAACCGCCTGTTTAACTTGTAGCGGTTTATAATAAGTTGTTGCTGCATTATCTAAATATATCATATAACACAATATGCAAAATAATAAAATATAGTGATAGTAAGGAGGGTTTTATGAAATATATTGTAGTGGTATTCACCTCAAGAACAGATACTATACATTTTTATGATTTAATAAAACAAACTAGCACATTTTGTTCAACAATCAATACTCCTAGATGTCTTGCTAGATCTTGTGGAATATCAGTTAAAATTGCTGGAAATGGAATAAATTTAACTAAACAAATAATATCTTCTAATAAATTAACTTCATTTTTTGGAATATATGAAATAAATATATTAAACGGCAAAGAAATTCCTACAAGAATTTATTAAATTTTACCTTGACTATATAGCTATTATTTGTTAAAATAAATAAATGGAAAATAATATTGATAAAATTTTAAATTATTTTGACAACAAATTTCCTAATGCTAAATGTGAGTTAGAGTATAGCTCTCCATATCAATTATTAGTCGCAGTAATTTTATCTGCACAATGCACTGATAAGCGAGTAAATCAAGTTGCTGAAACTTTATTCAAGCTTGCTCCAACTCCTGAAAAGATGCTTGAATTAGGAGAGGAAAATTTAAAAAAAATTATTCATAGTTGTGGTTTTTATAACAACAAATCAAAATCTATAATGTCCGCAACAAAATCTATAATTGAAAAATATAGTGGGCAAGTTCCAAATAATATGGAGCAGTTATCCTCTCTTAGTGGAGTGGGAAGAAAAACAGCCAATGTAGTATTAGCTGAAGCTTTTAATATCCCTTCAATCGCTGTGGACACACATGTTCTAAGAGTAAGCAAACGATTAGGTTTAACTAATGAAAATTCTACCCCTGAGAAATGTGAACAAGATTTATTAAAAATAGTACCAAAATCTAAGCAAGCAAAATTTCATATTCAAGCTGTGTGGTTTGGCAGATATTTTTGTAAAGCTATTAAGCCTGAATGTGAAACATGTGAATTAAAATCTATATGTAAAAGGAAATAATATGTATTTAGATAAAGCAACAATTTCAATAAAAGCAGGAAACGGCGGAGATGGCGTTGTTAGTTTTCACAGAGAAAAATATGTTCCAAACGGAGGTCCTGACGGCGGAGATGGCGGAGATGGCGGAAGCATTATATTTGTAGCTACAAATAACCTAAATACATTAACAAATTTTATGTATGAAAAAAAATTCTACGCTCAAAATGGTGAAAATGGAAGCGGTAAATTTTGCAGTGGTAAAAAAGGAGCAGATTTAAAGATTGAGCTACCTTGCGGAACAATTATTAAAGATGCTGAAACAGGAAAAATATTAGCTGATATGTATGAAGATGGTATGGAATATATTTGTTTAAAAGGTGGACGTGGAGGAAAAGGAAATGCTTTTTTTAAAACACCTACTAGGCAAGCTCCTCATTTTTCTCAATTAGGAGAGCAAACTAAGGTTTATCAAGTATTACTTGAATTAAAAACTATAGCAGATGTTGCTCTAATTGGAAAACCAAATGTTGGAAAAAGCACTCTCTTATCTGTTATAACTAATGCCAAACCTAAAATTGCAGATTATAATTTTACTACTTTACACCCAAATCTTGGAGTAGTAAAATATTATGATAAAAATTTCGTAGTAGCAGATATTCCTGGACTTATTGAAGGTGCCTCAGATGGTGCAGGACTAGGTCATGAATTTTTATCTCATATTGAACGTACTCGCCTACTTGTTCATGTTATTGATGGATCTGGATATTATGGAAATATTCCTAGTGAAGATTTTAAAATGATTAACAACGAATTAAAATTATATAATAAAAATCTTAGTTCTTTACCTCAAATTGTGGTATTTACAAAAATAGATTTAATTTCAAATTTAGAAGAAAAAATAAGTGAATTTAAAAAAGACACTAAATTTGACGGAGAAGTTATAGGAATAAGTTCAATAACAAATAAAAATATAGATGTTTTATTAAAAACAATTTATAATAAATTACAAACATTGCCAAAACCAGCTCCTATTGAACCAGAACTAGACGAATTGCATACAGAAGATATTAGTTCAATTAATATTGAAAAAATAGACGAACATACTTATAGAGTTAGTGGAGGTTATATTGAAAATTTACAACGTGGTATTGTATTTACTGATACTGCATCTTCAGGATATTTTCAATATCGACTTGAAAAAGATGGAATTATTTCAAAAATTCGTGAAGCTGGAGCTGTAAATGGGGATACTATATGTATGGGAAATCTTGAATTTGAATTAGTAGACTAATTACTAAAAATCAAAGTTTTAATAAAAAGGAGAAAATATGCTTAATAAACAACAAAGAATTAAATTGCGTAGTTTAGCTACAAATATAAATCCAACTGTATGGGTAGGAAAAGAAGGTTTTGATTTGGATATATATGAAAAAATTAAGGAAGAATTGTTTAATCATGAACTTATTAAAATAGCTCTTAATCCCTCTATGGAAAAACTAGATGAAAATGGATTAAGCGAGCTTGCCACAAAAACAGAAGCTGATATAGTTACTCAAATTGGCAAAAAAATAGTATTGTATAAGCAAAGCGATAAAAAGGGATTAAAACATATATTAGATTAACAGCAAAAACTTCTTGTTAAAGCAAGAAGTTTTTTCTAAATTTAACTATATAATTAATCATCAAGTTAATATTAACAAACATTTTTTTATATACGATTAATCTTCTATAATAATCATATCATCAAACTTAGACTCTTGGGAAGGTTGTTTACTTTCCTCTTTTTTTTGTTTTGGTTTAGCTTTAAATAATTCAAAAATTTTTGATAAATCTCCTAACCCCTTTCCCCCACTAAATAAAGACATGATAGGTTTTAATATATCCATTTTGCCAGACATAAGCATAGGAATAATTGATTTAAAGTCAAATGAAGGCATATTAGGCTGTTGAAAGTTTTGCTGAGGTGGAGGCTGAGGTGGAGCAAATTCATGTTTGTTGTAATAAGGGTCTGCATTTTCGTAAGGTTCAGGAAAAATTACTTTAGGAATATTTGCAGTTTGAACTTTATCATTATTAGACTTAGGAGGCTTATAATGATTAGTTGTATAAGCATTTGGCTCTATCCCTAACGAATTAACTCTTTCACTATTTAATACATCACTTAATTTCATATCATTTCTCCAAGTATTGAATGATTTCTCGAAGTTTATTCTCTACCATATCTTTATCCTCTCCCTCAATCATCAATCTAATAACAGGCTCTGTTTCACTTTTTCTTATATTGATATTTATATTTTCATTATTTATACAATATTTAGACAAACTAACATTTTCTTTTAAATTATCAATACTTATATTTTTTTGAACTATATACAACTCTTTATAATTCTCTAACAACTGTTTAAAAGATTTTTTAGTCCTATTTAATATATTTATAAGTTCAATAGCAATTAACAATCCATTAGAAACAGTAGTATGATTGAAAAAAATATGTCCGCAAGGCTCTCCTCCCAATAATATATTTTCTTTAATCATTTGTTTATACACATATTTTGCCCCAACATTAGTTCTAATCAGTCTAATTCCTATATTATTCAAAGATTTTTCTAAAGCTTTACTGCTAATTAAAGTTCCAACAACGGCATCTCCTCTTGATAAAAACTGAGTTGCTAATATGTATATAATTTTATCGCCATTTATAATATTTCCGTCAGCATCAATTACAACAACTCTATCCCCATCTCCATCAAAAGCAAAACCAATTGTTTTATAAAGTTTGCAATTATTAATTAAGCATTGTAAATTTTCACTTCCACAATCTTTATTAATATTTTCTCCTGAGCAATCAGCTCCAATTATTTTATCTTTTGGGAAAAGATTTCTTACTAATTTAATAGTTGCTCCATTTGCACAATCAAATACAATTTTAATGCAATTTTTTTGCAATTTACTTTTTAAACACCTTAAATACAATTCATGAAAACTAGATATATCAAAAATTTTAGCATAATCTTTCTTTTTTACATTAACTTTGATTTCAGACTGATCTGTTATGTCTATAGCTTCGCCTAATATGTTATAACATTTAAATCCATTATACTCTTTAGTATTATGAGAAGCTGTTATCATAACTCCTATTGAGAAATGAAATTTAGATGTAAAAAAAGCCAATTCTGGAGTAGTAATTTCATTAAAAACATATACATCAATCCCACTAGATAATAACACACTCTGCATTACGCTTAATATATAATCTCCAGAAACCCTATTATCTTTTGCAATTAATACTTTTTTTGAATATCCTTGAGAATATATGTATTTAACAATATTTTTACTAAATCTTTTAATAACTCTTTCAGTTAAGTCTTTTCCAACAATACCTCTTAAGTTATACCCTCTAGTTATCATAAAGCTCCTTTAAATTTATTTATGTGATAATTAAATATTGTGTGAAAATTAAATATAATACAAAAAAATAAATAATTAAAAAATATTAAAATAAATCGCATTTATTTTGCATTATTTTATTTAAATACTATTTTTAAGTATTTTTTTATTATTTAATGTAATTTATTATTATTTATTTTTTATTTATATAATTGACATTTAAATTAAATAAATATAAAATTAATGTGAGGAGAAAATATGAAAAAAACAAAAATTATTGCAACAATAGGACCTAGTTCCAACAATTTCAACACTTTAAAATCTATGGCCTTATCTGGATTAAATGTAGCTAGAATAAATTTTAGTCATGGAGATTTAAAAAACAATCAAACAACTATAGATTTAATAAAATCTGTGAGAGAAAAATTAAAAATTTCACTTGGAATTATGGTTGATACTCGAGGGCCTGAAGTTAGAGTTAAAACATTTAAAAATGGATATGTTATGTTGAAACGAGGTCAACAATTTGCTTTAAATTGTAAAGATATTATTGGAAATGAAAATGAGGTTTCTATTACTGAGCCTTCTATTTTATCAAGACTAAAGATTGGAAACGTTATTTTAGCAAACGATGGATTAATAACTTTAAAAGTTACACAAAAAAATAAAGATAAGGTTATTACAAAAGTTTTAACATCTGGAAAATTATCAAACAATAAAGGTTTAACATTTAAAAATTTTGATCTAAACTTACCTTATATAGGAGAAAAAGATAGAGAAGATTTAATATGGGCTTTTAATAATAAATGCGATTATGTTGCATGCTCATTTGTTACAAAACGTGAAGATATATTAGAAATAAAAAATTTAATGAATGAATGTGGACATTGTTGTAAAATAATTGCAAAAATAGAATCTTCAATGGGAATTAAAAATTTACCTTCTATATTAGAAGAATGTGATGGTGTTATGGTTGCTCGTGGAGATTTAGGAGTAGAATATCCTGTTCAAAAGCTTCCTAATTTGCAAGCATACATTATATCTACTGCACGTAATATGAGAAAAATCTCTATAGTTGCAACAGAAATGCTTGAGAGCATGATTTCCAATCCTCGCCCTACTCGAGCAGAAGTTAGTGATATTGCTACAGCCATTCGTGAAGGAGCAAATGCAATAATGTTATCTGCAGAAAGCTCTGTAGGAAATTATCCTGTAAAATCTGTAAAAACAATGAGTGAAGTAGCTAAAGAAATTGAAAAAGATATAGATTATGAAAATCTTTATAAAACCACCAAAATTAAAAATAATATTTACAATATAACTACTACAACAGCGGTAAACATAAGCTATCAACTTTCTACAAAAGCCATAGCAATATGTACAAGCAAAGGCAAAATGGCAACATTTGTATCCACTCTTCTTCCAAAATGCGATATATACGCAATAACAAACGATCAAAACACATATTATCAAATGTCTTTACTTAGAGGAGTATATCCTATATATCAACCAAAATTTAATGAAACTAAAATTTTCAATAATATAAATGAAGAATTATTAAAATATAAATTGGTTAAACCAAAAGATAATATTGTTGTAGTAACAGGTACAACAGATGAATTTTCAAATGTAATAAAAATTAATACTATATAATTTTATAAATAATAGCTATAAATGATAGCTAAAATCTAAAAAAAATGATATTATATTAATAATTAAAAGGAGAAAATTATGTTTAAAGGGTCTTTTATTAAATTATTGTTAGGAGCTGCAATATTAGTAATTAGTTATGCTTTTCCATTCTTTCTAATTCCTATAGGTTCTTATGAAAATTCTAAAATAGATGTAGAATACTCTTTTAATTGGAATGGCGAATATGAACAAGATATTGAAATCTTAGACTTCAAAGGTTATTATAAAATTGATGATAAGGGAGTTTATACAAGTGTTACTGAAGACGTTCCTGTTACAAATCTAAATAAAATGGCTACAATTAAAAATATTTACACCTTAGAAATTGCTGGAGAGACATTTAAAAATAATTGGGCATTAGGATTTACTATTATAGGATTTGTATTAACAGCATGGGGAATTATAGGTTTCATGATACCTAAAAAACGAAAATAAAATGATAGATTTTAAATCTATCATTTTTTTATTTAAATTATTTATTTTTTCAATATAAATTTATGATATTAATAATTTTAATACCCATGTAATTAAAAAGCTTAGAATGGCCAAAACAACTGTTCTTCCAACATACACCATCATAGTTCTCTTATCATTAATAAGTTCTCTATGAAAGCCTTGCCCTTTAAGCTTTAATGATACGCAATACACCATCTCCCCTTTTTTATCACTTTTAGCCATGTCAATGTAATTATCATATACAAGATTTGTTACAATTTTTTCCACTTCAGGAGAATACATAACATATCTATCGCTTGCAAAAGTAATAATTTCTCTTGGACTAATTAAACAACTATTTTTCCCAATACATCTTTGATATAAATATTCCATTATATATCTTTCTTTTCTTGTTAACATAATTTACACCTATCCAAATAAATAATAAAATAGAAAATTTGATAAAAATGCTCCTATAGCACAACCAAAAGTGCATATTATAATCCATGAAAATGGTAAATGTTGTTTTTTCACTTTATCTTTAGACATATCCTGCTCTAGATATATTCTAGCTTTAGGCAAAAGAGAATAACAAAAAGTTTCGTCCTCCTCAAATTTTAATACAATAAATTCTTGTTTGCACAAATATTCTATTGTTTGTTTTATACTATCGCTATCATATTGAGATTTAGAAGGTAGAGCTGTGAAAATTTCATTTACAGTAATAACTTTATATGCACTATCTTCCCCAAGTTTACCCAACACTTTTAATATTGCAGCAGTTTTTTTATCAAGCATCTTTCCTCTCCTATTATATCATTAATATATATTTTTTGCAAAAGAATAAAGAATATTTATTGATAAAATTTTTAATTTGTCTTATTTTGACGATATTTTGCAATATTTTTATGTGTTTTTTATCTTTTTTAATTGTTTTTTATTTTTTTATTTTAATAATTTAAATAATTTCAGTTAAAGAATTTATTGTATTTTCTATAAATTTAAAAGCTTTAATATATGGTTCATTTGTAGTCAAATCCACATCTACATCTTTTAATAATTCTATAGGAGATTTTGTTCTACCACTTTTTAAAAATTGAATATACTTATTGTAATATTCTTTATCATTTAAAATATTTTGAACAATACATACTGCACTTATAAAACCTGTAGCATATTTATATACATAAAATGGAGTATAAAAATGATTAATTCTACTCCAACCAAACTTCAACTCTTCAGGTAATATTATATCTTCTCCATAATATTTTTTATTTAATTCATAATATTTATTGTTATAGTCCTCATAAGCTAAGCTTTCTCCATTTTCAAGAGTAGAATGAGCATAATCTTCAAATTCACTAAATAAACATTGAGTATATACTGTACTTGAAAATTGTGTTAACAATTCAAATAATAATTCGACTTTTTCTTCTTTAGATGATTTTTTTAAAAGATATAAATTAAGTAGAATTTCATTCACAGTACTTGCTACTTCTGCAACAAAAATAACATAATTTGCTAGTTGAACAGGTTGGTATTTATTACTAAATTCATCATGAATAGCATGACCTATTTCATGAACTAAAGCGCTTACACTATTATAATCCCCCTCAAAGTTTATTAATACTATACTAGGGCAACCAAATTCACTAGTAGAATAACATAAACTTCTTTTATTTTTATTAGGTAAATAGTCTATTACTTTTTGATTAAACTTTTCATTTAATAATTTTTGATATTCTTCTCCAAGAGGTTTAGTACATTCTTTTGTAAGCTGTATAGCTTCTTCTATGCTATACTGTTTTTTCATACCTTTAACAGCAAGTTTATCATAAAAAGCAAAATCTTTGATTCCCAAATATTTAGCTTTAATCTTATTAATTTTTCGAAATACATCTAATCGTTGATTTATATTTTTAATTAATATATCATATACAATTTCATCAACTTCCTCATTGTACATACATTGTTGTTTTACAGAATTAAAATTAGCCAATTTGGCAAAGAAAATATCCTGTTGAATACTGTTTGTATAAAGGTTTGACAATGTTTTAATTTTTCCCCCATAACCTTTCATTAAAGATAAAAACACATTTTTTCTAAGCTCTCTATCAGCTCCTGTGCTAAATTTTGAATAAACAGGTTCATTTACTTCATATTCATTTCCTTTTTCATCTGTTATTTTATCAAAAGTTATTTCACTATTAACTAAATCTTCAAAAACTTTCTTTTCATTATTTAAAAATAAAGACATTTTACTTAAAAACTGTGAATCATATTCACTAATTTTATGAGCTTTATCTCTTTTAATTTCTTGAAAAAATCTAGAATATTTATATAAACTTTTATCATTAATCAAACTATTTAAATATTCATCATCTAAATTTAACATTTGAGGATAAACATAGGCTGTAGTTTCACTGTATTCTTTATAAATATATTCTAATTTTTGGCTATATGATATAAATTTTGTGTTACTATTATCTACTTCTAGTGTATTATAAATGTATGATGCTGTTCTTGATAGCAACAAGTCGTAATCTTCTTCTAATTTTAAATATTCTAATAATGTTTTCTTATCATTAAATTTTCCATAAAATTTAGTAAAATCTGGTATATTTTTCTTTAAATTTTGTAAATTATTAATTAATTCATTTTCGTCCTTAACATAACAAGACAAATCCCATTTATATTTATCGTCTATTTCTTTTCTTTCTTTCATATATTTCTCCTATAGCAAAAATTATACAACTTCAATAAATTTTAGTCAAATATAGTTAAAAAAAATATTTAATATTTTTGTCTAAATTTAATGATTTTATAATAAAAAACAGTCATAAGACTGTTTTAATTTGCTTTTTTCTTTTTTTTAATTATTTTAGAAGTTTTTTCTGCAATTAATTGTTTTGCAAGTTCTTGCTTATTATCATATTCTTCTTTTGTTAAAACACCTCTTTCAAGTAAATAATCTCCATAATAATAGTTTTGCTTTGTTTTATCTTGCTCAACAATATCTACTTTTTTAAACACTTTAATAATTGTTTTAAATATTATTTTTATATCTAACCATAAACTACAATGTTCAACATAATATTTATCATATTCAAAAATCTCTTCCCAAGTTATATTATTTCTTCCATTTACTTGTGCTAAACCTGTTAATCCTGGACGCACTAAGCTTCTAATATTTTGTTCTTCATTGTAAAAAACCATATCTTTAACAAGTTTTGGACGAGGCCCAACAATACTCATATCTCCTTTAAAAATATTCCATAACTGAGGAAGTTCATCTAAACTTGTTTTTCTTAATAAATTACCAAATTTAGTCATTCGTTCTCTATCTGGCAATAAATTCCCATTTTCATCTTTTGTATTTAACATAGAACGATATTTATAAAACTTAAAAACTTTATTATTTTTTCCTGGTCTATATTGGCTAAATATTATTCCTTTACCCATTTTAATTCTACAAATAATTGAAACTATTAAAAATACAGGGCTTAACAATATCAATGCCAATCCAGAAATTAATATATCAAAAAATCTTTTAAAAAATAATGTGTAAATACTTTTTCTCATATATTTAACCCTTAAAATTATATCTTTTAACATATTAACATAACTATATATATAAATCAAGTAAAAAACAAAAACTTCTACAAATTTGTAGAAGTTTTTTACTATTTTAATAATTATTCTTTATCATCTGATTTAACAGATTTTGTTAATCTTTTTCTTGGATTATTTCTTTTACCAGCTAATGCGAAGAATAAAATTACTCCACCTAAAATAACTGCAGATACAGCTATTAATATAATTCCAACCACATTATCACTTATTTTTTTAGGTTCAGTTTTATTCACTACATTAAAGCTAATTGATTTAGTTGTTGAATTACCATTCTCATCTTCTACTGTTATAGTTAATTCGTATGTTCCAACTCCTGTTATATTCCAGCTATTTGTACCATTGCTTGATTGAGAAGGTCCACTAAAGCTAAATGAATAATCTGTAGTAGTTAAATCAACTAGATTTTTATCCTTATCTCTATCTTTAAATGAAACCTTGATATCATAATCAAATAATTTAGTATCACCCTCGCTAGCACTTACTTTTAATATATATTTACCAGCAAGTCTTACTCCATTTTCATCTTCTTCTTGTGTAAATGATTCCACTTTAAATGTTATATCAGTTCCATTATAAGTTATTTCAGAATCTTGCAATTTATTGTTTTCTATATTAATTATAGGCTCATAATAGTCCCCACAAGTAACATTAAAGCTCTTAGTTGAAGTTCCATAAGCACTAGTTGCTGTATATGTTACTGTATATACACCATTTGTATCTGCTATAAAATAATAGCTTTCAAAAGTTTCTTCATCTAGTTTTACTTCAACCTCGATTTCTTCCCCATCATCACCAAGACGAACTACTGTAGGAACAGCTTGAAGCATTTCACCATTTTGTTCTGCATATACAATAGGCAATACAATTCTTTCATTAATATCTGCTGTGCGATCAGTAGTAATCAAAGCTTCAGTATCACTATCCCAAGATATTGTAGGTTCACTAACAACTATTGTTACAGTTACACTAGGTTCAACTTTAATTCCTGTAACCTCATTCATAGTGTATTCAGCGCTAATTGTAGCAACATAAGTTCCAGGTTTATTAAATACAAAGCTATTATTTCCAGATCCTAAACCACTAGGTTTATTATCTCCCCAACTAATAGTGTATTTTACATCTTCATATTCACCATCACCTACTAAATTTGTTATGAAATTAACTTCTTCCCCAACTGTAATTGAAATATTAGAACCATTTTCAACTTCAATATGAGGTTTTGCTGTTTTAGCCACTTCAAATGTTGAAATATATGTTGTAGTATTTCCAGCATCATCTGTAGCTGTATAAGTTACATAATATGTTCCTGCATAAGTTGTATCTATTTTAGCTAATTGAATTCCATTTTTCATAAATTCATAAATGCTAACTCCTACTGTTTGATCAGGAGTGTCCACATAACAAGTTATATCAACCTGCAAGCTATCATCTTCTGCGTCACTAAACTGAACAGATGGCAATGTTACTGTATAATTTTGATTAAATTTACTAGCTCCATTTAATTGTGTAGAATAGCTATCTGTAACACTTTCAATTATAGGTGCTACAAAATCGTTTGTAGTATTATTAATTCCAACTTCATGTGCTTTTACTACAAATTGTTGCTGATCATTTATTCCCACAGCGAATATTGTCACTGTTTTTTGATTTACATAACCTTCTAATTTGATTGAAGTTTTTCCATCTTCACTATATAATTCATATAAAGGATTTGTTTCATTAAATGAAGCATAGAAATCATCAAATTGATAAGCATATTTTTCATTATAATTCTCATGACTTTCTTTAAACTCTGCAATATATTGCTCTAAAGCTGTATCTAAAGCATTTTTAGAACCGTAATAATAATATGTTCTAACCTCAACTCTTTCATCTGCAACCAAATTATCATCAGCAGGACTTTCTTTTGCTGTAGCAGTTGTAAAACTCAACTCTGATTGAGGATCTAGATTTTGAGTAATTCCTGGGAAATATATAGTTAATCCTTTATCAATATTATAAGCTTCAGCATCAACATTTGTAATTTTAATTTCATATTGAGTAGCAAACACTTCATTTCCATTTGAGTCTATAGCAGAATATTTTAATTTATACACTTCTCCAGCATGAACAGAAGGATCACTTTCTGGGAATTCAAAATAAATACTCTTGCTAAATGCATCAAATCCATTATCTTCTAAAAGTGCACCATTTCCATGCTCACCAGTTTTATCTAAATCATAATATTCATTACTATCATCTTTATTTTCAAGAATACGTTTAAATGTTAAATTCTCATAACTATCTTTATAATCTTTTGCATATATAGCAGGTAGAGTAAATCCTGAATAACCTATTTGAGTAGGAACAGCATAATCTATTCCTGTTATAACATTATCTTCCCAATTAGGCTCACTTGTATCATAATCTTTAGCATACTCAATTATATAAGGTGCTCTATCATTTACTGAAATTGAGTAGCCTGCACTTGTAGCTTCATTACCATAAGCATCAACTACACGATAATAAATAGTGTAAGTTCCTGTAGTTTCGAAAATATAATTAAATTCGTTAGGATTTAATTCTTTTACTGTTTGACCACCCTTTTTAATTGTGATATAAGTGTTAACTTCAACACTAGATTTATTATGAGTTTTATCTGTAACATTTGGTGTTGGGAAAGTAGTATTAGCTGCTATTTGAACATTTGTAATACTATTATGTTTAACTTCTAATTCTGCACTATTACTATATCCGCTTTCTACCTTAACAATATATGTTCTATCTGCAAGAGATGGCTCTAAAGATTTATATCTAATAACATAAGTTGTAACATCATCTCCAGACGCTAATGTAGGAGTAAATATTACTTGACCATTTTCAAATCTAAATTCAGGTGATTCATTTACAGTTAAAGCCTCACTATTTTTAGTAATAACTATATTGCTTGCATCAGTATATTCATGTGCAACTTCATCATCGCTATTAACAATTGTTGGTAAAGGCAATGTATAACTAGTTCCACTAGCAGTTACTGAAGGAATTATATTCTTAGCAGTATTTTCTTTATTAAATTCCCAGCTATAAGTCACTCCCTCAACTTGAACAGTTTGGCTATTAGAATAATAAGTTTTATCTCCTTGAACTACTTTATATCTAACTGTATAGCTACCTCTTCCTATTTTTGCAGGTTTAATATATGCCACTTCACTTGGCTCAGTAGTAATAGCATCGCTACTATTATACAACTCAAAATAGCTACCAGAATATGCTACACCAATTTCATATGTGTAAGTATAGCCACTTCTATCTTTTACTTCAATAAATTTTTGAGCCCCTTCTATAGCATTTTTTACATCTGGCATAGGAATTTTAAATTCATTTCCATCTTTAATAGTTCCAGCAATTTTTGTAGAAGAAAATGCTACATTATTGCCATCTGTAGGCAAACTTGCTTCAGCATCAACAAAACTAATTGCAGGATTAAATATAGCCATACAAGTAATCAAAGCAAATGCTAAAATTGAATAAATAAACTTAGATAATTTTTTCATTGATTAGTCTCCCATATTTTGTTTAACAATGCTATTTTAAATAATATTTATATTTTTGTCAACAAATTTTTCGACAAATTGCATAAATTAATAAAATCTTTTTATCATTGCTAACATTTTTAGTTTGTTAATATGATTTAAAATTTATTAGACGAAAAAAAGCTAGTTTTGTCGAATGTTAAATTTCACTTCAACTTCTCTAAAATGTTTGAAAAATTCTCAGGTAAATTTGCAGTAAAAGTCATTAATTTATTACTAGTTGGGTGAATAAAACTAATTTTATATGCAAATAGCAGCTGCCCATTAGTTTTTATATTTTTATCCACTCCGCCGTAAAGCTCATCTCCTACTATTGGATGATTTATACTTTTTAAATGTGCTCTAATTTGATGAGTTCTTCCTGTTTTTAATACACATCTTAATAAAGTGTATTGCTCAAACACTTTATATACATAAAAATCAGTATAACTATATTTACCTAGATTTGACGTTACTAAAGCCATCTGTTTGCGGTTGCGAGGATTTCTGCCTAAATAACCTTCTATATGAAAATCTTGTTTGATTTTACCTTTTACAAGAGCATAATATTCTCTATTTAGAGTTTTATCTTTTAATTGCTGTTGCAATTTTTTATGAGCATTATCATTTTTTGCCACTAACATAAGTCCTGCTGTATCTTTATCTAATCTATGGACAATTCCTGGACGCAATACTCCATTTATAGTGCTTAAATCTTTAATATGATACATTAGAGCATTTACTAAAGTTCCACTTTTTGTAGTACTACATGGGTGAACTACAAGACCTGCTTGTTTGTTTATAACTAATAAATCGCTATCTTCATACACAATATTTAAAGGTATATTTTGAGGTTCTGCTGAGATTTTTTCAACTTTTGGAAAATCAATTAATATCTCATCTCCCACTTTCAACTTATACCCTGCTTTTACAATTTTAGAATTTACTGTTATACAACTTTTATCTATTAAAGTTTTAATATAAGATCTAGAGCATTGTGGATATTGTTGAGATAAATATATATCCAATCTCTCATCTTCAATATTGCTAATTATTTTTTCCATCGCTATTAACCTTTGTTAAAAATATAAAATATATACAAACCAATATTGCGCCAATTACTATACAGCAATCTGCAAAATTAAATATAGGAAAAGATTTCCAAAAATCAAACATAATAAAATCTCTCACATATCCCAATGTAATTCTATCAAAAAAATTTCCTAACGCTCCGGCTAAAATCAAACCTATTCCTACTGTATATAATTTATTTGTTATTCTCATCTTTATATCAATAAATATGATAACACCCACTATTAAAATGCTAAATACTATCAAAAAAGTAGTGCTTTTTGAAAAAATACCAAATGCAGCACCACTATTTCCCCCATTAGTTTGAAATGCAATTAAATAAGGAATAATTTGAGTGTATTCTATATCGCTAAAAAAATGTTTTGAAACTAAATCTATAATCAATGCTAATACAACAATTATTCCCATTAATATATATTTTGTTTTAACTTTCATTAATTCCTCTTTTCTGGAGTTAGAATTTTTTTGCCTTCTGGAGTTAAAATAAAACTGTCGTCTTTATATCTATGAATACTTCCATTAAGACCATAAATAGCCCCACTAACAAAATCTAGCACACGCATTCTATCTTCATCACCAATTTTTTCAAGATCAAGCATAACAGATTGATTTTGACGCAAACAATCTACTGCACTTTGAATTTCTTTCATTGTGGTTGGACAAAATATTATAAAATTATCTCTCACTCCCAAATTTAATGCATCTGGTTGAAAATTATTTCTAATAGGAGTGTTTTCACTTGTAGCGCCACCTTCTTTTATATGCATATTAAAGTTAGCATATTTATCATCTTTTTGTTCTGTTACAGTTTTATCTTTTTTTTTGGAGTCAAAGCCTAACCCCCGCATTAGCCAATCACCAAATCCCATATTTTACTCCTATTTTTTACTAAATAATTGTTTTTTTAATATTTCATATTCTTTGTCGCTAGCAATTTTAAATTCTTCATGAACACGCTCATAAATATCAATTACTGCCTTAGGGCAATTTTTCGATTTTGCTTTTTCAATCATCTTTTCTGAAATATTTATAGCATCTTTTCTCACATTATTAATATTTGACAATATGATAGATTCAATAACTTCTATACACTTGCTTTCAAATTCTTTTTTAGTTAAAGCCATATCATCACCTCGATTATTATATATTTAACAATATATTATAAAACTTTTTTTACTTTGTCAATAATTTTGCAAATTTATATTATTTTTTATTAGTAAAAAACAAATGGCTAAACACCATTTGTTTTTATTTTATTATGCCTTGTTAAATTTTTCTAATTGGACGCATTAGTTTTGTTAATCTTAAATATTCTTGAATAACTTATTCCAGCATAATTATATTGATACTCTATTTCATAATATGGATTGCCGTCATCGTTAGAATATAACTTAACTGTATATCTAGAATATTGATCTGTAGATATTGAATTGCCATTGAATTTAACCATATTTAATAATTCAGCTCTTAACTCACTATCATTAATAACCTCACCAACAGTTAAGTTAGATATATATGTAGCTAAAGTCTCACTATATGGCATATATCCATTTTCATCTATTTCTTTGGCTGTAAATATAAAGTTGAAATATACTTCAATTTCTCTTGAAACTCCATTTGAGCTAACCTTTACTCTCACACTAAAGTTAGATGTATATGAATCAATATTGCTAAGTGTAATTGTAGTACCAGATATAGAAACATTTGCATTTGATGTATCATCAACTTTTTCTACTAATGTACCAATTTTTTTAACTGGTGTAAATCCAGAAATATATCCCCATACTTTAATAAAGTTGTTTAAATCTATATTATTATCATTTGAAATACTTGATTGATCTATAGTTAAATTAATGTAATAATTTCCTCCATTAAAATCAAACCCAATAGCATTTTCTGCACCTACTAACACATAATATTGAGCTGTATTTGTAAATACAGTACAGCCACTTTCTTGTCCAGTATATGTTACTAAATATAAGTCATAGTTGCCAATATCAGCTTTCGGCTCAATACTTGCACTTGAAGCATTTTCTACAAATTGAGTGAAATCAGCATCTGTAGCACTAGCTAACAAACCTATTATCTTTACATTATAATAATCCTGATTTGCAATTTCACTACGCAAGAACAATTCAGTTAAAGGTAAAGTGGATTTAGGAGTTATTTCTACATTACTTTTTATAACCCATTCATCATTTAAAATTTCTGCACCTGTAGTATTATCTTTTAATATAATATAGAAGCTAGTTGAGTTCTCAAACATTACTTCAGGAAGAGTTATTGATATCTCATCACTTCCACTCGCTTGAAGAGTAGATTCTGTTTCTTCGCCACCTTTTATATATTTAGCATAAATTGTTACATTTCCATTTTCTATTTCATTTCCATTTTCTATTTGAGACATTATAGGATTCTTTTGATAATATACTCCTGAATCAAATGTAGGAGCTGACTCGCCTGTAATAAGGGTATATTTATTATCAGATTTTTGATAGTAAGATGTATAATTAGTTTCCCAATCACTAGGTTCTTCTAATAAAATACTAACTCCTGCATATAAGCCTGCATTGTTCATATCCATAAACACAATGCTGTTTCCGCCACCTGCCCAAGAACCTTCTTCATATACAATAGTTTTATTAGATGAATAATAATCATTTGTAATTATATTAGTAGAATTATATACTCTATAATTAGCAAAATAGTAGCTTGAATCACCATTAACCTCTATTTTTATTCTTACACTTACTATGTAAAACTCAATAGAGCCAGAATTAGAGAAAGGAACGAAAGGTAATTCTAATTCATATTCCTTAGCATTGGAATTATCTGCAATAGCTGAAAGGCTAGCTGTTTCCCAACTTTCTCCCCACTCATAAGCTTTAATTTCACTTATTGTACTGCTATTGCTAAATACTGCCATTTGATATGATATTGAATCTTCAGTAATAGCTGAATAATTCACATCATCTTCTCCTGCAGAATTTTTACCATAAGATACTTGTCTTATATTAAAGGCATATTCATTAGAAATTTGTTCATCTGTTAATATTAATCTAACTGCTTCTCCAGATCTATATCCAGAACCATTATTAACATCTATACTACTATCATATCTAGCTTGGACATCATATACAGAATGTACATCTATTATAAATTCTTCATAATATCCTGTAACTGTTTGTGAACCAACTATTAATTTAAATCTACCTTCACTATTCTCTGTTATTGTCAACTTTCCTTGACTGTTAACATCTAGCTTTCCTTTTAAATTATCCGCAACACTATTATCATCAATAGTAAAGGTTAAATAATTATCCACTTCACTAGCACTTAATCTAGAATTGCTTCCGCTTCCATTATATAAAGCCCTATTATTTTCAATAGTTGAACCATCTGAATAACGTTCAAGAGTTATATATACATTATTATAATATGTAACTAACCCCTCTGTTCTCTCACTTTCTAATAAATCTATAATTGTTCCATTACCTGAATTTATATAAACAGGTGAACCTAAATATAAGTCTATAATATTATTTGTTTCATCTAAACTATTCATTCCTATTTTAATATCATTTGCCACTTCTAATACATAGAAAACTCTACCTATAATATAACTATTACCACTTACTGTATATCCAACATTAAATATCATTGTAATATAAGTAAGCTGGTTTACACTATATAATTTAAATGACTTATTAGTTCCATCATAATCAATCATATCTTTATTATCTGGTGAATAAGTTGGAACAAAATCATCTTCTATAGAATTTATAATTCCAATAGTAGAACCTAAATAGTCAAAACTGTAACCTCCTGTCGTTAAAATATCATCAGTATTATTTGTTATGCTTAACCTTGGTTTTCCTGAAGAAATATTATCTGTAAATTTATATCCTTCAGTATTTGCATAAACCTCTTCAAAATCATTTTCAGGGCTATAACCATATTGTATATCTAAATTTGTAACAATCAAAGTTACAGTTTTACTAATTCCATTCATTGTAATTATATAAACTGTAAATTTTGCAAAATTACCGCTTAAGCTTATAGAATCTATCAATATTTGATTTCTAAAACGCTCATCTTCATTAACTTTAAATGTAAGCGAAGCAGAACCTTCTTCCAATACAGCTATTATATTACCATACTGCCCATCAGTAGAATTTATTTGATAAGGAGTATAAGCAAATATAAAGCCTGAAGTTAATTGACTTGTAGTAGAAGAAATGTATTCACCTAAACTTTCATCTTTAATTGTTAATAAATTTGAATTAAATGTAATATTGTTATAATCTGCCTCAGCTGTTTGAACATTTATTTGATAAGTTATAGCATTATCCATTGTAAAATTTTTTATATTTAGCACTGCTATACCAGTTGAATTAAATGTTAATATATCATAACTTATATTCACAATTCCTGTTGTAGAAGAAACGTCTTCTGTTATTGATAAATAATTTGGATTTGTTTTGTCTACAACACCTAATCCAGCTAAATTTTCTTCTCCATAATAACTATTTCCATTTACCAATGTTATTTTAAATCTTGATTTATTAACATCTGTTATATCTGCACTTTCGCTTCCAAATAAATGTGTTGTAATATCATTATCACTGCCCAATGTTAAATCTATTGAAGAAGTTTGTACCATAGTTTCATAAGTTGCACCATTTACTCTATACACAGACTCTATATCATAAGTTTTTGGCAAAGTTATATATAAAACTATTTGATCGTATGATAAATCTCCATTTATTATTGTGATATATAACCTTAAATTTACATCTTTTGCAGAGTGAACAAATGTTAATTTACCACTAGAAGTTAATTCTATTTCACCATTTGAAGTGAAATATTGATTAGCTAATTGAGTAGAATCATATAAATTAAATTTAACACTTGATATATTGCCTACATTCACTTTTAAACATGTAGTAGAACCAGCTGAAATTGTTAGGCTATTAGCAGTAATTCCTACATCTAATCTACTACCTGTTGAAGTTAATACAGCTGTTTCGTCATAATTTTGAATATCTGCACTAATTGCATTTTCAGCATCTTGACCTAAGTTAGTTTCAATATTTATACTTGGTGCAATATTAAAGCTAAACACTCTTTCAATAGGCTGTACAATATCATTCAATATAGCTTTAACATAAATTATTTGAGTATTAGCAGTTTGTACAAAGTTTAAATAATCCCCATCTTTATACACTATATAGCCTGTACTTTCTGGAATATCTGCATAAACACCATCTCTTAAAGATGAATATTGTAAAGTTAAATTTCCTGTATAACTTCCAATTATTGTTGACAAATCTTTACTAGCATTAAATGTACCATTTTGATATTGACCAATATCAAATACTGTTCCATTATTGCTAATTTCATCGTATGCTTGAATATTGATTTTAATATATGCTACAAATCCACCTGAATAAGTTAAACTTAAATAAAAACTTACAGGTGTGCTAATAGCTTTAGTTAAAGTTATTGTATTATTTTGAATTTTTGCAATCTCTTGTTCATTTAAAATCACTGATATATAACTTGTATCTGCCTCTGTTACATTGCTAAATGTTAAGCCTTCACTATATTGTTTTGAACTATCAATTTTAACTTCTGTTAATGTTTGAGAAGCTATTGTTATATAGCTAGTTATATCAATAGAATTATTAGATGCAGTGGTATAACTATATTCTATATCAGGTGCAACATACACATTGTAATCTTCATTTTCTTCTGTTACACCATCTCCTAATATTAATTCTACATTAGATGTTATAACTATGTTATAATTACACAAGTATACAACAGAGGTTCCATTATGTAATACAACTGCAAGTTTAATAGTGCTAGTACTTTTAGGTTGATATATTATTTGATTATTTTCTATTAACTGCCCTGGATAAATATATTTTTCACCTTCTTGTGCAAAATTTAATTTATTACCAGCATTATCATAATTATCTATCATAAATAAGTAAATATTATTATTTGATATAAATGAATTACTAATATTTGCCACGCTAGATATATCATATCCACTATTTCTAATAGCTGATAATATTTCAGGTGAATTAGAAGCATCTATAGATATTGTTTGGCTATTTCTTCCTTCTTCTACCCTAACCATATCAAAATTAGTGTCGTCAACAATTTTTATAAAATAATATCCATAAGAAGAGTCTGTTTGAGTAGAATAATACACTTTAAATGCAACATATCCTGTTAAACTAAATGAGCCAGATATAGCTATTTGAGAACCTGAAATTATTATATTGTTTCTAACATTTTGTAAATGATTTCCTCCAATGCTAGCTGATACTGCCACTATTTCAATTCTAGGAGTATTGTTTACCTCTTTTGTAAAGAAATTTACAAAATTATTCCAATCTTCAGGAGCTGTATCTAAAGTTAATAATTCATATTGACCTTTATTATATCTATAATACTTATTAGCTTCATACGTTGTAGCTGAAGTTAACCTTTTATACACTTGATAACGAGAAATATTTAACAAATTATCTTCATTTAAATTAATTATATCTCCTTTCAATGCAAGGTCGAATTTAAATGTATCTTTATCAAGCCAATCAGCAATATCACTATTATCATAATATCCGCCATTTATATCATCTGTTAATTCATCTATGCTTGCATTAAATACATTTTCTCCTCTTCCACTTTCTATATTAAATGGATAATCTATTCCTACCATATATTGACTTACTACAATCAATTCTTCTTGGTATGTATAGCTAGAATTATCTATATAATTTAAAGTTATTTGAATATTTGCAATATATTTATTTCCTTGCTGAACAGCTATTATTTTATTATCTCCTGTAGAACTAAGAGTTTGAGAAATTATTGTATATGAAATTGAAGAAATATTAGCATCATTTTTATAGAAAATATCATCTAAATTAATTTTTTGACCAGCCACTATAGTTCTATCAATTTCACTTGCTGTCACAACATAAGGCAATACTGAAATAGATAAACTATTAGACTTAATTAAAGAGTTTACACCATTTATATCAAATATTAAATCTATTGTATAGTCAATATCGCAAACTTTTCCTTCTTCAGCATTATCCCCACCAAAACTATCATACACAATTTGTAAACTAATCAACTCATCAAGATTTACAACGGTATATAATCTTTCATTGTTTTCTAATGTGAATGTATAAATTTTCTTACCGCTAGTTTCACTTGAAATAACTATTATTTCATTGCCATTAACAAATATGTAAGCATTATTTTTGCAGTATATAAATTCATTATTATATAATATATTTTCACCTGCAGTTTTAAATTCAACGTTTTCTCCGTTAATGTCTGTAATAGTGTTAGTAAATGCATTATATATGTAATTTGTGAAATTATATTGACCTTCTATCTTCTCATAATTTGTATTATTATAAGTTAATACATTTCCTTTTTGCGAAATAGTTAAATTATCATAATTATATGTTATTTTTAAATTAGTATTTAGAGTGTCTATCCATAATATATCTACAAGTTCTCCCTGACGGATATAATAATCTCCACCCTCATCTGTAGTCATTAATTCATAGCTTTCACCTACTTTTTTATAGGTTTTTCCATCTATATAGCTATCAACTTTTACAAACTCATCATTTTCTCTTAATAATTTATACATTTCTTTTAGGTCATTTAATGTATAAGTTTCATTTTCTTTTGCAATTAACTCAATATTATTAGCTAAAATGTTAGACCTTGTGTTTACTACAATTTTCACACTTCCAACATCTATATCTCCCACTTTTGGATTGAGTTGTATATAATACACTCCTTGCAAGTTAATTGGAGATAAAACTGTTAACAAATTATTTTCCACATTTATATCTATTATATCTACATTATATACCTCAGTAAAATCACTATCTGTAAATATTTGATAAGTATATTCACTAGCCTTTACATCTTCCCAAGCATGCGCATAGTATTGAACATTTTGCATTTCCCCTTCAATTTTTACATATTCACCATTTTGATATATATATGTATTATCATCAATAAAGTTATTAATTGGAACATATTCACTATATGAATAATATTCAATATTTGAATTATATGACTTTATATTTAATGTAGATAAATCATACTCATTATTATTATAATCATCTAAAGTTATATTTGAATTATTTGTAATAAATCCATTTGGTAATACATCTAATGTAAACGAATCTATAGCTTCATCGTTATAAGTTATAGTAAATGTAATTGCAGTTCGTTCACTAACATTTGGGACATTAAATACCAGCAATCCATCATCTCTTTCTACATTTATTTTATCTGCATTATAATTATTTATAATTGCAAATGAATAAGCTTTACTAAAGTTTTGCAAAGTATACAAATATCTTTCATCAACTTCTAAATTTTCACCTATAGCTTGTGCTAAAATATATTTTGTGTTGCCATATATTGCTGAGGTGGTATTTGTTGTAGATTTATATATTTGATATGGATTTGAAAATACTATTGCACATTGTTTTTCTCCCAACACACAACTAAACACTACATCCATTTCTACATTTATAAATAAATTTCTTGATACAATCCAGCCGTTATCGTATTTCAATTCAATATAATTAGTCCAGCCTCCAGCTTGATTGTTATTATATTCACTAGTTAAAACATATAACATGTCATTTACTCTTGTGTATTGTGAAGTAATATCATTATTATTTATATCACGTATTTCTAAATCTGTTATTTGAGCTGTTAAAGAACTTGCAAGATTTATTAAACTTCCTTCATTATATGTAAATGTTACAGTTATTTCAGCTTGTTTAGAATTAGAATTAATATTTTGAGCCACATCAAATGCAAAATTACCATCATCAACAATTTTAACTTTAATTGTAGCTACTTTTGAAGGATTTATATTATTATAAATATTTATATCTTCATATTGATTACTAATTTTTATTACATTTATTCCATTATTAGTGCTAATATAATCATTTTGTTCAATAGTATATTCTATATCTTCTGCATAAAATGGCAAATAATTAATCCAACCGCCATTTTCATACACATCGAAAGCTTTATCTAAACTTGTAGAAATATATTCATAAACCCCTTCATTTAGCTTATACAAATGATTTTCCGCATTATCCATAGTATCCATAGCATACACTATAGTTGTATACTCTCCATTATTATATCCCACAACTATTTGATAACGAATTTCTCCTGTATATTGAGTTAATGTATAATATGTATTTGGGATATAAGTATCAGCCCCACTTGCTTGTACTAAATTATCACCTTCTTGTTTGTAATAATTAGAATAAACATTTGCCCAATTTTCAATAGATTCGCTATTTTCAATGGTCGCTATATAAGCTGTACTGTTTAAATCTATAATATATTCATTTATTTCTCTTGACTTGATATATAATTTATCAGCCAAAAATTCTACTTCTTCTTGTCCAGCAGTATATCTCCATGCAATAACAATATAATTTCCATCATTTAAAGTATCTACAGCTGTAAATTCACTTTCCAATCTTGCCACACTACCTTCTGCCTCAGCTATAAAATTAATTGTTGAAAACTCTATTGCATCGCTATTAAATCTAACCATTTCATTAAACTGATTGTATTCATGTGCTACTAATTCAAAGCTTTCTTTAATATAATTTAATATATCATTACCTGTAGATATATCAATAGTTAACTCAGTTTTAGCAATATATTCTCCTACAGCTTTATTATCCTCTGTAGCAATTTCTCCATCTTTATTTAATGTTATATTTTCATGTCTTTCAATTATGTTATACTCATTACCTACAACACTATTACATACATCATTTTCAAAATAATCTCCTGAAAAATTAATATCAGGTTTAACAGTTGATTGAGCTGAACCAAAATCAAAATATGATATAACATTAATATATTTATTTTCATTAAAATAATCAGACAAAATATTTAATTTTGTATTGTCATAATCTATGTATGAAATTGTAAAGATATGTTCTACTTCATTACTTTTTGTAGTTATAATTACATTATCAACTCCAACTTCCAAATTAGTTATAACATATCCAACTGATGTATCTGGAACATACTTTCCGCTTCCATTATCATTACAAATATATATTGTTGAGCCAAGTGCAAAGCTATTATTTACTTCAATACAAATACTTTCTTGTACACTATCTATATATGCTATACTTATAATATCTCGTTCTGAAGATTTTAACAATTCATTTACATATTCATCTGCATGTTGCAAACGTTTTTGATCTGTCAAATATTTAGTTTGAGGCACAACAGGATAAATTTTTGAATTTGAATTAATTCCTGTGGCTACTAATTGATTTACAAAATTATTATTATCGTCTATAAATCCTAATAGAAAATATCTTACATCATTATGAACAAAATTAATTTGTTCTACAAATCTATAATTATTTTCAACTTTTCTATAATAAGTATTCGTAGTAAAGACTGGAGCTCCCCCTTCAGCTTGAACTCCATTATATCCGCCATCATAGTAATAATAATCTGTATAATTAGTTTCCCAATTTGCTGGTTGTTCAGCTAACAACAAATACTCTACTTTTGGAGCAAACATCAACATTTCAGTATAACTACCTTGATTAACCCAAGCTAAAGTATCT
Organism: uncultured Clostridia bacterium; assembly: GCA_944377145.1. Taxonomy (GTDB): domain Bacteria; phylum Bacillota; class Clostridia; order Christensenellales; family UBA1242; genus Onthoplasma. The sequence goes on along the minus strand of CALWEH010000020.1, from coordinate 4,333 downwards.
ATATATTGAGGAGAAGAATAATCTAAATCCTCATTAACAATAATAGGCAACAATAATTCACCCACACCAGATTGATTTTCTCCAATAACCTCAACCTCAGCTCCAACAGAATTTAATGTAACTTTATAAAAATCTCTAGTATAATTATAATACCCATCATTATTAACTACAATTCCATACAAGCTTATTTGCCAGTTTTGTATAAATCTTCCGTCAATAGGTTTTATTGTTATAATAGAATTTTTTCCATCTTCCATATCATATTGAATAGATGTTTCAAAATATTGATTTATAAATTCAGCATATTGAGATTGAGATGTATCTTTACCCAAAAATACTAAATATACTCCTTCTCTTAAAGCTTTAAATGTATATATTTCTCCTACAGTATTTAAGCCATTTTGTTCATCTGTATTTTGAGCTGCACGTTTTTCACCTAACACCAATCTATTCCCAGAAATAAATTTAGCATCGTTATAATTTGATGTATCTACACCTTCTCCTCGTATAGTCATACATTTAGAATCAGTTGAACTTGTTGGCTCAATAAGGGTCAACATTTTTCCACTAACAGAATCTGGAGTTAATCTAAATTCAATCTCATGTTGAGGATTTGTTATAGAGTCTTGCAATTTTAATAAATACACTATCCCTGTTGATGATGTAGCAGTGGTTAAAGTAGTGTAAAAATTAATATTTTCTTCAATTCCATACTCTGCCATTCCTAACACCATAGAGCGTCTGCTTCCATAACTTGTATCATTATAAAATATTATTCTTGCACTAGTTGTATCTCCACTATTGCTAGTTACTTCCAAATTCCACTCTAAATTACCAGTATAAAAATTTGAACTATCTAAAAATTCAACTTCAGTATATCTTGAAGTAATTTCCACTCCACTTTGTTTAGTTAATGTTAAGCCTAAATTTGTTAATCCTGGCTCCTGTAAATTAAAATTATTTACTATAAAATTATTGTCTTGTAATAAATTTAAGGTAATATCATTAGAATTGCTTTCAAATGATATATTGTCAGCTTCTGTTCCACTAACATTTATAATCACCTTTTTTTGAAGCATATATGTAAGTCTGTCATCTAAACTTAAATCTGTTTGAGTGCTATATAATTCTTGATCTGCATAATTTTTATATGCAGCCAATTTAAATTCATACGATGTTGCATTTGCAGAATTTAAAACGTAATTACCACTATCTAAATCATATCTTAAAAATGAACAGTCTTCATAATGTATTTCTCCTTGGTCATTAACAACCTGCAACCTAACTTCCTCACCTTCATGAGTAAGTAATTTTGGTTGACCAGCTTCTACATAATAAATCTCATATATCTTGGCATCACGATTAGCAAAAGGTTTTAAAGCCATTAAAGGAGCAGATAAAAATTCTAGTTCATAATCTTGATTGATAACTCCTTCTAAATGTTGTTCAACATTTTGAGATGATTCTGCATCAAGCTCATATCCAAATAATCCATTTGTAATTTTGTTATTATCTTCATTTGCTTGATCTTTAAAAGAAATACTTGTAATATTTCTATCTATACTCATAGTCATAGTTGTTTGCAATAATCCATTTGCTTCAACTGTTAATGTTAAATTACCATCATTATAACTTTGGACATTTTCATCTGTTATATTATTCACTGTAAAATATATAGGAGTATTTAAGTAAAAGACATTTGAAGTATAATCTTCCCATTTTCCATTAACTTTATGCTTAAAAGTAATTAATGAAGAATTGCTTAATTTAATAGTACATTCCCTCTCTGTAACACCTTCTGGCTGGGCCAAAATAGTAAATGAAAAAATATTATCTTCTTCACTTCCTCTAACATCATAAAGCACTTGCATATTAGTTGATTCAAAACTAATAGATGTAGGAGGAATTTTTTCTTCATCAAACCCTCCAGTAATAGCTAGATATGCAACCACTCCTCCAACTAAAGCAACTGCACATAAACATACTATTCCAAAAATTTTTAAAATTCTTTTAACCATATTTTACCCCTTAAAATACGCTTCTTAATTATTTTCTGCTTTATTAAAATAAATATAAGCAATTTATAATAATATTATAAATTATCAATCTTGCGATGTCAAATTAATTAATTATAAAATAAAAAACCTTAAATAAGAAAATAATATTTGCAAAAATTTTAATAAAATATTAAAAATAATATGAAAAAATATTGAAATAAAAAAAATAAAATGCTATTTTAAAGCATTTTTGAGCATTTTTTATTAATTAACCATTATTTCTGTTAATTAATATATTTTTTATTAATTTAAATATTTTTTATAGAAAATATTGCTTAATTTTATAAAATTTTCTACTGAAATTCCTTCTGGCCTTACCATCTCATTTAAATTAAGTGAGTGTAAAATTGAAGTTATTTCATCTCTAGTTATATTATAAGATTTTACCAAGTTATTAACTAAAGTTTTTCTTCTCATTGAAAATGAATTGTGTACAAATTTAACAAAATAATTCCAATTTAATATATCAAATTTATTTAAATTTAAATCTAATCTAATCAAAGCTGAATCCACTTTTGGAATTGGAGTAAAACATTCTTTTTTAATTGTTCTAACATATTTAACTTCAGCAATACTTTGCAATATAACAGAAGTAATTCCATACAATTTATTTCCCATACTAGCACAAAATCTTTCTGCCACCTCTTTTTGCACCATAAAAGACATTGTTATTATATTTTGAGAAAATTCAATCAATTTAAATATTATTGGAGTTGTAATGTAATAAGGAATATTCGCCACAACACGAATCTTTTCATTCTTTTGTATATAATCATGCAAATTCACTTTCATAAAATCTTCAAAAACAAACTTTATATTACTATATTTACTTGCCACATTATCTAATCTATCTTTCAAACTTTTATCTATTTCAAATGAAATTACTTCTTTAGCTTTTTCTGCTAATTGACTAGACAAGGTTCCTGCTCCAGCTCCAATTTCAATAACTTTATCCTCTTTTCCAACTCCAGAAGATTCTACTATAAATTTTAATAAATTTATATCAAAAATAAAATTTTGCCCTAATTGTTTTTTATATTCTATTTTTTCCATATTATTCCTTTAATAACGCCAATATTGGTAAATATTTTTTTATTTATATTATTTTTATATTTTAAATAATTTTTTTGCATTTTTAGTGGTAATTTTATCAATATTATTATAACTAATATTTTTTAGTTCTGCAATAAATTTTGCTACATACACAACATTTGATGGGCAATTTTCTTTTCCTCTAAAAGGCGCTGGAGATAAAAATGGCGAGTCTGTTTCAACCATGAATTTATCATTATCCACCCATTTAGCAACCTCTTGAACATTTTTAGCATTTGAATAAGTTACAACTCCTGTAAAAGAAATTAAAAATCCTAAATTTATAACCTCTTTAGCCCATTCAATAGAACCTGAATAGCAATGAATAACTCCTCCATTTAAAAATGGAGAATATTGCTTTAATATTTCTAAACAATCTCCAAATGCCTCTCTACAATGAACTATAATTGGCAAATTATATTTTTTAGCCAACTCAATTTGTTGTTTAAATATTTTTATTTGCTCTAATTTATTATCTTTCCTCCAATAATAATCAAGCCCAATCTCTCCAATAGCAACAAGTTTACCACTATTAATATTTTGTTTAACTAAACTCTCTAACTTATCAAGATTAAATTCATCAACCCCTTCAGGGTGCACACCAACTGCGCAATAAATATTCTTATATTTACTAGCAATTTGAATTCCAATTTTACTATCATCTAAATTAGAACCAATAGTTATCGCTATTTCAACTCTATTATCATACATATTTTTTAAAATTTGCTCTATTTTTATAAAATCAATTTTTCCATTTTTATCTGTTATCATATTTAAATGACAATGTGTATCTATCATAATATTCCTTTTAATAAAATCTTAAATAATTAAATTTTATCATATTATATAAAAAAGTCAATTATCTATATAATAAAAATAGATAATTATATAAAACTTTTTGTTTTAAATTACATATATCCCTTTACATCACAAATCTATTAACATATTTTTAAATTTCAACTTTTTTTTCTCTTTTAAAATAAAGTAAGCATTTACCATTTAACGCTTCCCTCCTACAGCAAAAAAAGAGAGAGAGGATATGTCCTCTCTCACCTCATTCTTGTAAATGGCAACTTCCTATCTTCTCATACCGTCTCCAGTACAATATTTTCGGCGTTTGTGAGCTTAACTTTTGTGTTCGGTATGGGTACAAGTGGTTCCTCACAGCTATTATCACCATCCTC
>CALWEH010000019.1 GCA_944377145.1 uncultured Clostridia bacterium | reverse complement strand
CATTAGCTCAGTTGGTAGAGCACATGACTTTTAATCATGGTGTCCCGGGTTCAAGTCCCGGATGGGTCACCAAAGTATGCGGATGTGGCGAAATTGGCAGACGCGCTAGACTTAGGATCTAGTGGGTGACCGTGGGGGTTCAAGTCCCTTCATCCGCACCAAGGGGTATCGCCAAGCGGTAAGGCACAAGACTTTGACTCTTGCATACGGTAGTTCGAATCTACCTACCCCTGCCAAAAGCCTATTTTGGAATGATTTTCAAAAATGTTGAATATATTTTACAACATTTTAATATCATTTATAGGTAAGAAAATCGGCAATCTATTGCCGTTTTTTTTAATCAAACTCTCAGGTTATCTAAGTTAGAATTTAAGAATTTTAACTTTACTAGACATCAATTTATTTAAAATATATTTGTTTATTTTACATTAAAAGCTAAATTATTTATCAATAATAATTAATAATAAGAAAATTTATTTGACATAATAACATATTATTTGTTAAACTTAATTAAAATTAAGGGGGAATTATGAAGCAGGATAGACGTTTAAACGGCTGGATAGTTGTTGGCTCTGTTGTAGAAATACTTTTATCTATAGTGTTTTTGGGAGTAGGCTGTGCTTTAGGCGTTCTAGGTTTTTTATATCAAAATAAATTAGCTGAAATAGACGAATTGCAATTTATATTAAGTCAAGATTTTTTTACTCAATTTAATTTAAAAATTGAGTATTTGTATTTAGTTGTAGGAATTGCATTGGCTGTAATAGGCATAATTTTATTGGTTTTAGCTATAATTTCTTTGTCTTATGCACAAAAACGCAAAGTTGTAAGAAGAAGAGCGGCGTTATTTATATTTTTGCTTATACCATTAGTTATAACTGCAATTTGTAGTTGGGCAGTGATACAATTAGTAAATACAAATCCTTCATATAATAATTTGGAATATATATTGTATGGTTTGATTGGTGTTACAGGATTTATATCTTTATCTAAATTATTAGGTATTATATTTGGTAGAAGCGAAAAATTTATGTCTAATGATAATAATAAATTTGCATTTAACAACTCTTCAATTAAAAATTCAAGAGCAGATGTTAATAATATGAATTTGCCTCAACGCAATAATTATCAAGCTCAAAATCAAAACTTGCAACATTCATCTAATTATCAAGCTATGCCACCAAGACCTGTTCAGCAAGGGATTCCTAATAGACAAGTTAATCCAAATTTGCCTCCAAGGCGACCTCAACAGCCAGGCCAATCTGGGCAAATGCCAGCTCGTCCAATTCAACCTCAAAGGCCAATGCAAAATACCCCTCAAGCTAGACCTATTTCACCTTCAGCTCGTCCAATTATGCCTAGACCTCAACAGGCGGTTAGACCTGATTCACATCAAACTCCACAGCAAAGTCAAACACCTAAACCAAGAAAATTCTGTCCAAAATGTGGTAAGTTATTGTCGCCTGAAGAGAGATTTTGTAGTTTATGTGGATTTAAAATTCAATAAGGGGCAATATGGAAAAAGTTTATAAATTTAATAGTGGATTAATACTATATTATACAAATAATAAAATAAATAATGCTACAAGCATAGAAATATCATTTGATTGTGGTTCTAGATGTGATGGAGATATTCCAGGGTTATCTCATTTTTGTGAACATATGTTTTTTACAGGAACTGATAAAATGTCTAAGCTGGAAGTGTCTAAAAGATATTTTGATTTTATAAAAGTAAACGCATATACTTCTACAGATGACATTGTATTTACAGGGAATATAATGACATCAAAATTACCTCAATATTTAGATGCAGTTTATGATATGATTTGTAATAGTGAATTTTCTTCTAAAGCAGTTGAAGATGAAAAAAAGATAGTAATTCAAGAAATTGTACAATCAAAAGATAACTATGCAAGAAAAGCTGAAGAATTATTACAAACTGATTTGTATAAACTAGATTATTATGCTAAATCAGTGTTAGGTTCTATTGAAAGTGTTTCTAAAATTACTAATAAAGATGTTAAAAAATATGTAAAAAAATATTTTGTAAATAATAATTGCTATATTTCAATATGCTCGCCTTTATCTTTTAATAAAGTAAAGAGTGTAATAAAAAATTTCTTTGAACAAAAAATGCCTGTTAATAATTTAAAACCATTGCCATATCGTGAAGAAAAGTTGTTGGAAGGAACTGAGGTAAATATTCACAAAGCAGACATTGAAAAGAGTTTTTTAGCAATAGTGTTTAAGTCAATGCATGATGGTTTAGATGTAAAACGAAAAGTTGCATTAAATATAATTTGTAACATTATTGAAGATATTAGTGATGGGCTTACAAAAGAGTTGAGAATTGATAATGGCTTGATATATAGCATGGGTGCGAGCTATATGGTAAGCAAATTAAATTCTTTTATATGTGTTAGAACAGAAATCTCACAAGAAAATATTAAACCTTGTATAGATGTGATTATTGATTATATAAAAAAAGTAGCAATAGAAGGTTTTAGTAAAGAGCAATTTAATAAAGAGTTGGAAATAGAAAATTATTATTGGCAGACAAAAATTGATTCGCCTAATAGAATGAGAGAAAATTTAATGAGTTATCGTTTTTATCAAAAATTCATTACTGATAAAACTATTCATAATATAGTTAAAGATATTGACTTAGAATATATTAATGAAGTGGCAAAAGAGTTGTTTACAAATCCTATGGTTCAAGTGTTTGTATATGGGAATATTGATAAAAAAGATGTATACACTTTAAGTCAAATTCAAAAGAAAATTAAAAAGTAGAGGTGGGTATGATGAAAGATAAAGAATTAAAAGAATTGATTAACCATTATAATACTTTTTTAGGAGAGGTGGAACAGATACAGTTTACTCCAGATAAACAGATGCCTTTAAAGTTAGATTTTGTTTTGTCTAGAGCAACAGAATTTCGCCCATATAATATTGTGGGAACAATGGGTTTAAGTGAAATAAAATTAAAAGGAATTTATGAAAATTGTGAGATTATAATGTTGCTTGGTGAAGAGTGGAAGTTTAAACTTAAAAATTTAAATAATAATTGGCCTTTTGAATTGGTTAATAAAATTGCAAATGCAGTATATTTGTCTGATACAGAGCTTGGGTATGGTAAATATTTTATTAATGAGGACAATAAAACTTTTAGCCCTTTAACAGATATGGGAGTGGCTTTAATTGGTATACCAGCAATGTTAGATAGAAAATTTTTTGAATTGAAGAGTGGTAAAAAGAAAATAAACTTTTTTTTATTAATAACAGCAACATTTGAAGAATTAAAATTAATAAAAAAAATAGGTGGGATTAACTTTATTCAACGATATCTATTGCCAGAAGGGGAATCTGCCTTTGTTATTCATAACAACACCTTATAATAAAAATTTAAAACTAAGTATAAACACTTAGTTTTTATTTTTAATAAAATGAATTTAGTAAAATGCTTGTATTTTTATTTAATATGTGATATAATAACAGTAAGTTGAATTGTTTATTAATTTTAATAATGCTAGCATGGAGTTTGCCATGTATTCATATTTCGACATGTTATGACAAAATTATATAACGTATGAATTAAAAAAGTTGTCGAATTATGATTTTTATTGGATAAATGATTGTTTTTTTATGGCAATTTAATGTAAAATAGATAAGCAGTTTAATAAAAAAATATAAAAAGGAAAATTTTATGGAAGAATATGAAAAATTATTAACTAGTGAGGAATTTGATTCGAATTTACAAACTAAACAAGAAAATGTGAAAAAATCATATAAGAAGCAATACAAATCAAAATCCTATACAAATTCAAATAAAATATTAAAACAAAATAATAAAGATGAACAAACAATAAATAAAAACTTAAAATTATCTAATAATCAAGTTAGAAAAAACAAGAAAAATAATTTGAAAGTTATGTTTTTGGGCGGAATAGGTGAAATTGGTAAAAACATGACAGTGTTTGAATATGGAGATGATATATTAATAGTAGATAGTGGGGTTATGTTTCCAGATGATAGCTTGCTTGGAATTGATTTGGTTGTGCCAGACATAACTTATTTGATAGAAAATAAAGAAAAAATTAGAGGCATGGTAATCACTCATGGACATGAAGACCATATTGGTGGATTACCTTATGTGCTTAACGATATAAAAACTCCTATATATGCAAGTGCTTTTACTTGTGGGCTTATTCAAAAAAAGATGGAAGAATTTAGAAAAATTCAGTATAAAACAACAGTGGTAAAGCCTAGACAAAAAGTTAAAATAGGGTGTTTTGAAGTAGAATTTATAACTGTTAATCACTCAATAGCAGGCTCTTATGGATTGGCTATAAAAACTCCTGTTGGAATTGTAATTCATTCTGGAGACTTTAAAGTGGATTTAACTCCTGTGCATGGAGATAGAATAGATTTTCATCGTTTTGCAGAATATGGAAATAAAGGTGTATTGTTATATATGGCAGATTCTACTAATTCTGAACGAGAAGGCTATTCAATGAGTGAAAAAGTAGTTAGCAACACTTTTGAAAATTTATTTGATGAACACCCAGAAGAAAGAATTATTATAGCAACTTTTGCTTCAAATGTGCATAGACTTCAAGAAATTATGAATATAGCTGAACGCCATCATAGAAAAATTATGTTTACAGGTAGAAGTATGGTTAATGTTACTGATGTTGCAATAAAAGTTGGCGAAATGAAAATAAATAAATCCAATATTGTTGATATTGATAAATTAAATAAATATCAGGATAAAGAAATTTGCATCATTTCTACAGGTAGTCAAGGCGAACCTATGAGTGCATTAGTAAGAATGGCTGATGGTGAATTTAAAGGTTTAGAAATTGGTGATAATGATTGTATTATTTTCTCAAGTAGTCCAATTCCTGGAAATGAAAGAATGGTAAATAATGTTATTAACAAATTAATTACATTAGGTGCAGATGTTATATACAATCAACTAGAACAAGTTCACGCTTCAGGGCATGCATATAAAGAAGAATTAAAAACCATGTTTGCATTGGTAAAACCTAAATATTTTATACCTGTACATGGTGAACAAAAGCACTTAATGGCACATGCTAGTATTGCTGAAAGCATGGGTGTGGATAGGCATAATATATTAATGCCACAACTAGGAATGTGTGTAGAAATTGGAGATAAAACATTTAAGTCCGCAGGATTTGTACCATTTGGAAATAGATTGATAGATGGTGCTGGCGTGGGTGAGATGGAAAGCAATGTTTTAAAAGAGCGAAAGCAATTATCAGAAGACGGCTTATGTGTAGTGATACTAAATATTAATTCAAATATAGGCAAATTCGCTTCCAGACCAGAAATAGTTTCAAGAGGGTTTACTTATATGGGAGAAGCTCAGTCATGGTTGGAAGAAGCTAAAAATGTTATTATAGATGCTGCTGAAGATGTTGATTTAAAAGCTAGAGATTATACAACTCTAAAGCAAAATATAAGAAAACATTTAACAAACTATTTAAACAAAAAATTAAAACGTAAACCAATGATAATACCAATAATTGTGGAGAGTAATTAATTATGAAATTGACAGCATTAAGATTATATGCGGAACAAAATAACATTCCAATAACAAAAGAAGACACAATGGACTTTATAATAAACTATATAGATGAAAATAAAGTTCAAACAATATTAGAAATAGGAACTGCTATAGCTTATGGCTCAATAAATATGGCATTATGCGACAGTGTTAAATTAGTTGAAACTCTTGAAATTTCAACTAAAAATTACGAAGAAGCATTAAATAATATAGCAAAATACAATTTGCTTAATAAAATAGAAGCACATTTAATTGATGCTAAAATGTTTATAGATGAATGTAATAAAAAATATGATTTAATTTATCTTGATGGTCCTAAAGGACAGTATCATCATTATTTACCAAGGTTGATTAAATTATTAAATAAAAATGGAGCTATTATAGCAGATAATATTTTCTTCCATGGAATGGTAAATGGAGATATTTTGACTCCCTCTTCATGCAGGTCAATGGTTAATAATTTACGCCAATATATTGACGATGTTACTCATAACGATAATTTTGAGTCTCATATATATCAAATTGGTGATGGTGTATGTGTAAGCAAATTGGTTTCAAATACATAAATTTTAAATTACTAAAGGAGAAATTATGGAGTTGTTAGCTCCCGTTGGAGATAAAAATAAGTTAAAATTAGCAATTCATTATGGTGCAGATGCTGTTTATTTAGCATCTAAACGTTTTGGATTGCGTAGTTTTGCTGGCAATTTTGATATAGATGAATTAAAATGGGCAGTTGAATATACTCATAACGCTGGTAAAAAAATATATGTAACTATCAATATTCTTCCTCACGATTCAGATTTTGAAGGATTAGAGGATTATCTTCATCTTTTGCAGGATTTAAAAGTAGATGCAGTGATAGTGGCGGATTTAGGTGTTATACGAGTAATTAAAAGAGTTGCTCCAAATTTAAATATACATGTTAGCACTCAAGCAAATGTATTAAATAGTGAAACAGCAAATTTTTATGCTGAAATGGGGGTTAAACGTATAATTTTAGCTAGAGAATTAAGTTTGGAAGAAATTAAAAAAATTCGTAAAAATCTAGATATGAATATTGAACTCGAATGTTTTGTTCATGGTGCAATGTGTATAAGCTATTCTGGAAGATGCTTGCTATCCAATTTTATGACAAATAGAGATGCTAATAGAGGAGCATGTGTGCAAGCATGCAGATGGAATTATACAATACGTGAGGTTGGTAAAGAAAATGAATTTCCTATTCAAGAAGATGAAAAAGGAACATATATATTAAATTCGTATGATTTATGTATGATTAATTATCTTGACAAACTTCAAGAAGCTGGAATAAATAGTATTAAAGTTGAAGGAAGAATGAAATCTGAGTATTATGTGGCAAATATAATAAATGCTTATCATCAAGCGCTTGATTATTTATCTTCTCATGAAAAATATGATTTACCAGATAGTATTTCTTTAGAAGTGAATAAGTCTAGCCATAGAAGTTATGGTACAGGATTTTATTTTGGAGATGCAAAACAAAATTTGTCTAGTTCTATGCCTGAAGCTGATTATGACTTTGTAGCTATAGTATTAGAAGATAGTGTAAATAATAAAGCTTTAGTAGAAATGAGAAATAGATTTTTAACAAATTGTGATTTAGAAAAGTTGTCTAAATTTGAAAATAATGATATAATACATATTAATAAGATTGAGGACGAGCAAGGCGAAGAAATACAAGATGTGAAAATGGTTCAACAAAAAGTATATTTGTATACAGATAAACCTTTACATAAATTTGATATCTTAAGACGCAAAAAATATTAATAATTTATAAGTTGTAAATCAAAATATTATTATAAGGAAAAGAGAAAATGCAACAAAAGTCGCTGTTAGTAATATACAATCCAAATGCACGCAAAGGCAAAATTAAAGATGTTATGCCTTATATTCAACAACGACTTTCTACAAAATTCAAACCCTGTGATGTAGTTCAAAGCAAGAGTGCTGAAGATATGATAGATTTGGCAAGAAAAAACGCTGAAAAGTATAACTGTATAGTTGTTGCAGGGGGAGATGGAAGTATTCATAATGTTGTAAATGGTGTAAAATCTAGTAAAGGACGTCCAATTTTAGGATTTTTGCCTTACGGAACTGTAAATGATGTGTGCAGAACTTTAAATATCCCTAAAGATTTAGATAAAGCAATAGATGTAATATTATCTGGCGAAACTATTAAATATGATATAATGCAAGAGGGTAATAATTATATGGTATATACTTTTGCTGGGGGAATGTTTGTAAATACAAGTTTTAAAACAAGCACAGGAATGAAAAAATTTCTTGGTAAAATGGCATATTTTATTACAGGTGCAAAACAATTATTTAGCATGAAGACATTGCCTTTAACTGTTGAAATAGATGGAGAAAGGCATCATGGAAGATACATAATGGTGATGGTATTAAATAGTAGCTCAGCTGCAGGATTTAGAATTAATAAAGAAAGAGATTTTGATGATGGGCTTATAGATGTTGTTTTAATTGAAAAAAAGCGTAGTTATCTTATAGCTTTGCTAACATTAGTAAAAATGTTTTTGTTTGGATTAAATAGTGTAAGAAGACAAAAGAATGTAACAATTACTAAATGTAAATCTGTAAAAATTGAAAATCATTTAAATGAACCATTTACACAAGATGGCGAGGAATCTAATTTTTTAACAAAAGATATTAAAATTACTAATCCAATAACAGTGTTTTATGGAGTAAAACATAAATAAAAAAGCTTAAGAAAACACCTTAAGCTTTTTTTAGATAAAAAAAAGAGGACGCGAGATAATTTCGTCCTCCAAAGTCATCCATAAAGGATGAAAGCATTTAGGTGGCAGTTTGGTCTATAAGCCGAGTTCTGTATTAAATGGTCATCTATCTAAATCAATCGTTACCGTATTGATTTCAGCGGTATTTTTGAAAAACTAGCGAGCAACTATAATGTTTTTCTTAACCTTGCTTCGGGTGGGGTTTACATGGACCACGAAAGTCACCAATCGTGCGGTGAGCTCTTGCCTCGCCTTTTCATCCTTACAATAACCACTCAGGGGTATAGCGGTATATTTCTGTTGCACTTTCCTTCTAGTTGCCTAGACTGGTAGTTAGCCAGCACCCTGCTCTGTGAAGCTCGGACTTTCCTCACGATAGTTATAACTACTATCCTGCGACCATTTGACCAAGCTGACGCTAATATAATAGCATAGATTTTTTATTTGTCAATACCCTTTTACAAAAAAAATTTAACTTTCTACAAAATTTAACAAAACTTTTAAATTTATTACATAATAGCTTATAATTATAAATAAAATAAAAAGCTTTTACTGCTTTAAAACTTAAATTTTAATATCTATATTGACAAATTAAAATATGCAGTGTATAATGTTATTAACAATAAAGATAGGCACACCAAGTAAAAAATTTCATAATGGAGGTTAGATATGTTAGAGCTAACTGAAAGACAATGCTGGGATGTTTTGAGAAGCATGATACGTGAAAAAAATGAGGAGGTGTCGCATTTTCTAATAAAAGTGTTTGGAATAAACAATTTGGATAAATGTAGATATTATAAATCTATATTGCGTGATACATTTTTAATGAAGTATGGAACCAATTTAGGAGAAGTGTATCAAGTTTTAAATAAAAATAATAAAAATACAAATGGAATAGTAGATTGGTTTTTTGCTTGTTCTAGTGAAGACTTGTTAATTGAATATGATTTCTTGTGTAAATTTTTACAAAAAGTTTATGATAAAACTAATGCAAGCATTAAAGAATCTCGTTATAATAATTTCACACTAAATCTTAACAGAAGAATATATGAGAGTGATTTGCTTGATATAATCATTACAATCCCTAGGAACGAGTATAAAATAAATAAAGGAAAAGTTGAAAAATTGCAACTAACTCTTATGCCAAAAGCAAAAAGAGGTGAATGTAAAATAGATGTTAAAAATGTAGAGTTGAGAAATCAAGCTTTAGCTCAAATTATGGGAAAAATATATATTAATTATTGCAAAAACAATAATACTTATGAAGAAGATTTAAATAATGTTTCAAAAAGGTTTACAACATATTCAAAATGTGGAGATAAAGTTTTAGGAGTTGAGTTTGAGGGTAATATTATTATAAATGATGATTATTCTAAACCAACAGGCTTAATAGCTGAGGAAATTGAACAATTTATTTCAGACGAAGAAAAAGAAGTTTTTTTAGGATTGGATATTGAAGGAACTCCAATATTTCAAAAGGGGAATGAATTTTACAACTCTTTAGGAGAGTTTGTAGATGAAAATATATTTATAGATCAAACTAGAAATGAATTGGAACAAGATTAATAATTTTAAATAAAAATCGACAAAAGTCGATTTTTTGTTGCGAATTTTATTAAATTTGTGGTAAACTATTTTTAACATTAAAATTATTTAAAATATATAATTAGGGGTATATATGAATTATTTAGATATTTTGCAAGACAAAGAGATTATAGCAATTTTAAATCAAATAGATGAATTAAAGCAAGATCAGCCAAGATATTTTGGATTACAACACACTTTAAATACAGTTGAATATGCAAATCAGCTAGCTCATTGTTTTAATTTGGACAAACATGAAAGAGAATTATTGTTAGTAGCTAGTGTTTTACATAATATTGGTCATTTAAATGGAAAAAATTTGCATGCTCAAACAGGTGCAGAAATGGCTAAAACATATTTGAAAAAACATAATTTTGATGTTAAAGATATAAATATAATTGGAAATGCTATTCGTAGCCATGTTGGAAAGAAAAATGATGACTTTTATAATTCTGTGTCAGCATGTTTAATTTTAGCAGATAAAATGGATTTTGGTGCAACTAATATAAAGCCAGATTTTATGTATTTATCTCAAGAGGATAAAATTTGTAAGCAAATTTCATTGGTAGAAGTAATTAGAGTAGGGAATGTTATTCAACTATTGGTTGGTGGTAAAGATGTTGATTGGAATTCATTTGTTCAAACCTCTATATATTCAAAAATGTATTCCTGTTTTGAAACTGTTTGTAAAAAATTTGGATATAAATTTGTAGTTAGAAAAAAAGAGGTGGAATAAATTTGTAGTATTTTGTCTAACTTTGTAAATTATAAATATTTTAATTATAAGGAAAATATTATTATAATATGAAAAAAAATTTTATACCAATCATTCAAAGGTCTTATGACGATAATAAATATCATGAACTATTAAACAAGCCATTTGCTCATAGGGGTGTACATATTTATAGTCCTGAAAATAGTTTGCCTGCATTTGAAAAAGCGGTAGAGTTGCGTTTAGGAATAGAATTAGATGTTCATCTTACAAAAGATGAACAAATTGTAGTTTTTCATGATGATAATATTAAACGCATGACAGGAGTGGACGCTTATATTAAATTTTTAACCTATGAGGAAATTAAGCAATATCGTTTAAATGAAACAGACTGCGTAATACCTTTATTAAAACAAGTGTTAGATATGGTTAATGGTAAAGTGCCTATTTTAATAGAGTTGAAAACAAATAATAATATGAAAAAGCTGATTCCAATTTTAAATGATATTTTAAAAGATTATAAAGGGAAAATATTTATTCAATCATTTAATCCATTTGCTCTTAGAAGATGCTATAAAATTATGCCTCAATATTTAAGAGGACAGTTATCTAGCTTTTTTATAAACGACCATTTAAAGTTTTATAAAAAGATTCCAATAAAAAAATTGTTTTTCAAACATTTTTCTCATATAGATTTTGTTTCTTATAATATTGAAAATTTACCTAATAAATATGTAAATAAAATAGATGTTCCTATACTTGCTTGGACTATTAAAACAAAGGAAGATTATGAAAAAGCTAAACAAAATGCTAATAATATGATTGTAGATAATATAGATGTTTTAAAATTATAATTAATCTATAAAAACATCTTTATCAAGAGAAGCTCTAAGTATTTGTAGAGCTTTTTTTTCAATTCTAGAAATATAACTTCTGCTAATGTTTAACATATCTGCAACTTCTCTTTGAGTGTAGGCAGGAGATGAGTTTAATCCATATCTATATTTAATTACAAAATATTCACGCTCTGTTAGTTTGTTTTTCATAATTTCATCAATGGTTTGCATTAACATTGTATTATTAACTTTACAAAAAACTCCATCTTCTTCTTTTTGAGGTATTGTGTCTATAAGAGTAATATCGTTATCATCACTATCTCCAGGAGTATCATCTAAACTGTCAACAGTGATATGCTTTTTGTTTGATCGAAGTAACATCAATATCTCATTTTCAATACACCTTGCAGCATAAGTAGAAAGAGAAGCTCCTTTTTCAAAATTATATGAATTAAGAGCTTTTATCAATCCTATTGAACCAGCAGAAATTAAATCGTCAGCTTCAGCTGTAGATGAATATTTTTTTACAATGTGTGCTACAAGGCGCATATTGTGTTCAATTAACTGTATTTTTGCATTTTTATCACCATGTGACATTTTTTCCACTAACTTATTTTCTTCTTCTTTATCTAAAGGCTTTGGAAAAGATGAGTTATTGTCAACATAGGCATAGAAAAAAGTTAGTTTGGTTAAAAAAGCAGCTATTCCTTCAAAAATCATACAACCTCGCTATTTAATCTATATGAATATTGTTAAAAAGTTTTGCATGTCCAAAGTTAATTACGCTTTTTATTTTATTAGTTATAAATACTATAGTTGGAGCATAAATTTATTTAAATGCAGAAAACAAAAGTAAAAATTGGAATTAGTTTTGTATTAATGGCTTTAGCGTTTTTGTTAAGTCGTCAATTTTTGCTGTTTATAAATTATATTGTAGCTTTAATTTTTCATGAAATGGCACATATATATGTGGCAAAAGCAAAAGGGTATAATACAGATACAATTAAATTTGATATGTTAGGTGCAAATATAAAGCTGGATAATAAAATTCAAAAAGATGATTTATTTGTAATAGCTTTTGCTGGGCCTGCAATTAATTTTATTATATGTTTACTATGTACAAGTTTATGGTGGATTGTTCCAGAAATGTATGTTTTTACAGCTGATTTTTTTAGATTTAATTTGTTATTAGCAAGTTTTAATATTTTGCCAATAGAACCACTTGATGGAGCTAAAATTTTAGATAGCTTTTTAAGCAAAAAAAATAAAAAATTATCAAAAATATTAACATATACAATAAATATAATTGCAATTATTTTATTTGTAATTTTATTTATTATAAGTTGTTTTAATTCTATAAATATTATATATATTATTTTCGCTGTATTTTTTGCAATAAATTTATTACCAAAAAAACGAATTAATTTTGATGTATATTATAAAATTTTTTTTAAAAAGAATAAACCAGTTGAAAAAATAAATTTTTTACATGTACAGCCTACATGTTCTTTAATTGAAATGTTAAAATATACAAAAGAAGGATATTATACAATTTTTTACTGTGAATTATACGAACCTATATACATAACAGAACAAGAATTGCAAATATTAATCACTAAAAATAGTTTAACAGATAAAATTAAAGATATAATAAAAAAATAATAATTAAAAATATTTTTAATTATTTTTTAAAATTTTTAAATTTTTATAAAATATTTTTTTAATATTAATTATTTTTTACATTTATTTAACATGAAAATTTTTAATAAAAATGTTATTTAAAAATTAAATTTAATTGACTTTAAGGATAAATATAAATAATATTATATGTATAATATTAAAAACAATAATATTAGTTCGATATATATCTACAAAGATTTAAGGAGAGAAAGATGAAAGTATATATAAAGTATATATTAAGAATAAATTTTGGTCTATTGGTGGAGGATCAGAGGTTTTAAATGAAAACAAAGAAGTTGTTTTTAAAGTAAAAGGCAGAGCTTTTAGTATTACAAAGGTTAAGTATGTGTGCGATATGCAAGGCAACAAGCTTTTCAAAATTCGAAATAAATGGTTTAACTTTTTCGTTCATAAGGCGTATATCTATGATGAAAATAAAAAGAAAATAGCAACAGTTAAAGATAAATTGTTTAATGTAAATCAAGAATATTTTGTAATGGGTTATAAAGATGAAATAAAAATACAAGGCAAATTTTTTGGTTTAACAACACAAATATTAAAAAATGGCGAAGTTATTGGAACAATAAGAAGACAAATTACATTTGTCAATGATGCTTTTGAACTTGAAGCTAATGAAGAAGATATTCCATTCTTAATAGCTCTTGTAATTGCAATAGATAACATTACAGATAAAAAAATAAATAGATAAAAACCAATTCTCATTGAGAATGATTTTACAACAAATGTATTTCAATATTTACTCCAAAAATATATAATACTGTTACCATTAATTATAACATTTCGATAATAGTTTTAGAAAACTAGCGGTTGGTTGCCCCAAAGGCAGTGATAGATCTCATCTGTCTCCAGGAGAATATGAAAATTTGTTAAGGGGGTTAAAATGACAGCTAAAGAATTTATGGATAAATATTTTACACATGAAACAATTTTAAAAAAAGCTGAATTTGATAAGCAGCATTCTACAATCAACTTTAAAATAGAATATTGTGAATGGCAACTAGATGAACTATCTAAAACTAAAAATCAATATAAAGGCTATGAAATTGTTTTTTACAATGTTAAAAATATTTCAAACGAAGATATTTTTAGATTGCATGACGAATTTATTTTAGAATTAAAGATAGATAAAACAAAAATTTATATTGGTTTAGATACTAATGAATACTTAGATTTAAGTTTTTCATATAAAGATTTTAAAGTGAAAGATTGTTTGTAAAAAATAAAACTAAATAGAACTTTATAATTTGCATAATTACAATTGTAGTTATTAAAAGTAAATTTTGTGCTAAAATTTGTGCATGAGTATAATTTATAGGTCGAAATCAATATCAAGAGAATATAGTCTGTATGTGTTAAATATTTACATAGGTTGTAGCAATAGGACGATTGGGTAGTTAATCCTCTGATTAAGAGGTATAAATAAAACTTGTTTTTCAAGTTGTTTTAGTGTTATACTATTAAAATCCCTTATTTTATAGTCAAAAGTCGTGTTATATCGTGTTAACTAATATTTTCTAAAGTTGTCTAAAATTATTTAAGGTTTTGCTGTATAATTTTAGACAATTTTAAGTTAAATTTTTAATGTTAAAATCCCTTATTTGCATAATAAAAAAACCACGGGTTATGGAGTGCACCCCAAAAGTTGGACAAAAAATTTAATATTTATATTGCTATATTTTGAGTTCGGTATTTTACTGGACTCATTTTTAATTTAAGTATTATTCGTTTGTTATTGTAATAATATATGTCTTCTTTTATTTTGTCAATGAAAGTGTTAACACTTTCAAATTTCTCACCAAAGAACATTTCAGTTTTTAATCTACCAAAGAAATTTTCCATTATGCTATTATCTAAGCAATTTCCTTTTCTTGACATACTTTGAGTAATATTATTTTCTTTTAGTATCCTTTGATATTCTTTCATTTGATATTGCCAACCTTGGTCTGAGTGTAAAATTGGTTTAGCGTTGATTGGCAATTTAGTTATTAGCCCATCTAACATTTCTCTAGTTTGGTTAAAATTGGGGCTAGTTGAAATTGAGTAAGATACGATTTCATTGTTATACATATCCAGAATTGGAGAGAGATAAACTTTTTCATCACATACAGCAAACTCTGTTATATCTGTTGTTAACTTTTGGAATGGAGCATTTGCTACGAAATCTCTATTTATTATATTTGGAGCAATTTTACCAACTTCGCCTTTATATGACTTATATTTACTTTTTCTTTGTTTACCTTGAATATTTAGAGATTTCATTAGTTTTAAGACTGTTTTGTGGTTAATTGTGTAACCTAAACTCTTTAATCCTAGCAATATTCTACGATGACCATATCTTGATTTATTCTCATTAAAGATATTAAGGATTTCTTGTTTTTCAACGAAATATTTATCTTTTGTTCGATTATTTATATGGTAGTAAAAAGTGCTTTTAGGGATATTAGCAAATTCTAAAAGTTTATCTAATTTGTATTTATGCCTTAGTTCAGAGACAATGATTACTTTTTCTTTTGGTTTTGAAGCCTTTTCCGAACTAAGGCATCTAATTTTTTTAGGTATTCGTTCTCCATTTCTAATTGTTCTAGTCTTTCTTTTAATTGTTGGTTTTCAGCAATTAAATCTTGTTTAACTTGCTTATCTAATTTTTTCTTTTGTCTTCCTTTGTTTGGGTTATCTATTTTAGTTGTTCTACCACGCCGTTCTAAGCAGAAACCGGCTTTTCCTTCTTCTAAGAATATGCGTTCCCAAAGTTTTAACTGACTTCTGAAACAGCTTTCTTTACCTTTCTCACAAAGATATTTTCTAGCAGTTTCGTTGTAGGTTAGATTATTCTCGCGCATATCTATTATACACGAAATTTTAAATTCTGGACTATATTTTCTGTTCTTTCTCATAAAAAAGTGAACCTCCTTAAGTTGTCTAACTTTTGGGGTTCACTTCATCTGGCCAAACAAAATATTTTAAATCTTTATAAAAAAGGTTTGGCTGAAATTATATATAAAGATGTGGTTATGTGTGATTGTGGAATTATAAATACCACAAAAGAAAATATTACTAAAATTTCTAAAATGAAATTAGCACATATAGAAAATGACAGGATTATATGTGATAAATGCAATTGTGAATGTAAATCAAGTATGCAAAAGGTGTTGATTTTAAAAACAAAAGACATCAATTTGGGTGAAATTCAAATTTTTCCAGATAATTTATCTAAAGAAATAAACGATTTATTAAATTCATATAAGGATACTAATATTCTTCTGTCAAAAACAAGAGAAACCGGGGTGAGGTTAGAAATAGAAAATATTATTTTTAACATTGATGTGGATATGATATGGTCACAATACTTATCTTTTTATAACGATACTAATATTGTAACTGTTGGCAGTAGTCATGTTATATTTGCTATGGTTTTATTGTATATAATGGAAAAGGCAATTAATGGAACCAATAATGTTATTTTCTTGTCTGTCCCATATATAAAAAATCCTCAGATGGATATTGATTTATTTGCTGAAATAAAAAATAATAAAGTAAGAAAATTATTAACTATGTTTTGTTGTAAATGGAACAGCAAAGAATGTTATTTTTCACAAGAGATTTATGATAAATTGAACCGTTTTTCTGAACAGGATATAGTTGATTCTTATAAAATTATGACAAAATATTCAGATGGAGTTAAAAATCAGCAATCAGAAAATGAGAATGAATATAAATATTTTAGCAGATTAATAAAATATGGCACTAATTTTCAAAAGAATTTGACTTATTTAAGAAATAGAATAAATAAACAATAAAATATTGACAAAATTTTTAATAAATGATATAATGCGCAATATATTTATGGAGTGATAAATGGGGAAAAAGAACATTTTTATTGGTGGAGCTTGGCCATATGCTAATAACTCAATGCATGTAGGTCATTTGGCTGCACTTTTGCCTGGCGATATTATAGCTAGATATTTTAGAAAAAATGGAAATAAAACATTGTATGTTTCAGGTTCGGATTGTCATGGGACACCAATCACGTTGCGAGCTGAAAGATTAGGAATTAATCCTGAAGAAATTGCAACTCATTACCATGAAGAATTTGCAAAGAACTTTAAAGATTTATGGTTTAGTTACGATTTATATACGAATACAATGCAACAATTTCATAAGGATAATGTAAAGAAAAATCTTTTGGAAATCAATAAGAAAAAGTTGTTTTATTCAAAAACTGAAATGGAAGATTTTTGCCCATGTTGTAATAAATATGTTTCAGATAGAGAAATTGTTGGTATTTGTCCAATTTGTGGAAACACTGCAGATGGAGATCAATGTGATAAATGTTTAACAGCTTTAACACCTGATACATTAAAAGATAAAAAATGTAAAATTTGTAAAACTAATACAGTGTTAAAAGAAAATACGCATTTGTATTTGAGATTGTCAGAACTTACAGAAAAAGTACAAGCATATTATGAAAAATATAAAGATAAATGGCGTCAAACTGCAGTTAATGAAACAGCAAAATATCTTAAAGAGGGTTTAAGAGACAGAGCTATTACTCGTCAGCTGAATTGGGGCATTGATATTCCATTTAAAGGTTTTGATGATAAAAAAGTATATGTTTGGATAGAAGCTGTTATCGGATATCTTTCTGCAGGTAAAGAAGCTGCGAAAAAACAAGACATTAATTTTGATGAATTTATTAGAAGTAATGATACGGTATCCTACTATGTTCATGGTAAGGATAATATTGTGTTCCACACTGTAATTTTACCAGCGTTATTATCAGCTATTGATGAAACTATATCTAAACCAGAAATGATAATTTCTTGCGAATATATTAATATGAACGAAGAAAAAATGTCAAAAAGTAAAGGCAATTTAGTTACAGTAAATTCATTAATAGAAAATTTTGATTCAGATTCTATAAGATATTATTTTACATTTAACAATCCAGAAAGAAAGGATTCGTCATTCAGCTTAGATGAATTTGTTGCTTTACACAATAAACATTTGGTTGGCGGATACGGAAATTTCATAAATAGGAATTTGGCTTTCTTAAGTAAAAAATTTAAAGGTAAATTACCAGAATTGGTATTAGATGAAGAAGTTGGGTCTGAAGTTGCAAAAACATACCAAGAAGTTGGAGATCTAATTTCAAAAGGAGAATTAAGAGCTGCAACAACTAGGTTGTATGATTATATACAATTTGCAAATAGGTATTATGATCAATCAACTCCTTGGGTGTTAGCAAAAACTAATATCGAAGAATTTAATAAGGTTACATCAAATTGCATTTATATGATTGCTAATATGGCAAATCTTTATGAACCTGTATTGCCAAAACATGCAAAAATGGTTAAAAAATTATTAGGATTAGAAGAAATTATGGAATGGGCTCCTGTGTCTTACGATTCAACTGTTGTACTTGAACAAGTTCCTATTATGTTTGAAAGATTGGATCCTGCAACAATTGATTTGTCAAAGGGTTCAGAGGATACTCTATTAATAAAAAAAAACGATAATGCTTGTTTAATTTAAGGATAGAAATGAGTAAAATAATTGCATTTGCAGGTTTGGATGGTTCCGGTAAAACAACTCAAGCAAAAATGCTTAAACAAAAACTAGAACAACAGGGGAATAAGGTTTTTCTTTGTAATCCAATGCATCATCCTAAAAATCTACAAAAACTAAAAACAGCAGGTGAATTATTAAAAGTTGATTATGAACAATTTTTTGGCTCTGAAATTGTTGGTATAATTCATTTAACTGATGTGTGGAATTATTTAAATAATATTATACAAAATTATCAAATGTATGATTTTATTATCTGTGAAAGATATTTATTGGATTTCTATGTGTATTCAACAATATTAAAATCTAATCTTGAATTTCAAAAAAATATTTTAGATAATATGGACACCCCTGCTTTATATATTTATTTAGATATAGACCCCGATATTGCAAGTGAGAGAGTTTCCAAAAGAAAAGAGATTGTGTGTAAAAGAACTCACTACCAAACTCTTCCTAAAACTAGAAAATTATTTCTAAAGTATATTACAAGATTTAACAATATGTCAATAAAAACAAAAGACTATACGCCAGAACAAATTAGTAATATTATAATAACTAAATTAAAGGATGATAGACTATTATGAAAATTTATTTATGTTCAAAGGTAAAATATATACTAGCTGAAATTAGTGATGAGTTAAACAATCTACAAAATAAAAAAGTGGTTGTGTTGCCATGGTCATTCCCAAACGAGTTTGGAAGTGAAGATTTGGAAGAAAAATGGATAATTCCAGGAATGAGTAAATATTATGATAAATTAACGGATTTAGGATTTGAAGTTATTGTAGAGAATTGCTTTAAAAAGACGCAAGAAGAAATTGAAAAGGATATTCAAGAAAGCGGATTATTAATTATAACGGGTGGTAACCCTCATATGTTATTAAAACAATTATCACCAGATAAAGGTGTGTTAACTAAATATAATGGAGTTATTATAGGAGAAAGTGGTGGACCCTCGGGGACTCGAACCCCGGACCCACTGATTAAGAGGTGCACCCTGCACTTCTTTTCTTATGCTTTTTAGTGCTATCAAATCCCCTTAAATTCCTTATATTCTCTACCAAAATTGTGTTATTCAAGTTTATCTCATAACTTTTGA
>CALWEH010000018.1 GCA_944377145.1 uncultured Clostridia bacterium | reverse complement strand
GCACCAAATTAGAAAAATGAAAAAATTTAGTTTTCAAACAAAAGATGAGAGTTTTATGCAAAAATTGATAAATATTGATGAAAATTTTTACAAAGAAAATAAGAAACAAACAACAGAATGGTTGTGTAATATTTTTGAAGTTGATAAAGAAACATTAAATTTAGGCAAACAACTATCAAATGGAGTATATTTTACTCTTTTACTAATTAATAATATCCCTGCATCTGTTTGTAGATTTGTAATATTTGATTATAGAAAAACAATTTATTGTTCAAGACAAGTGTTAACTAAAAAAGAATTTAGACGAAAAGGTTATGCAGAAATTGTTTTAAATGAAGGGTTTAAGTTTTTGTCTGAAAATCACAACTGCAAAAAAATGATAAGTTATATTGATAAAGACAATAAAGCTTCTTTAAATTTGCATAAAAAGATTGGTTATATAAAACTAGAAAAAGTACCAAAGTATTATAGTCAAAATAGATTTGCATTTGATGATTGTGAAATTTTAGAAAGACAATGACTTATCAAACTAACGCTTAACTGAACATACCCTACACCCAATAGGACTTGTAGTTGGTTAGGATACTTTATCACTTGTCGCACCAATTGCGTTATATAAATATTTATATAAATATTAAAAAATCTCCTTAATTAAATAGGAGATTTTTTACTTTTTATTTTCTTTTTTTGGAGTTATTTTTGTTCTTGTTCTAGCTATTTCAACTTTACTTTCTTTTATTCTAGTAAGAGATTTACAATATCTTTCTAATTTTGATATTAAATTAGCATATTCTTCATCTGTATTTTCTCTAGAATGTTGATATACTGTTAAATACCAGCTTGATGCTTTGCGTTTAGTCCAGTGATCTATATATTTATCTTTATCAAAAGATAAAGTAGCTTTTAATCCTGTTCCATTTATAATTTTATATTCATAACTTACAGTAGAAATGCTATATGTCAATTTTAATTTTTTTAATAAATAGTCTGGATCAAGATTTACAAAACTGTCAAACATATTTTTAAAGCTATTTCTTAAAAATTCAGGATAATCAAATATACTACTTCTTGATTCAATTTCAATTTCATTGCGTTTATTAGAATATGATTGTAAGCGTTTATTGTCTTCATTGTATAAACGTTCTAAAGTCATAGTTAAAGTGTGTTTTCCATTTATAATTGTTCTAAATAATGCTATTCCGCTCTTAAATAAATCTAAATTATCAGTATCATAATAAATATATTGTTTATTTACTTTTCCATCATTTCGTATTTGATATCTACCAAAAAATTTGATTAATTGCAAAACCTCTCGTTTGCTACTTTTATCAAACATTTCATAACGGCGTTTTTGCCTTACAATATCATATCTCATTATATACCCCTTATATATTTTTAATCTCTTCTTGATACAAATATAAATAAAATAAATCTAATAAACGATAAAATTGATACAACTAAACTTGCTACATAAGTTAAAGCTGCAGAATCCAATACTTCTTTAACACCTTCACCTTCTTCTTGAGTTAATTCTCCTGTTTCTACCAGCATTTTATATGCTCGCTTTGAAGCATCTTTTTCAATAGGAATAGTTAAAGCACTAAATATTACAGACAAGCCAAATATACAAATGGCAATTATAATAAGAACATTACCTGTATAGAAATATTGTGTAAATTCTAAAATTAATCCAAGTATAACTAAAGGCCACATTAAAAAGCTTGAAATTTTTATAATAGGAACAAAAATGTTTCTTAATTTTAAAGGGAAAAATCCTTTTTTATGCTGTAGCACATGCCCAATTTCATGGCAAGCAATTCCTAAAGATGCTATAGAAGTAGAATTATATACTTCGTCAGAAAGAGCTATTGTGTCTGTTTTAGGATTGTAATAATCAGTTAAAAATCCTGACGTTTTAGTAATTTTTACATCAAACAAACCAAGTGAGTCTAAGAAAAATCTGGCTTTTTCGTGTACCGGTTTTGTATTTGAGTATGTGACATTTTTATATTTTTTGAAGCTAGAACTCACTTTATTTTGAGCATATATTGCAAATATTATCCCTGGCAATAAGATAATTCCTAGCATGTAGTAAATCCAATAATACATAATTTCTCCTATAAATATATTATCATTAAAATTAATAGTTTGCAAGCAATTTTAAATAAATTTACATTGCTAAGCCCTACTATTTAATTATTTTATTAAAAATCTTTATTTTTTATGAATATTTTTTAGTTTATGTAAAAATATTAAAACTAATTTAAAATACTATAAATAAGTATTTCTTGGGCAAATTTTCAAAATTTTTAAATATTTTTTGAAAAATATATAAAAAATATTCAAAATTTGTTAGTAAATGAGAAAGTTTTGTGTTATAATAAAACTGAAAGCTAAAAAAAATCAGGGGTAAAATATGAAATTTTTTGATGGAATACAAAGCTTTTTCAATTCAATGGGAGAATATATTAGGAACTTTTCTTATTTGTTCTTAATATTTGTAGGAGCATTCTTATTGTTGTCAGTGGTAATAATTATTATCACTTCTTTTGCGTATGAATGTACATTAACAAGAACTATTGATAAAATTAATAAATTTTTAGAAAGGAATCCTAGAATTAATGATGATAATTTAGTGGCCTTTAATAATTTGATGAAAGCTAGAAGTGTGCCTAAAGCTTTTCGTAGGCAATGGCAACAGTTTATGTTGTATCGTGAACATCCAGCAAGCTATTATATGTCGTTTAAACATTGCGTGGAAAATCCTTTAAGGAATAGTTCATATCAACAACAAATGGGTGTGTATAAAATTATATCTTATATACTTGTTGCATTAAGCTTGGTTGTAAGTGTATTTATGTCTGTACAATCTGTTAATGCTAACCTTGTATTGCAAGATATTGTAATTATTCCTATTACAATTTTAGTTGTATATTGGCTTATTAGTATGATTTTAGATTTAATTCATAATGCTACAAGCGGAGATTTGTTTCAAAATTATCAATATTTTGAGATAAATATAGATAAAGCTATGTTAACTTTGCCTGAATTTGTAGATTATGAAGTATTGTTTTCACAGGAAGAGATTAAAAGCGGAATACCTGTATTGTTTGCATATTTACAAAAACGTGCAGTTCAAGAACAGCAAGAATTGGAAAAAGCAAGAATTAAAAGTGTAGAACATGAAAAATTTGATTTTGATAAGGCTGGATTAGATGGCTCTCTTGTATTGGATCGAGCTATGCGTGAAACTGAAAATTTTTCAGCACAACGAAAAAAATATTTGCAAGAAATTGAAAGAGTTAATAACGAAATAACAGCTTTAGAAAATAACTATAAAGAACAAGTTAAAGAATATCAACGCCAGGTACAAACAAGTAAAGAAACAGTTGAAAATCTTAAAACTCAATTAGAGCAAGCTTCATCTACTATCGAAATGAATTACATTAAAAAGCAGATGAGAGATGAAATTGATAGACAACAATTATCTGAGAAAAATTTTGATATAGCAACAGATAAATATAATCAGTCTGTTAAAAGCTTGGATCAAGAGATAAAACATTATAATGAAGAGATTGTTAAAGCAAAAGAAGCTTTGGAAACTGCTATGTTGAGTGAGTTTAACACATATTCAGTTAAAGTGTATAATAATCTTGAAAAAATTGTTGATGAAAAATCTCAAGAAAGAATGGATGATTATAAAGACCAGATTAAAGATCTTGAAACTCAGCTTGAAGATAAAAATGAAGAGCTAGAAAATGTATATACAAGATATCAAGAAGTTGTATCTCAAGAACATGATATGGTGCAACCAGAACCAATACAAAATAATCAAGAAGAAGAGCAAGCTCAAGTGAAATCTGGCAGAAAAAAGAAAAAACAACAAAATATAGAAACTCAAACATATATTGAGCCTAATAATGACAATAATGATCAGCAGTATAGTCAAGATTATAATTATGATGATAATCAACAAGAAAATGTAGATAATCAAAATGTAGATAATTATATTCCAACTGATGAAAACTATGATAATAATTCTCAATATTACGATCAAAATTATAGTCAAGCAGATAATGTAAATGCTGATTATGAAAATTATAATTATGATGATCCAAGTTACAATGAAGAAAATTATAATTATGACGATCAAAATTATCAAGATTATGACTACAACGAACAAGATTATGATGATGGGCAAAATTATGACTATAATTATGATAATCAAGATTATTCAAATCAAGATAATTATAATGAATATGATAATCAAACGGATTATAGCTCAACCAGTGACTCAAATGATAGCAGTTCAACTATTCCTCTAGAAGATAATTCAAATAATTCTCAATTTGAATATGTTCCATTAGATGAAGAATTGAAAAGAAAGGCAGATAAACCTACAGATGATGAGGATAGTGGAAATGAAGTTGAAAAATCTAACGATAATGAAAATACAGATGAATTAAAAAATGAAAATGTTGAGGAAAATGCAGAGCCAGTAAAAGATGAAGATAATAAAACTGAAGATGAAAATGAAGTAAAATTTAAGGACAACGACTTTGATTTTGATTTTTATAAAGATCAGCCAAAAACACATAAAGATGATGACTTTAATTTTGATTTTGGAGATGAAGATCAAGATACAGAGGAAAATAAGCAAAATTTAGAAAAAGACGATAGTAAAGAAATTAAAAATATAGATAAAGTTGAGCAAAATAAACAACAGGCTGTTGAGGATAATACTGAGCTAGATTTAGACAATATTTTAGGATTTAAAACTGATGAAAGCGATTCAACAAATGAGATAGAGCAAGAAAAATATAGCGATGAATTGCCAGCTCCTACAACAATAAAGAGAGGTGTTGGAAGACCTAGAAAAATAGTAGATGAAGAAGAAGTTAAAGAAAAAAGAAAAGTTGGACGTCCTAAAAAACATGTTGAAGAAGAGGAAGTTAAAGTTAAACGCAAAGTAGGTAGACCTAGAAAGACTGACAGTGAAGAAACTGAAAAACGATCAGTAGGAAGACCAAGAAAAGCTAGACCTGTAGGCAGACCTAAAGCAAAACGTCCTGTAGGTAGACCTAAAAAGCAAAATTTAAATACTAATAGAAGAGTGGGTAGACCTAGAAAAAATACAGAACTAGAGGTAAAACATAAGGTTGGTCGTCCTAGAAAGGAAGCTCAGCAAGATTTAAATACAAAACGCCCTGTAGGAAGACCTAAAAAACAGGTTGAGCAAACTGAAGTTAAACGCCCTGTGGGTAGACCTAAAAAGCAGTTGACAAACACTGAAACACCTGTGCAAGCTAAAAAGCGTGGTCGTCCAAGAAAAGATGCGAATCAACTTTAATTATATGTTAATTTAAAAGGAGTCTTTTGCTATGATTGATACAGTAAAGGTTATTGATGCTAAAATAAGTGAAATTAATAATAAAATAAAAAAAGAAAATAAAAATATTAAGCTAACAAAAAAGCAGTGTGAACTTTTATCTAAAAATTTAAGCAAAAGCAAAAAATAATAAAAAAAAACATATTAGAACTTACTAATATGTTTTTTTTGATATTATTTTTGATTTAAAGCTTTTAAAACAGTGTCTACATCTAAATCATGGGTTAAACAAGCTTGTTCCAATGTTTCAGCTTGAGACATAGGGCAGTATAAACAATGCATACCAAAACTTAATAAAATCTCTTCAGCATTAGCATTTTTTTCTAAGATATCTTTTAAAATATCAGTTTTTTTTATCATAATTTCTCCTTCTTAATGCTAATTCAATAGTTATTAGCAATAAGTTCATTATAATTTAAGTTTATAAATTTGTCAATTAAATTATTTTAATTTATATCCGCAATTTAAACAATATACTGTATCAATTTTTAATACTGTATGGCAATTTGGGCAAGTTGGAATAGTATTAGAATTGTCTATATTTTCGTTTTTATCGCCTACATTTTCATTATTATTAAAAATAGAGGAAGTATTAGAATTTATATTTAAAATTTTTATTCCTAATTTATTTAAATGTTTATTTATATTATCAACATTATCAATTGAAAATGATTTTAAACATTCTTCAAAAACAGATTTTAAACAATAATAGCTATATTGCTGATCAGTTTTATAAGTATATAGAAGTATAAATTCAGCAAAATTTTGGCTATTCATTATAATAAAATTGATTATATATTTATTTTTTTTAATTTTTATTTCTATTTTTTGAGGAGAAATATTTATATAATGTGCTATAAATTTTATGCGTTTTTTCTTTAAATTTTTATTTTGTTTTTTAAAAAGTTCAGGCAAAAGTGATTGAGTTATTTCATATTCTCCTTCTAATAAGGTGGAATAATATTTAGAGTTATGGTAAATTAAACATTCATAATTTTTAGGAATTTGTATTTTTGTTCCTATTTTAACTCCTGATTTTTCATGAATGCTATCCATAATAGATTTAGTTGTTTTTAATTCAATTTTCTTTTTAAATAAATTAAACATATTAATATATTATCAAAAGATTAATAAATATTCAATTATTATTTTAATAAATATTGACAAAATTAAAATAAAGGGTATAATAAATATGTTAAAAACTTATTGATTATTATGAAGTATAATACATTTGTGTGACAAATTTACTTAAGAAGGGTGATATGTTAAAAAATATAAAATATAAATTTGGATTTTTAACTTATTATATAATTGTGGCAATTTTTTTAGAAATTGCTATGTTTATCAGTCTTGATATTGGCTTGTTTCCTAAATATTGGTTATACGATTTTTCAATTATATTAATGATTGCTGGATTGATATTTATTATCCCAAATTATGTTATTCAAGCAATATTTACAGCAATAATGTTAGGAATTCAAGTATTATTATTTTATTTAAATTTTACACTTTATTCTTTGTATGGAGATATATTTTCTTTAGATATGATCACTTTGTTTAAAGAGGCGGCTAAAGCTGTAACAAGTGATTTTACTTATATTTGGCTAATAGTTGCATTAGTAGTGGTATATATATCCATTATTATAGGCATTGTGTTTATTGCAAAAAGACGTAAACGTTATCCTATTTCATTTAAGAAAAATTTTACTGTAGCTGTAGTAATGGTATTATGTATTATTCAAGGCTTTGCTTCAAGTATATATGTGTCAGAACGAAATAATATTAAATCAACTAAAAATATTGTAGAAGCTGGTCAAGTTAGTGATAGTTTTTTGATGGATACATCAATGTTAAAATTAGCAAGTCTTAAAACTTTTGGATTGTTTGGATATTATACAAATAATTTATTAAACACTGTATGGAATACTAACACGAATAATGAATTATTAGATGCTGCTATTAATTATTTTAATAACGCAGATGTCCATGATGAAGAGGATAGTGAATTGTTTGGGGTAGATGAAGGCAACAATGTAATTATGATCATGGTAGAATCGTTAGAATGGTTTGCTTTATGTGATGGAACATTTAATTCAAGAATTTTAAGTGATGAATTAACTCCTAATATATATTCTTTAATTCAAGATGGATTTATTGCTACAGATTTTTTTGCTAAGAGTAAAACAAATATTTCTGAGGGCATTGGATTTATTGGAAGTTATCCAATAGGCAAATATATGGAGCAAGTAACTAAAAATAGCGATGCAAGTCAATACGACTTTACTTTGCCAAATATTTTAAGTGAGCATGGATATTCAACAGCATATTTTCATACAAATGAAAGCACCTATTATGAGAGAAATAAAACGCATACTAAATTGGGATTTGATAATATATATTGCTGGGATTATGAAGAATTTGGATATGATGGCGGATTTAAATGGGGAAATTGGATAAAAGAAGAGGACTTTGTATATTCTGCAATGGATTATATGATTCCAGAAAAAGCAAATAAATCTGTTTATGGTGAAGATGCTGAAAAATTCTTTACTTTTTACACAACAGTTTCTAGTCATGGACCTTATGATAATAATTCAAATAATGCAGATCAAGTAGAATATAAAGATTATGTGATGTATGGAGAAACTTGCGAATTAGAAGATGAAAATAAGGTTAAAACAAAATGGTATGAAAATGTTTGTGAAGCTTATGAAGATAAAGGGGAAGAATTTATAAATAGATTGGTAAATTATCAAGCTACTATTGTTGGACTAGATAGAGCTATTGGAGCTTTAATTGACAAATTGAAAGAATATGAAATATATGATGATACTACTATTATTATATATTCTGACCATAATGCGTATTATCATAATTTATCTAATGATATAAAAGAAGTTGAAGTGGCTGATTATATGGATATAGATTTAAACACTATTCCTTTAATTATAAAAAGTAATGGAATTTTTAATTATACAAATGAAGATGGGGATAGATTGGTATCTACAGATAGATTTTGTTCAGCTTATGATTTACTACCAACAGTTTTAGATTTATTGGGAATTAAATTTAATAAGAGATTATATATAGGCAATTCTTTATTTACATCTATTCCAGATGTGTATATTAATGAAATGGGGCAGGCAGAAGAGATTATAATATATTACTCTTTAACAGGTGGTTTAATTAGCCAAGAGGTATATACTTTAGATATGACAAGGTTTTATTATACAGATTTTGTAACTGTAGGATATTTAGATAAATTTAAAGAAGTGGCAAATGAAACTTTAAGAAAATTAAACTATATATATACCTTATATGTGTATGGCACATATCATTATGTAATTCCAATATAAATTTAATATTTTAAATAATAAGTAAAATACACATTAAAAAATGTGTATTTTTATTATAATGTGGAAATAGATATTTTAGATAGTGAAAAAGTTAATTAAATTTATTAATATTAAATATGTTTAATAATGTAATACTATAAAATTTTTACACTAAACATATAAAATAGAATTACTGCAATATATTTATAGAATTATAAAATGTATAAAAGTTTTTGGTTTTAATTTGTTGACAATTAAAAAAAGTTTTGTTATACTAATATTGTTATCTAAAATTAATATGAAATAAAATATAGTTTTAGGGCAATAATATATTAAATTGGAGAGTTACTCAAGAGGTCGAAGAGGCGTCCCTGCTAAGGATGTAGACGTAGCAATGCGTGCGAGGGTTCAAATCCCTCACTCTCCGCCATTATGTACCCAACTGAACACTTTAGTTTGGTTGGTTTTTTATTAAAAATATCATGCTTCTTTTTTATATCTGACTTTTAAAATTTATTCTATAGTAAAGTAAAATAATGTGAAAAATTTACACAAATAGTATATTACTTAAAAATTCTTAAAATGTAGACAAATAAGAGAAAAAGTGATATACTGTTAATGAAAAAAATAAAAGGAGTAATGATTATATGCTAGTAATTTTAGAAGGATTAGACAATACAGGAAAAACAACTATTGCAAAAATGTTAACGCAATATTATAAGATGCAAGGGGAGAATGTAATTTTAGCAAAAGAATTAAGCACCCCAATAGGAGAGCAAATAAAACAACTTTCAAAAGAAAGGAAATTAACGCCAGAATTAAAAACATACCTTTTTGCAGCTGATAGAAGATTATTATTAGATAGATTAGGGCAAGTAAACAAAGACGACATAGTTATTTTTGACAGATATGTACCATCTGCTATTGCATATAGAATGGCAGATGGAATAGATAAAGATTGGGTAAAGAGTGTAAATAAAAATTTTCCAAAACATGATTTAGGATTTTACATCGATATTACACCGGAAACTTCAATTAAAAGAAATACAGATCAAAAATTTAATATACTATATTCTTATGAACATTTAGATAAAGTAAGAAAAGCATATATGAGTATATTGGATGAATATTCTTTACAGAAAATAGATGGTAATGATAGTATTAATAATATTTTTAAACAAATTGCAACAAGAATTAATTATGTATTAAATGAAAAAGAAAGGGGATATAATTTATGGTAGATTTAAAAAAAATTCAAAAAGAAATATATCAAAATAAACTTGATAAGGGATTTAATGTAACCGACATAAATAAGGAATTCTGTTTGACTTATGGAGAAATGGCAGAAGCCTATGAGGCATGGAGAAAAAATAAGTATGATTTAGGTGAAGAACTAGCAGATGTTATTATTTACATTTTAGGTTTATCTGAAATACTTAATATTGATTTAGAATCTGAGATATTAAAAAAAGTCAATAAGAATAAACATAGAGAATATAAAATAATTAATGGTGTAAATATAAGAGTTAAAGAGTATTGTAATGAAGATGATAAAAATTAATAGGTATTAAGGAGTATCATATGAATATTTATATAGCCACTAAATTATTTAGTTTTTTTGATAGAAGAATATCTTATATGATGTATGAAATAACAGAAAATGTTGTAAAAGAATTGAAAATAAATAATTATCACATATTTTTACCATTTAAAGAAAGTAATAAAAAAGTATCAATGACTGGAAATGTAAGCAAAAATATTTTTAATGCTGATATAAAGTCTTTAAAAAATATTGATGTATTAATAGGAATTGTAGATGGATTATCATTAGATGCTGGAATAGGGTTTGAAGTAGGGTATTGTATAGCTAAAAGAATACCAATTATTCTATTTTCTACGGACTTTGTAAATTCTAAAGTAGGTAATTTTCAAAAATTTCAATATGACCCTATTTGTAAAGACAATGTAAATATGTTTAAATATGAATATATTAATAATAAGAATCTTTCATATGTTGATGAATTAGATTTAAATATAGAAACATTTAAAAAATATGTAGAAATAAAAATAAAAGAGGTTATTAAAAAATATAAAAATAACAATAAACTTTTTAGTAGATTTAAAAATGATGTTTTTATTGATTTTTCTGGGATGAAATATGAATGGAATAAGAAGATAACTAAGAATTTAGAAAACAAAATAAATGAACAAAATTATAAATGTGCTCAAAGTGATAGATATTCTTCTGAATTTAATAGTGAAAAAGAATTAAAAAAATTAATTGGTTCTAAAATTTTAGTAACTAATTATGACGAAAATGAACCTAATTTTGGAAGTTCAATTTTACAAGGAATAGCTTATTATTATAATAAAATAATTATAGCTTATGAAACACATCAATTAGACTATTATGTAGATGGTGGGCAACATATGGGTGTAAATTTAATGTTAGAACAATCAGCTACCAAGATTTGTAGAAATTATAATGAATTGGAAAAAGCAGTATTGGAAGAATTAAAAAAGGTGGTTAAATAATGAAAATAAGTGATTTAAATCTAGAATATGATAAGTTGCAACAAGAATATGGGGCTAAAGAATTAACATCCATATATAATGGCGGATGTACAAATGCTCCAAATATTTGTTTTGTATTTATGAATCCAACTGGAAGAAATATTGCATCCAACCCTCATTGGAAAGGTAGAAGATCCCCATGGATAGGAACTAAAAATATATGGAAATTATTTTACAGAATTGGGTTATTAAATGAAAGAATATATGAAGAAATTCAAAGAAAAAAAACACAGGAATGGGATGAGAAATTTGCTGATATAGTATATGATGATGTAGAAAAACATAAATATTTCATAACTAATCTTGGAAAATGCACTCAAGTTGATGCAAGGGCATTACCAAATTCAGTTTATAGTCAATATCTTGATTTGTTATACAAAGAAATTGAAATAATTAATCCTAAAATAATTATAACTCTTGGCAACCAAGTTAGCTCTATTGTATTAAATAAAAATATATCAGTATCACAATGTAGGAAACAAAGTTTTTTAAAAAATATTGCAGGAAAAAATTATAATGTATATCCTGTTTATTATCCTATTGGAAATGGAATGATGAATATAGATAAAGCAATAGAAGATTTAAATTACATCATAAGAACAAATTTTAAAAATCAAAAAAATAAAGGAATTATTGATTATGATAGATGATTAAAGAAGCTGTGCAAATAGTCTAAAATAATCTTATAATTTAGTATAATAATTATTCTAACAACTTAAAATTTATAATAACAATTTTGTCAATGATTTAGTAAATTGCAAAATAACAAAATTGAACTGCGAAAATTAAATTTATATATAGTAAAATAAAAAATTTTAGTTGTCCAGTTAAGATGAAACAGTTTGTCCGTCAACAATTCTTTTAACGCACCAAAGTTATTTTGGTGCGTTTTTAAATAGGTGACAATCGAAGATTGAATTTAGGATAAAATCAAAACATAGAAACACATAATAAAGTAGTGTATAATTTGTGCTATTAAATAAAAATGCAAATTAGGCTATTTCGACATGCTAATGTCTTAATTTAAATTTGTATTTAAACACTGATAAATTTAAATTTTTACCAAATTGTTGCATGTCTAATGTTTTTGTAGAGATAGGAGCTTTGTGTTAAATATTAAATGTGAAGTATAACTGAATAAGATTTTTTATGGGTATGGAAAGAATTTGCTTGCAAAATAAAAATCCATGGATTATACCATGGATTTTTATTTATTATTGTTCAGGATTTATGTCATTTTCTTTTGATTCATTACTTGTTGGGAAATATTTACTATAAAAATCTTGAAGTATTGTATCATCATTATTAATAGCTTTATATATAGAAGCATTTTTATTTAAAACTTCCCTAATTTGACCTGATAATTCTAAAAATTTTTCTTTAGATAATGTTAAAGGTTTTTTGTTTGTAATTTGTTCTGATACATGTTGATGCAAATCTTTTAATAATTTAGATAATATTTTATCATTGCTTGTATAATCTGGGTTTAGTTTAGAAGAAAATCCAAATTGTTTTTGAATTAATTGCATAAAACTTTCATAATTATAATTAGACAAATTTACACCCGGCTTTTTAAGAAGGTATCCAGAATATTTTAAATCCTTTGATTCTTTAGGCAATTCTTTTGTATTAATTATTTGTTCTATAAATTCTATATTAGATTTCATAATTTCTAACAATACTTTAATTTTAAGAATATTTATATAAGTATCATCATTTGTGTATAAAGAATTTATATTATTAAAACTTACTTTTAATAATTTTACATAATTTTTATTATTTGATGTATAAGAACACAATAAATTTCCTATAAATACTGGTTTTATAGCACTGTTAATAGATAATTGAATATCAGATTGTATTTTTCTTTTATCTCTTCTTCTAGTTTCACCTTTATAACTAACCATAGTTCCATCAGATGATTTTGGCGTTTTCATTCCCATTTTATAAAGCTCCTTTAATTTTAACTATTTATATTATACATTATTTTTAACCATTTTTCAATAGTTATGTTAAAATTAGATGCTAAAATTATAAAAATATGTCTAAATTTGTAGAATTTTGACTTAATTCAAATAAAAAAAAGTTAATATAAAATAAAAACTTACAAAAAACTAAAAAATTTTTAAAAAAGTGTTGACATAATTGAAAAGGTGTGGTATATTAAAAATGCGTTTTATAAAGAACGCTTTAAACTATTAGTTTAAATTTAGTACAATGACAACTACATATTTACATGAAGCAAATATAAATTACGAGAGAAGAGTAATAAGCATAGACATATAAGAGAGCCGTAATTAAGTTTTGCATGAGTATCAAAGGAAAAGACGAAAATGT
>CALWEH010000017.1 GCA_944377145.1 uncultured Clostridia bacterium | reverse complement strand
AAGAGTTAATTAATAAAGGTTATACAATATTTTATGACGGCAATTATGGTGCTTTTGACAATAAGTGCAGAAAAGCAATTTTAAAGCTTAAAAATAAATATCCGAACATAAAGCTTGTTTTAATCTTGACATATTATCATCACGACAAAGAAAAATATCCAATTCCTACTTGCTATGATAACACCATATTGCCCGAACTAGAAGATTTACATTACAAGCAAAAAATCACAAAGCGAAACGAGTGGATAATCGACAACTGCGACATCCTTATTTGCCACATCCAAGAAACCTACAAAAGCGGTGCTTATAACACTGTCAAATACGCCAAAAAGCAAAACAAACCTATAATTTATATATGAAAAAATGCTAGAATTTCTAGCATTTTTTAAATACGAAATATAGTGTCTAAATCTTTAAACTCTTTATAACATTCTGATAAAATATCAAAAGTTGGTTCTATTCTTGCTTGGGCAGATGAACTATGAGCTAATATAAATCTACAAATTTTATTGTGTAAACTTGAAATTCTGCTAGCATTATTATTTAAAGCTTCGGTATTAATTTCTTCAAATCTTCCCATTTTGATATCAGGCTCATATCTATTAACCGTTCCCTTAAACACCTTCTCAACTACCAATAGTTCAATTGCGCTTCTCATATAACTAAAACATTCATACATCTTATCCTTTCCAAGACTGTTTTCGTTTGCATTAGACATAATGTCATTTACCAATTTTCTATAATTTTTATAAGACTCTACATTTGGAAATTCATATTTTATCTGACCAGTAAAATGCTTACCATTCATAGTTGATGTTTCTATGCAAATAAAAGTCCTTTCTTCATCACTTAATTTTTCTTTGGCAAAAGAAGCTAAAAACCCAACAAAGACTAAATTATGTGTAAAAATAATAATCTGTTTCTTTAACGAAAGATTTACCAATGCTCTTGCAACTATTTCCATTCTTTCTAAATCCAAACTATTTACAGGGTCATCAAATACTAAAATGTTATCTTTGTCTTCCATTAAGTTCTCCGCAATAAAATGGGAAAGAGCTATAACTTTTTGTTCGCCTTCACTTAATATATGACCTAAATTATACTTCTTATCTAAAAAACTTTGCTGCAGTGCCAATTTTGAAGAAACAATGTTTGGAGAAAACTTAATATTTTTAGGTGCTTCTAAAATTTCCAATTGGTTATTTAATATTTGATTAAATTTTTCTTTGTATTTAGTAGTTAAAATATTTGATTGTATAGCAGACAAGCTGCTGTTTGAAATTTTTGTTAAAGGATAAATATTTTTTTGTTCTACAATATTTTTAACTATTTTATCTTTATTTTCTAATAAAATAGCAATACTATTTAATTCGTTCAACTCTTTTCTATTATTGCTAATAGCTTCATCTAAGGCATCTTTTAATTTCTCACACTCTTTAAACCTTAATTCATAGTCTTTAATAGTTGTGTTTATTTGTATCTTAAATTCCTCAAATGAAGAATATTGGTTAAACATTTCAGTATCAAGTTCTTCAGTATAATTAATATTAGATAACCAACTTAAATTCTTAATAAAATCTAATATTTTATTGTATATATTTTCATCAGTTTCTAATAAAGGAATTAATTGTTTAATAGTAGAAATAACATCATTTATTTTTTTGCAAGTTGCAGTTATAGAACTGGTTATTTTTTTAATTTCTTTTGTATTGTCGTTAGTAATAAATTTACTATAAGATTTTAAAAGTTCTTTTGATTTACCTTCTAACTCCTGCCCGCAAAACAAACATGTTTTTTCATCTTCAAAATTTATATTATCTTTTGATTTTAAAAAGTCATCTGCCGCTAGTAGAAATTCTTTAAATAATTGTTTTTGTTTTTCTTGCATATTCAAATTTTCAACAAAATCTTCAATTTTTACATTATTAGATAATAGTCTAAATATCGTATCTAATTCATTTTTGTAATCGTCCCAGAATTTTGAATTGTATAAATTTGATTTTATAAATACATACTGATTTAATTCTTCAAGTTTTGACTTTATTTTTAATATACTGTTAATTTTATTTCCTATGCTATCACTTGTTAACTCTTTTGATCTTTTATTTAATTCTTCAATTTGGTTTTTGATACTATTAATTTCCAATGAATTTTCGCTAATAAATTCATTAACCAACTTTTCAACATTATCAACTTTGTCACATTTATTTAATAATTTCGCAACTTTTGTATCGTCAATTATTGCATACATTTTCATATCGGACTGCAACTTTTTTATATGTTCTTTTGCAAGCCTTGACAACTCTCCAGTTGCGACATTAATGAGATTAAAGTAATTAAAATCTTGTGGAATAAATTGAATATCTTTTTTGCTGTTTAAGGAAAATCTAACACAATTAGAATTAAATACTTTAATATTTAATTGTCTTGGTTCTATATTATTCCATAAAAACTCTTCATCTTCAGTCCCGTTAAAAAATTTAATATCGGCTGTATGATTTTCCTTTTCAGTTTCTGTTAAATCAGAGTAAATGACATTTTCATCATCTAACGAATTTCCCATTGATTTTATGATTCTTACATATCCAGTTTTTCCTGCACCATTTGCTCCGTAAATTATAGAGAGATTATCGTTAAATTTCATTTCTTGATTATCTAATAATTTATTAACGTTTTTTATGTTTTTAATGGATTTTAAAAATGTTTTATGAGCATTGTCATCTCCCGTAGCTATTAGTTTAATATTAGGGAAATCTTGCGACTTGTAGTTGTTAAATATTTCATTCAGCTTATCGCCGCTAATTTCGCCATTAGTAAAACAAGCATTTAATAATGATTGAGCCCAATATCCGTTATTTGTTGCCCAACCAATAAGTTTATCGGTAATACTTTCCATAATTTCTCCTTTTGTTTATTTAATTCAACTAATCACATACAATATTTTCTCAATTATTGAATTGCAAAGATTTGTTGATAGTTTTAGTTGTTTTCCTATGTTTAGTAAGTCTTCTTTTGTTGGGTTGGCATTTCCGTTGACTGTCATTTCGTGTTCTAATTTGTTTTGTGTTTTTGTTAAGTCATAAGCTGGGGATAGAACATATCCTTTTT
>CALWEH010000016.1 GCA_944377145.1 uncultured Clostridia bacterium | reverse complement strand
CTAAATTTTCACAGTTATACATTTTTTTAAATGAATCAATAAAAAATTGCTGATCTTGTTCAAAACCTTCAATTTTGCAATCAATTTTATAACGATCTAATTTGCTTGATAATGATTTAGAATATTTTTTTAAAATTTTCAAACATTTTTTTGGATATAATGGATATAAGTATTCTGCAGCAGATGCAGAAACAACAATATTTTCATTATCTAACAATTTTACAAACTCAGTTATCCCTTCTTCATTTGATAGTAATATTTTAACTGCATTTGAAATTTTACTTGAAATCTTTTTAGCCAAATTATAGCTGTGTTCCTCATTTTTTAAGATTCTTTCAGAACTTTCATAATCTTTTAAAAATATTGAATTTTCAATAAATATGTTAATTAAATCAGTTGTCGTAGTTTTTTTAGTTATAGCCATATAATAGTTTCTCCTAACATTACATTAAAAGATAAATTATCTTGATAATGTTGCTATAATTTATTCAGCTCTTTAAATCTATCTTCGCCATATAATTTTTTATATTGATCAATAAAAACTTTTTGTTTTTTCCTTAAACCCGATATTAAGGTTTCAATTTCATATATGTTTATATCTTCTTTTAGAGATTTTTTGTATTTCATTAATATGCTTGTATAAAATTTAGGATCTAATGGATATAAATACCTTGCGGCAACGAAATTTAATCTTATATCATTCATATTTAATAATGATTTTAATTCTTTAATACCATCATCAGTTTGTAATAATGTGCTTATATTTTTATCAATTCGTTTACCAACTTTTACCGTTAACTTAGGATCGTAATTTTCTCTAGTAAGATTATCTATAGAGGTATATTCAAATAAAAATATTTCATCTTTGATGATTTCTTCAAGTATTTCTTTATTTGTCTTTTTCATATCAATTATCCTTTTAATTAAGGCTACCAGTATATACTAATAGTTTTATTTCTATATTTAAATTGTTAATAATTTATTATAAGACATCTTGTTTGATGTTCACATATTTTTTTCACGATTTAATGAATTAATATCTTCGCATTTATATAACTTCTTATATGTATCCATAAAGAAAGCTTCTTTTTTTGATATTCCTTCTAATTTAGTTCTTACAGTAAATTGGTCTATTTTATTATCTACTTTGTTATAAAATTTCTTCATAATATTTAAACATTTAGTGGGGCACACAGGGTATAAATATTCTGCGGCAAGGTAAGCAATTAATAAATCTTTACTATCAAGTAATTTAATAAACTCTTCCATATCAGATTGTGAATTTATAATTGCTTTAACAATTTTATCAAGGGTTTTGCCAAGTTTTACAGAGTATTTTGAATCATAGTTTGGATTTCCTACCATATTCTTGCTAGAAGTATAGTTGTATAAGGTAATTGCCTCATTTATAAATTGTTGGATTAAATTTTGATTAGATGTATTTATAGCCATATAATAGTTTCTCCTAATTGTTCAGCGAACATTTTTAAAACTTCAAGACCTTTTGTATATTGTTGTTCATAAAAATTATTCTCGTGATAAACTTTTATAATCATCTTTGCCATATATGGTTTTAAAATGACCTGTAAAGAAGATTTTATCATTCTCTAATCCATCAATTAAATCTTCTTCACGCTTTCTATCTAATGGATTTTTAATACTTTTTGCATATTTTTTAATTATTCCTATACATTTAGATGGGTATAATGGATATAAATATTCTGCAGCAAAAGATGCAACAGCAATATTTGCATGATCTAATAATTTTAAAAATTGTTCAGTTCCATCATTCTGAATAATATAAGTAGCATTTTTTTCTATTCTTTTGCCAATTTTTACTGTAAGTTTTGCGTCATAATCTGGATTCGATAGATTTTCAACTTTCAAATAATTGTTTAAAAACATTGCATCATCAATAAATTGTTGTAATATATTGTCTATAGTTTTTTTCATAATTAACTTTAATTATAATTAAAAATTTTAAGATGTCAACAAAAAAGTTTAAAAACAATTTAAAATTCGCTAACTCTAATAGTTAAATCCAAAAGTCAGCTAGTCATATGTTGAATACTTGTGATTATGTACCAGAAAAGTATAATAATAAAGTTGGCAAATATATTTTTAATTTCATCATCAATACAATTTCCCATAAGTTTTGAATTTGATAAATTAAAGTCCGATTCTTGTCCTGTTAATAACAAAGCAAATTTTTTCCTATCAATCTCTTTTGCATTGTATTTTGTTAATAAAACACCTATAAATTTATTCGCATTAATTTTAGCCATATGGAACTCTTATTAAAGTGTTTTATCTATATCTACGAAACTTTGTATATATGGCAAGACTGAATTGTTATAACCCGTGTAGCAGAATTTTAGAATTCTGCCACTTTCTTTATCATAGCTAATAATGATATCATCACAATAATCCTCTGGCATATTATTAAAATCTCTAGAATCATTAAACAATGCAATAATATAATTTTCATTTTCAGTTATGTAATCATCTGTATATTCATCAATAGTCATATCTCCAGTTATATGGAAATAAGGAGTTTTAACAAACTCTTCCATTGATGTGAAAATTTGTGGATGATAATGAGATTTTAGCCATTTGATTAAATTATCTATTGTGTTGAAATTTTTACCAAATTCCTTAATTAATTCTTGTTGTGCATCTTGTTTTGTTTTCATAATATTCCTTTTAATAATAGAAGAAATAATGTAGTGTAGAGTAATGTATATTATATTGTAAAATTATATATTGTATCAAACTCAAAACATACTTCATCCTCTTTTAATTTCTCAATAGGGAATGATTCAAAATCCCAAATCACTTCATCTAGTTTTTGATCATAATAGGTTTCAATTAATGCTACTTTGTTTTTTTGATTTAATATTTTTTGTACAGCGAAGTAAATTTCATCAAACCATTTGCAACTATCTTTATAGAAATCGGGTGCCATTTGTTTGGCAATAATCTCTTTTCTATCAGATGCTATAGGATTTAAAATATATCCATATTTTCCTTGAAAAGGTAATTGTTTTTTAATTGAGTCTGGTACAATAATTTCTTTAAACTCTGTATTGATTTGCATTTTTCCATCACTTATTAACATTATATAATTACTCATTTATATCTCCCTAGGTGAACCATAGAATGCATGTGCTACACCTTTTTTATTTACTCTATGATAATAATTAAAATATCCAACTTCGTGAGCTTCATTATGTACAGGTTGTAGTCCATCACTAGCGTTTTTTGCAACATTATATGCATCAGCGAAGGATGGGGTATAGCAGCTTAATCCTACTTTCATTGCTGATGAAGCAATACTGAT
The DNA here is from genome assembly GCA_944377145.1 of uncultured Clostridia bacterium. GTDB lineage: Bacteria > Bacillota > Clostridia > Christensenellales > UBA1242 > Onthoplasma. The sequence continues at coordinate 1,694 of CALWEH010000016.1, read as the reverse complement.
TGTTACAACTGTTGTTGATATATACATTTTTCCTGTTTCCTTGTCAGCTGTGGCAAGCCAATATAAACCATTTTGCATTTCATATCTAACAGAATCTGTCAATTTTTTAACTGCGTATCTTATTCCGTTATAAACTATCTCCAAAATAGTTCCAGTAGTTTTATCTATAATTTGTTCAATGCCTTCTGCAATAGGTTCAACAATAATAGCACTAGCCACAACTCCTGTTGTAACAGCTGCTGCTGCGACTGTTGCAGTTACTAATGTTGAACTTGCGATGGCGTTAATTATAAACATTAAAAATATTGATTACATTGTTAGTTTAAATTAGATTCTATAAATTATTTTTTTCAGCTAAAAATTTTTCAAAGTAATTATTTCCTTCTTCATAATTTTTAATAACATATTTTACATTTGAAGCTAAATGTGTTTTACCTTTCTTTTCAATTTCTTTTAATGTTTTTTTTGCTTCATTTGGATATAAACAAAATACTATACTTGCACTATAATATCTAACAATTTCATTTTCATCTTTAAGTAGCTTAAATAACGCCTCAACTCCTTCTTGCAAAACAATTAGTTCCTGACCTTGTGCAATTAATTTAGTTTCTAATCTATTTCCTTTTTGATGATTGTCCTCAAGATATAAAGCATTATATCTATTTATACAAACATTTCTAAAATTTTCTATTTTTTCTTCTATTGTCAATTCTTTTTTCATATTTTCAACTTTTTAATGAGTTTATACAATTTATTTGGTATTTATTAGTTAGTTTGTAGAGCGAATGTTCCCTTTTTTAAATTCAGAAAGCGTTATTTTAGCAGTGAACCCTAACAACCCCTGTGCTGACGACAGTTGCTTTAATGTAGATATGGCTTCTTTAGAAGAATGTGGAAGAAGGGCCACTGCTGCGTGTAATTTAACTGAATTATTTTCATGATATAAAAGTTTTTTACAATCAGAAATAAAAGTTTCACTATGATTTATCAAGTAACTTTTTATAGACTCTAGATTTTTATAGTTTTTATTAACTTGTTTTGAGTCGCCCAATTTAGATAATTCCTCATCCATTATTGCTGCGTTTATAAAATCTTCAATAGTTATATTTTTCATATTTCTCCTTAAAATGGTATAAATACCCAACCGCCATTTGATACTGTAACATTTCCAAACTGTTTTAACAAATCCATTCCAAACTTAAATTGAGCATCAAAAGATTGTCCTGACAACCAAGTTCTTACAGTTTGACCATTAGTAAATGGCTTTACGGATGAATAGTATCCGCTAATTTGAGCATGAACTGAACCTGAACCGTGAGGGATCGAAATAATATTGTTAACATTATTTACTTGTGATGAAGCAAATCCAGAATTTTTTATTTGGCTTTGTTCAACAATGTGATGCCAAGCTTTTCCATCTCCTGGATCACCTAAATGATTTTTTAATTTATCAAAGCTTTCAAACCCTTGATTTGTAACACTAGAACCACCTGTTATTGCACTAGTTATTCCATAAGCAACACCAGATGTCAATGCACCAACAGCAGTTCCAACACCAGCACAGATACCAACAGTTTCCCAATCAACTTTCCCATCTTGTTGATATGTAGAAATTGCCGCTGTTCCAGTTGCAATACCTGTTCCAACTAACGCACCAACCGCTACTGTTGCAACAACAGGTGCTGCCGCAATCG
>CALWEH010000015.1 GCA_944377145.1 uncultured Clostridia bacterium | reverse complement strand
AAAACCTTCTGGAAGAGTAACATCTCCAAGAGTTTGACCATAAGTTGCTGTTAATCCTGTTGGAGCTGTTAATGTTGCTTGAGCAATTGTAAATTGAACTGCATTACTTTCTGCAGAACTATAGTTTGCTGTTCCATTAACAAAAGCTTTAACATAATATGTTCCTGCAGCTGTTGGAACTGTTGGAACATAATTTCCATCTAACTCTGTGCTGTATTTGTAAACTACTGTTCCATAAGCCGCCTCTACTCCTGTTGGTTGATTTGCAGCTTCTCCATAAGTCCAACCACTTAATGAAAGAGTTCCTGTAATTGAATTAGTTGCAGCAGTTACTTGAATAGAAACTTCAATTCCTGTTACTGTTTTATATTTGTCAGTATCTTCTGGTGTATATGTAACTGTAAATTTATTTACACCTGCATTACCAACTGGTGTTGTAACTGGATCTTCCCAACTAAACCCCTCTGTTAGAGCTACATCTGCCAATGTTTGCCCATATATTGCTGTCAAGTTTTCTGGAACAGTATATTTTGGAGTTTTTTTGCCGCAAGCTGTAAATATAAATGCACTCATGCAAATAAAACTCAATAAAATAGCTGTAACCCAAAATCTTGATAGCTGACTTTTCTTAGTTGTATTTGTCATATTTTATCTCCTTTTAATTTTACTTTAAAAATGGTATCATAGTTAAAAATTTTAGTCAAGCAATTTTTACCATATTTTATTTTTTATACTCTTTCTTGCATAAATGTGTTCTTGCATCATTTTAAGTTGTTACATTTACTACATTAGAAATACATAAAGTTATACATTTATTATAATAAGAAAAATAAAAATTATAACATTTTTATAAAATTTTCACTTAAATTATATAAATTAATCCCATTTCATTTATTTTGCTTAGAAAATTAAAAATATATAAATATTGTAAAATAAATACTAAAATAAATACTATAAAAATCAAGAAAAATAAATATTATAATTTATTTAACAAATTTTTAATTAAATATTTATTTAAAATAATCACATAATATTTTAAATTTTTATTAAATTTTATTAATTTTTAAATTTAATAACTTTTTTATTATTTTTAAATCTTCTTCATTTGAATTTGTTGTGTCTATAATATAGGCATTTATTTTATTAATATAAATAAAAATATATTCTTCTTTTTCTTTAACTTTATATATATCTTTATAGTAAACTTTTTGTCTACCAAATTCTTCACCATTTTTAAAGCTAATTACATTAAAATAATTTTCTTCAAATTCATATTCATTAGTAATTTTGCTTTCAGCCATAGCCTTTATGTTTTTATTTATAAATATAATATAAACAAGCCCTACACCAAAAGGTATGCTAAACAAAAGTAAAATATCTAAATAATTGTTTTCAAAAATAGTAGCTAAAATTATATAAGCTAAAAGTCCTATACTTCCTATAACTAAAGCAACAATACAAAAATTAATAGTATCTTTAGAAAGTGACTTTTGAGCTTTTTCATTTATATCTGTTTTAATCCTTATCATTTTTATTCTCCTTTTATTTTGTCTCCTAATTTAAATTATATTATACATAAAATGAAAATTACAACTAAATTTTTACTAAACCATAAATACTTTAAGGATATATAATTGCTTTATTGTTTAGATTATTTTCTTAATAAAATTAATATTAATTTTTACAAAAAAATCATTTTATTATATCTATTTTTATGAATTATAGTCATACGGTATTTTATTTTTCTTATCACCATTTAAATTTATAATAAAACCATCTTCAACTTTGCACCACCAACGAGGGTCGTTTTTAGGCAGTTCTTCTAACAATTCTTCATCACTACATCCGCCATCTTTTACCAATTCTAGATCTTCTATTTTTATTTCAGCATATTTATACCAATTCTTAGGATCATTTGTATCAAATTGTACATAAAAATAATCATCTCTAATTTCTGGAAACCATATAGTTCCTATTTCTCCTTTATGTACATTTTGATCTTCATATTTGTCTGAAATAACTTTCACATCATCATAAGCTTTCATTTTCTCCTCCTACTAAAGTAACACATCTTAATTTCCCTTCAGGAAATACTATATATGCAGATTTTACATTATAAAATTTTCCATTTTTCTCATTTATGCCAGGTATTAAAATTAAAATATTTATTTGATACCCAAATTTAGTATGTTTTTCTTTTTCATAATTTCCTTTACGATATTGATCTAATACTAACATTTTTATAGTATTTATAAAATTGTCTTTATCTTTATTTAAATATCCCCAGCTATAGAACCATTTAACTTTATGATCAAAAAAACTTTTTATTTTTCTACTATCTTTAAGTATAGAAATATCCTTCAATCTTGGGACATTTATAGATTTTTCTTTACAATGACAATATGGATGATATAATCCCCTTGTGGATTTTGGAATTTCAGTATAACTATATTTACTATAATCAAAATATGATGGCTTCTTATTTCCTTCATTTTTAAACCAACAATTATTTACAGTTACACATTTCCAACAATGAGGATATGTTAATTCTTCATTTACTCCTGTTTTATATGGAAAATCCTCTATTGTCCAAATTGATTTATTATCATTAATCTTTATCCATTCACTAAAATAAGCATTGATTTGACTTTTGTATGAGTCTAATAATCCCATAATTTCCTCCTTGTTTTAAGATTTTATGAAATTATATCATACAAAAATTTTAAAATGAACATATACTGTCATTTATTACATTATAACATTTTTTATAATTTTTGTATCAAGTTTTAAAAAGTTTAATAAAGATGATATATTATTTGTGTAAAATTAAAAATGATTTTAAATTAAAAATAATCTCTTTGTTAAAAATTTATTAGAATAACTTTTTATGAATTATAGTCATACGGTATTTTATTTTTCTTATCTCCATTTAAATTTATAATAAATCCATTTTCCACTTTGCACCACCAACGTGGGTCGTTTTTAGGCAGTTCTTCTAAAATAATTTCATCAGAACATTTTTTATCTTCTACCAACTCTAAATCTTCTATTTTAATTAAACAATATTTATATGCATTCCAACTATCATCTGTTTCAAATGCAACATAAAAAAAGTTGTCTCTAATTTCAGGCAACCAAATTGTTCCTATTTCTCCTTTATGTACATTATCTTTTAAATAGTTGCCTTTATCAACAAGAAGTTTTACTTTGTCAAAATATTTCATTGTTTCCACCCTCCTATTAGTGTAACACATCTTATTCTTCCTTCTGGAAATATTATAAATGCTGTTTTTAATTTATATACCATTCCCCATTTTTCATTCTTACCATTTATTGTTAAAAACAAATTTATTTGATATCCTGACTTCTCATGTTTTTCATACTCATAATTACCCATTCGATAAGATTCTTTAACTTGTTCTTTAAAATTTTCTACAGACTTATTATATTTATAACTCATTCTTAAGGTGAAAGCTAACTTTTTTCCACATTTTTATTAAAACTTTATATATAAATTTTTGTTTAACATCAATACAATATTAAAAAATTTAATTTATATAAAAAAGGACTTTATATAAAAAGCCCTTTATATAGATTTTCTAAACTTTATCTGTCCATATTCCATGTAAATTGCAAACTGAATATGATTTAACATATTCTTCACCATTTGATAATGTAATCTCAATTTTAGGCTCATCTGTAGGTGTAAGATTAAATACTTTATATCCTAAATTTGTTTCAATAATTATGTGTGATATGTAGTGTTCAATAGTCATAGGATGTAATACTGAACCAACTTTAACTGTAACTGCATTACCTTTAACTTCTGCTACTGGAACATGTTTCTCAACTGCACCATCGTTAGAATTAGCTTTTATCTCTACCATTTTTTGCCCACAACAAAACATTGGTACACCTTTATCCACTAATTTAATTGCAATATTTCCACATATTTCACAACGATAAAAAACTAAATTTTTCATTTCTCCCTCCATAAAATATTATATCATATAATATTAAATTTTGTATTACTATTTATCTAAAATTTGTAATTTTATATAATCCTAATTTGTTTGCATGTTTAATTAAAACTCTTTGTATTAATATTCCTCTTCCTCCACCATAGCCTATAGTTCGTATATCATAATATGTAAATAAAATAGATATTTTTCTTTTTATAAATTATCTACATAATATTATATTTTACAAAATTACCAACTGAAACTTCATATTTAACTAACTAGATTAGGTTAGCTTTATTTTGCTTTAATTTGTTCCATATAATTTACTTTTTTATTAGTTTTTATTGCATATTCTATTTCTGATTTTGTACTTTCACCAATATAACCATTCTTGTTTATTACAAAAATTTCATCTGACATATCAATCTTGCGTTTATGCATATCATCAAGCATTTCTTTTGCACCTTCTGTATAGACTTCACTATCTCCACTATGCCCAAAAAGCCCAACAGATATTACAATATTCCCTTCCAAAGTTAATCTTTTTTGCTCCCTTAAAAAATCGTCTTTAAATTTTGTACTTCCACATAATGTTATAACTTTATATTTCCCAACCATAATTTTTCCTCTATTTTTATTATATCATATAATTTTTATTTCTGTATATATTTTTCGCAAAAATTAAAGAAGAAATTTTTTAACTTTATTCAATCAAATGTAGCTTAAAATTTTAATTTAAAAACAATCACTTTGTTATAAATTTATTATAACAACTTATAATTTGTTATGAATTATAGTCATACGGTATTTTATTTTTCTTATCACCATTTAAATTTATAATAAAACCATCTTCAACTTTGCACCACCAACGAGGGTCGTTTTTAGGCAGTTCTTCTAAGAGTATTTTTTCCCTACCCCAGCCTTCTTCAACTAATTCTAAATCTTCAATTTTGATTTCACAAAAATTATAAAAATCATCATCATTTCCAGTATCAAAAGCAACAGTAAAACAATTATTAATTATCCAAGCTTCTGAAATTCTGCCTACATCTCCAATATGAACATTATTTTTTGTATAATTATCTTTAATCACTTTTACTAAATCGTAACATTTCATTTCCATTCTCCTCCCCATAATGTATTACATTTTAATTGTCCATTTGGGAAAATTGTATATCCCGCTTTAATTTTAAAATTTTCTCCTTGTCTATGGTTAATTCCATTTATTGTTGCCAATATTGTAATTTTAAAACCTTTTTGATCATGGACATTACACTTGTAATTTCCTTGTTCAAAAGCATTCGCAGAAGCAAATATTAATGTATCTATAATATTCCATTCACTTTCTCCATGATAGCCGTATTCATGTATTTTATGCAATTTATCTCTAAACAACCATTCAATTTTGCCTTTGGGTATTAGCATTTTTATACCATTCTCTTTTTCTAGTTTCACACTTTTTTTACAATGACAATGTGGATGATATAATCCCCTTACTGCTTTTGGAATTTCGGTATAAGAATATTTGTTATAATCAAATTCTACTGGTTTTTTCTCATCTTCGTTTTTAAATATACAGTTGTTAATTGTCACGCATTTCCAACAATGTTTTTCAACACCATCTTCTGGAACTCCATCTTGATATGAAAAATTTTCGATAGTCCATTTTGAAAATTTATCATTAATCTTTATCCATTCACTAAAATAAGCATTGATTTGACTTTTGTATGCGTCTAATAATCCCATAATTTCCTCCTTATTTTGAGATTTTATGAAATTATATCATACAAAAAGTTTAAAATAGACATATACTGTCATTTATTACATTATAACATGTTTTATAATTTTTGTATTAATTTTTAAAAAATTTAATAAAGATTATATATTATTCGTGTAAAATTAAAAATGATTTTAAACTAAAAATCACTTGGTTAAAAATTTATTATAACAACTCATAATTTGTTATGAATTATAGTTATACGGTATTTTATTTTTCTTATCACCATTTAAATTTATAATAAATCCATTTTCCACTTTGCACCACCAGCGAGGGTCATTTTTTGGCAGTTCTTCTAACAATTCTTCATCACTACATCCGCCATCTTTTACCAATTCTAGATCTTTAATTTTAATTTCACAAAAGATATCCTCTTTAATTTCATTGTAATGCGAGTTAAACCAGTCATAATCATCTTTATGTTTTTCAAAATTTTCATCAATAAAGCATACTAAAAAGCAGTCATCTCTAATTTCAGGCATAACAATATATCCAACCATGCCTTTATAAACCCCTTCTTTTTCATAATTTTCATTATCATTAATAACTTTTACATCATCATAAGCTTTCATTTTCTCCTCCTACTAAAGTAACACATCTTAATTTTCCTTCAGGAAATACTATATATGCAGATTTTACATTATAAAATTTTCCATTTTTCTCATTTAATCAAGATAATAAAATGTTATACCATGATCTATATTAATTCGTCATTTAAAGCTATTTCTTTTATCTCCAATCATTTTCCATGATGCGAAATGTGCTAAATTTTACCTAGACTCCAATCAAATTCCATAGCCTCTTCTTTTGTGATGTAATAATTTGGCAATTTACTATATGCTTTTAAATACAGAAACCTTTATATAGTTTAATTTTCATTATTTATAAATTCTAATTTATTATTGGGATATTTTACAACAAAATCTTTAAATACTTTAATAATAATATACCATTCATAATCATCGATATTTTTTTGCTTAGATATTTTTTTTAGGTCAAATCCAATAAATATATATTTGTGAATTTCATCATAAAAATCCATTAAAAATTCATACAAATGGTTTGGATTGAATCCCAAATCTTTAGATTCTAAACAATTTAAATCATTTTCAGCGTCTAATTTTTTAGCAATATCAATATAAAAATCTTTATATGTATTATATTCTTTTTTATTAAAAATAAATTCTTTCATAGATTTTTCTCCTTACTTTATTTGAATTACTTCTCTCTCATTGTGAGTTTCTGTATAAAACATTAAGCCATCATTTGAATAATAAAGCCTTTTCATATTCCGTCTTCCACTTTCATAATCCACATCACATTCATACCAAATTCTTCCCTCTTTTTCTGGCAAAATATGTTCTCTGTTATCAAAGACATCTCCGCCAATCATTTTCCCAGGGCATTTGCCAGCAATAGTATTTCTTCTAGGATTCCAACCATATTTTTCTATTGCTTCCTCAGTCGTAATATAGTAATCTGGCAACTTGCCATATGTTTTTAAATACACGTCTGGGGATTGCAAACCTTTATTTGATATTGAGCCTACACTTTTTGCTCCACATCGTCATAGAAGCACTCGCAAAATAGGTGATTATCTTTTCCAATAGGTGGTTTAGTTTGATCATTTTCAAAAATTCTTAAATGATTAAATTCACAAAGATAACAATGAGTTCTTCTTAAATTCAAATGTTTCCATTGTAAAAATTGTGCACCACTTTCAAAACTTTCTCCGCTAAACATTCTTTTTAGTTTACTTTTTATATCTTCTAATATGCTCATATATTAATCTCCTTGAGCTTATTTGTCAAGGCATTATAACATACGAATTTTTAAATCTTTCCAACTACTGACAAAAACTTAAAGAAAAATATGTATCCTACAACTTTAAGTCTTGTGTATATACTCAAATTGAAATTTTTGTGGTGTTGAAGTTTCAATTTTGACTCTGCTCCTCATCCTGCTCTCTAAAATAGCAGAAAATTTGGAATTAGAATAAAGGTAGCAAATTTGCTACCTTTATTTTCTTTTACAACAAAAAAATAACCCGAAACCACGAAGGATTTGGATTATTTGCGCATTGTCGAATTGGAATTGATTTATTTTTCTAATGTATTACACAATTCATTCATTTTTTTATTATGAGTTTCAACATTTTGTTTCTCTCCTAAATCCAGCCCTCGAAAATAGGGTATAAAAATGCTTTTTCCTCCAACTCTGTATGACAGTTCTAATTTTTCAGGATTATAGTTTTTTACAATATGTTTGCAAGTAGGATCAACTAAAATCCAGTTCCCACCAAAATAACACTCACAAAAAGTGTGTCCAAAATGCATCCTGCTGTCCTCACCATTCTTTAGCCTTTGCAACCAGTCGTATTCTGCCGTGTGCAAAACTGTTGTGGGTATGCCAAGTGTTCTGGCAAAAGTTGCATATAAAATTGCAAAATCAGTGCAACCGCTTGCTTTTTTGCTTTCCCAAATTTCTTTCGCAGTACGCATAAATTTTAATTTCTGAATTTCTTCCTCTCGTGAATATTTTACTTCATTATTTATCCATAGAAGCAGACTAACCAAAAAATATTCACTGTTTAAATCTTTTTGTTTATTCTTTAAGTCAGTTATAACTTTGTCATAAACATAATCTTTATCTAAAAAAGGTTGAGTAAGAGTTCCGTAATTTTTATATTTTTCAACATCATTAAATTTATTTAGTGATTCCATAAAACTACACCCTCCTATTAAAAATGCACAAAAAAATATTTGGTACGTTAAAAGAATTGATTGACAAACAAATAACCATCCTAACTCAAAAATCTGTATTGGAGCTTGAAGGATTAGGTTAACTTTAACGCTGAAAGAATTTTGCTATCTTTTAACAACACTATTTATCTCTTGTAATTGAAAGCGATACTCTTGATTGCCTCTATTTACCTTTTCAATAAACATATCATATGGTCTAACATATAACTTGCCCTCTCCATATAAGGTTCTATATACAACCATTTTTTCGCCAGTTTCAGAATGAATTGCTATATCTTCAACAATGTAGTAATCCCCCTTGAAATGCTTATAAACTCTACCAACTAAAACTTCCATATTTTTCCTCCCTGTAAATTTATTATAACATATAATTATTAATTTTTGTATCTATTTTAATAAAAAAAGATTTTAAAATAAATCTCTTTTTGAAACTAATTGTTGGCGGAGAGCTTAACTTTAGAACCGTACCGCACAAATGTAAAGACATATAATTATATACATCTTTTATATATCATTAATATCATTTATTCAAGCATATCATATATATTTATATAACGAAATCAGGTAGATTCATCATAGAATAAAAGAAATCTATTAATTTTGAATTTAATCTACTTAT
>CALWEH010000014.1 GCA_944377145.1 uncultured Clostridia bacterium | reverse complement strand
CCAACAGTTTCCCAATCAACTTTCCCATCTTGTTGATATGTAGAAATTGCCGCTGTTCCAGTTGCAATACCTGTTCCAACTAACGCACCAACCGCTACTGTTGCAACAACAGGTGCTGCCGCAATCGCACACACAGCCCCAATAACTGCTGGAACTGCAACTGTTGCCACAGCTCCAATTTTGCCAATAGTTGTGTTGCAAACTTTTTTAACTGCTGTACTCACTTTTTTGCATAATTTTTTAAACCAACCGCAGTTTTCAATCATTCCAGCATCTTGTAATTCACTTAGTAGGATATATTCACCATCATAATCGAATACGCAATCTAAGTTTCCATTTTCATCAACAAATGGAACACCTGACATTGAATCGATAATAACATTACCATCTTCATCAATTAAAGTTGCTGTTAAAGTAATCACATTTGCTTCAGAATCATATTGATAATGATATTTTACTTCAATTTCAGCAGATGCATCAGTATCTAATTCAGAAACTAAATCAAGCTCGCAGAAATCTAATAAGTTGAAAGTCTTAGAGCCTTCAAACGTAGTAACTTTTTCATTTGTTTCTAGTATAGTATTTTCAAATTGATCAAATGAAGATTGAAAATCAATTTCATTTTGTTTAACTTCAATTGTTCTAACAGCACTTGTAGTTTGCGATATTTGTTTAGAATTAATAAAGTTAGGTAGGCAGTAGGCAAGTCCACAAACAATAACTAAAAGCAATGAAATAAATATAAAATTCTTCTTTTTAAATTTTGACATATTTCCTCCTTTCTCAAAAATTATTAAATTTTCAGAATTTAAGCTCTTTATAAATTTGAAAATTCTAAAGCGAAAATAAAATTAATTATTTTCAATATATTCCAATACTGTATTGATGGGAATACAGTAAGAAATACCATAAATAATGTTATTAGATTGGTCTTTTAACCTAAAGGTAGTAAGTCCTATAAGTTTTCCATCGCTATTTACTAATGCACCGCCACTATTTCCATCTGAAATAGTTAAATCGCATTGGATAACATTTCTGGTAATATTGTTATATGTAATATTTATATGTGGAATAGACACAATTCCTTTAGTTATAGATAAACCATAATTACTTAAATTTCCAATAGCATAAACATCATCTCCAGCTTTAAGTTTATTATCATCACCAATTTTAATTGGCGTAATTTTTCTATCTATGGTAACCAATTTCAAAACTGCTATATCTAAATCAGTATCATATTTAATTAAACTAACTTCTCTGAAATTCTCTTCATCAACAAATCTGACTGAAATATTTTCAAAGGTAAATGTTTCGCCAAGATTAGAATAAGTAACAATATGTGCATTAGTTATCATTGTTCCATCTGTTGAAATGAGTTCAGCAGTTCCATAACTTATTCCAACATCTTCTGTTTCTGCCTTAATTTCTAAAATAGATGCTTTGCAAGAATTAAAAATGCCACTAGCACTTTTAGGCTTAGTGGCTAAAAAATAAATGTTAAATCCAAGACTTACCATACTAATAATTATTGTAAATGGAAACAAAATAGTAAAAATAAGTTTCTTTTTCATAATTAACTTTAATTATAATTAAAAATTTTAAGATGTCAACAAAAAAATTTAAAATTAATTTAAAACTCACAAATTCTAACTTAAACAGTTAAATCCAAAAGTCAGCACAGTTAAAAAGTTGAGGGTATGTTTTTTGCAGAAGCAAAGACATAGTCGTTATATAGCAATTCCTCATGCAACTAGACCATTCAAATATCAAACCAAATCCATTGAAATAACTATTATTAAAAATAAAGAAATAGAACAAGACTAAATAGAGCAGTATATTGAGTATGTTTAATATTAATTTTATATTAAATAATGTTATTTAAAAGTGAATAATAAATCACATCCAGATTGGAAACAATTTTCATTTTATTTTCAAGAATAGGGAATGATTGAGTTATATGTCACTCACTAGAATATATAACTAGATTGAATTTAAAACTTTTATTATTTTTTATGAAAGAACTTAATTTTAAATAAAAAAAAGCAATGGCTATAAACCACTGCTTAAAATAAAAATCCGAATTGAACAAGGTGTTCAACTCGGACCGACTTGGTTGCCCAAGACCATCAGGTAAGAACCATTTTAAAACCATCTTGTTTACAGATAAATTTTGATATTTTAAAAGTGTTTTACAAATTGGAGATTATTATAATTAATAATTGATTTGCTTGACTTTTTAATTTTTAAAATTATAATATATTTCAATAAGAGAGGTTTTATAGTTATGAATATAGACAAGGCAATGAATTTAAACAAAAAAATGGCACAAGTGGCTGACTATATTGATAGATTGGCAAATTGGGCTATATCATATAATCAGAGTAACGATTATGTGGTATTAAGAAATAAATTTGAAAAGTTGTATGATGAAATATGGAAAAGGTTGGGACAAGCGGTAAATAAACAAGTAGAAATTACTAGTTATATTAATCCTAATGATATAAGTATTAAACAAAAACAATTAGACGTCTATATTACGGAAATGAATACAGGGGTAACGGAAATAGATGTTGCTAATAAATTAGTTGATTGTGCTTCACAAGTTTTACAAATTGAAAGAGCGATAGAAGATAAACGTCTATCAGAGGAAAATGGAAAAAACTATATAAATGGACAGTATACATCGAATTTCCAAGAAGCGGATGGTCAATATTTTACATCAAAAGGAAATAATGGAAGATTTGATGAGCAATCTACATTGAAGCAAGTTGTGCTTGACTTGTTTGAAATGTCAAAAAATTATGAAAATTCATTATCAAGTGTAAATGATAATCCAAAATCAACTCAAGATGAAGTTGATGAGATTTGTAAAATCCAAATTATAGAGCCAGATAAACAAGAGATTGAAAGTATCAATAATGATAAACAACAATTAGATACACATATTCAGCAAGTGTTAAGTGATGCTGTAAAAGACATAGGTAGTGATGAAGTAATTGATAAATGGATGCGTGATTTGCAAGAAATTGAAAATTGTTTAAATGAAGCAAAATTTGTTGATAGTAAGGTGGAGGATGCCATAACAAGAGTTAATGTGATGGAAAGTAGGATTGAAGAATTTCAATTATATACTACTAGGGAGGATATAAGCTTAGATGACAAAGTAACGGAATTAAAGATTTTAGAACAACAAGTAGATGAATTGACTGCAAGAACTCAAACAGCAACATCTGAATATGTTGGCAAAGGTTCTGAAATTATAGTAGACAAAATAGATACTCAAATGAAAGCAGTATCTAGTTTAGAACAAATGCCTGCAAGTATTGTTGATGATTTTACTGCATATAGCGAAAGTGTAATGAAGCAGGTTGCAACCCAATTAAAAACAACACAAGAAACCACTCAAATACAAGTTAATCCACAATTAATGAATAAATGTAAAGTTGTTAATGAGATTTGCAAACAATTTTCAAATGGACAAATACAAACTTTTTAAAAACAAAATAATAAATAATAAAAAATATCAGAGATTAGTTCTCTGGTATTTTTACGACCATTAGAATTGAGTCCTTTTTAATTAAAAAGATATTTTCAGGTTCGTATATTAAAATGATTGGTTGCGGGAGTTGGATTTGAACCAACGACCTTCGGGTTATGGGCCCGACGAGCTGCCGGACTGCTCTATCCCGCGATATATTATATATTATATGCATATTTTTTAATTTTGTCAATATTTTTATAAAAATTTTTTTAATTTATTTAAAATTAATAAAAATAGATTATGTGTTGCAACTTTTTATAATCAAATTTATTCCTACAGTTCTAAATTAATTGTATAAGTTATACATTTAATTAGGAGCGTTTATGTATAGATTGGGCATAGAAGAAGTTATGCAGAAGTTAGATAGTAAGAGTGTAGGACTTACTAAGCAACAAATATTATCTAACAGAGATAAATATGGTGTTAATATAATAGATAAAGAGAAGCGAAAAAGTCTATTTGTTAGATTTTTGCTTCAATTTAAAAATATAATGGTATTAATATTGCTTTTTTCTGCTATTATATCTATTACTGTTGCAATTATAGAAAACAAAACAGGAGAATTATTTGAAGGGCTGGTAATTTTATTTATAGTTGTAATGAATTCTATTATAGGAGTAATACAAGAAGATAAAGCAGAGGCTTGCATAAACGAATTGAAAAAAAGTGAAAATACAAATTCTAGAGTGATGCGAGATGGAATTTTACAAATTATTCCAACGCAAGATTTAGTTGTTGGAGATATTGTGTATATAGAAGCTGGTGATATTGTTCCTGCAGATATTAGATTGATAGAGTCAAATAATTTAAAATGTGATGAAAGTAAATTAACAGGTGAATCTGAAGCTTCTAGCAAAGATGCTAATGCAATTTGTTCATCACACGCAAATTTGGCAGAAAGATATAATATGGCTTATTCTGGAAGTTTGGTTACTAGTGGTAAAGCTAAAGGAGTAGTGGTGGCTGTTGGAAACAATACAGAAATAGGTAAAATAGCGCATCTTTTATTTAAATCAAAAAAAGAAATTACACCATTACAAAAAAGTATTCAAAAAATAGGCAAATTCATTACATATTCTGTTCTTTTAATATGTTTGATTATATTTATAATTGAATTAGTTTTTATTGAAGATAGTAATTTTATAACTGCTTTAATGATATCTGTAGCTTTGGCTGTTGCAGCTATTCCAGAAAGTTTGCCAGCAGTTATTACGTTAATAATGGCTATGGGTGTGCAACAGCTAGCAAAACGCAAAGTAATTATAAAACAATTACATGCTGTAGAAACATTAGGAAGTTGTGAAGTAATATGTACAGATAAAACAGGTACTTTAACTCAAAACAAAATGGTTGTTGTTCAAAATTTTTGCAATAATGAATTTGTGACAGATGCTAAAAAAATTAATCCACAAATGCTTAATTGTATGAAATTTTGCAATAATTCATATTTTAACGAAAAACAAGAATTAATAGGTGAAGCAACTGAAAATGCAATACTAGAACATATTAATAAAATACATTTTCCCAATGAAAAGCGTATACAAGAAATAGCTTTTGATTCAAATAGAAAAATGATGACAACGCTAAATTATGTAAACGGGAATGTATTTAGTTATACAAAGGGAGCTTTTGATAAAGTTATTGATTTATGTTCACATATAGATATTAATGGAAATATCCTTCCTTTAACAGACAGCATGAAACAGCACTTAGTACAAATAAATAATAGTATGGCAGATAGAGCTTTAAGAGTATTAGCTTTTTGCTATAAAAAATATGATAATTTTGATGGAATGGAGGAGTTGGAAGAAAATTTAATATTTTTAGGTTTATCAGGAATGATGGATAGACCTCGCCAAGAAGTTTCAGCTGCTATTGCTAAATGTTTTAAAGCTGGGTTAAAACCTATTATGATTACAGGAGATCATAAAAGAACTGCTTTTGCCATAGCTAAAGAAATAGGAATAGCGCAAGATATTAGTCAAGTTCTTACAGGAGATGAAATAAATAAAATGACTGATAAAGAATTTGCTGATAAAGTACAACAATATACTGTGTTTGCAAGAGTTAGCCCTGAACATAAAGTGAAAATTGTGTCAGCATATAAAAAACTGAAGAAAATTGTTGCCATGACAGGAGATGGAGTAAATGATGCACCTAGTTTAAAAATAGCAGATATTGGCGTTGGAATGGGTGTTGCAGGAACAGATATTGTAAAAAGTGTGGCTGACATGCTAATCACAGATGATAATTTTGCTAGTATTATAGTTGCAGTAGAAGAAGGAAGAAAGGTATACAACAATATTCAAAAAGCCTTGCAATATTTAATTAGCACTAATAGTGTTGAAGTGCTTGGAATGTTATTTGGACTATTATTCTTCCCTAATTATTCATTCTTATTGCCATCTCAAATGCTATTTATTAATTTAATATCAGATAGCCTTCCAGCATTTGCTCTTGGAAAAGAAAATGTTGAACCAGAAATTATGAATTCTCCTCCAAGGAAAAGTAATAGCTCTTTATTTGGGCAAGATGTAGGTATAAGTATTATTTATCAATCAATAATTCAAATAGTAATTGTAATTGGAATGTATTTGTATGCAGTATTTAATTTTGGAGCAAATGTAGCTTCTACTATGGTATTTTTTACAATAGTATTTATGCAATTATTACATAGTATAAATTGTAAAACAAATCAAAGTATTTTTGGAAAGAATTTATTAGACAATAAAACCTTTAATTTGTGTTTCGTTATATCTTTTGCAGTAAGTTTGTTAGTGGCTATATGTCCAGCATTTTATGTAATATTTAAATTAGAATTTTTAAATATTCATCAATGGATTATGATTGCCATTGCTTCATTTAGTGTAATTCCTAGTTGCGAAATTGTTAAATTATTTTTAAATTATCGTAATAAACACAACTATCATTTTGGACTAAAAAAGAGTAAGGTAGAGGAAAATAACTAGTTGAAATAATATAATTCAAAAGAATATTTATTTTAAATATGTTTAAAAATCCATTTGTTGCCCAAAATATTTGATAGGAGGAATTATGGTGGATTTTCAAAAAAGTAAAACAAAAGAAAATTTAGCAAGAGCGTTTGCGGCAGAATGTCAAGAAGGGGCAAGATATCAGTTTATGTCAAAAACAGCAATGCAACAACAGTATGTATATATGAGTGCTTTAATTAGAACTTTAGCACATAATGAAATGGCTCATGCCAAACAATTTTTTGAAAAAATAACAGAGCATGGTGGAAAAGATGTGCAAAATATTGAAATTTGTGCAGGTTATCCTTTTAGATCTGGAGAGTTGATAGAATTGTTGGAGCTAGAGAGTAAAAATGAACATTCGTCTGCTGAAAGCATTTATCCTGAATTTGCTGATATTGCAAAAGAAGAAGGATATGATGATGTTGCAAAATTATTTAATATGGTGGCAGATGTAGAGAAAAGCCATGAAAAAATATTAATTCAATTACATGACGAATTGAAGAATGGCACATTGTATAAATGTTGTGAAGGGGAAGGGTGTTTTAAATGTGATGAATGTGGAACGATTTATACAGGGAAATCTGCACCAAAAGAATGTCCTTTATGTCATCAACCTCAAGGGTATTACAGAATTAATATTACAATGAATAGAGTAAAATAATAAAAAATAAAGAGATTTCTCTTTATTTTTTTGTATTATTAAGAATTTTTCCCGCAACAATTTTTATATTTTTTCCCACTTCCGCAAGGGCAAGGAGCATTACGTTCTATTTTTGGTTCATTTTTAGCTACTGGTTTAGCTATTGTTTTAGCTGGGTTTGTTGGTAATGCTTTATTTTGAGCAGGAGGAATATTTTCTTGCTTGCTAGTTGTAGGTATAGGGCTTCTTTGAGGAACCTTTATATCAATTCTAATTTTCATTCTAAATAAAGTAGATGCTGTATATTGACGAATTTGGTCAATCATATTATCAAACATTTCAAATCCTTCATTTTTATATGCAATGATAGGATCTTTTTGGCCATAAGATAAAACTCCTATTTCATTTCTTAATACATTCATTGCATCAATATGATCCATCCAGAATTTGTCAACAACTCTTAGCATTATAGCTCTTTCAATTTGAGAAAAGTCTATTCCTAATTTTTTAATCTCATTTACTTTTCCTTCATATATTTCTAAAGCTTTTTGAAAAACTGCTTCACTAGTTTGTTTTTCATCTAAGTCAGCCACCAATTCTTTAGTTACAATATTTGAACCTTTTTCAAAAAGTTTGTCTTCAAGAGCTTTATTAAGAGTGTCTAAATCCCATTCGTAATTAGGCTTGGTTTCATCTATATAATCTAGGCATATACTATTTATATAATCATGTAACATTTCAACTACTTGTTCATGCATGTCATTGCCATCTAATACTTTGTCACGTTCAGCATAAATAATGCTACGTTGCTTGTTTAATACATCATCATATTCTAGAACTTGTTTTCTAATAGCAAAGTTTTCACTTTCAGTTTTCTTTTGTGCTCTTTCAAAAAATTTTGTTAAAATTTTCATTTGAATAGGCATATCTTCATTGCCTTTAAATATCATATAGAATAGATTTTTCATTCTATCTTCACCAAAACGTTGAGGCAATTCATCTTCAAGAGAAATAAAGAATATAGAAGAACCTGGGTCTCCTTGACGACCTGCACGACCTCTTAACTGATTATCAATACGTCTAGATTCATGGCGTTCAGTACCTAAAATGTGTAATCCGCCAAGGCTAAGCACTTTTTCACGCTCTTCAGCAGTTTCTTTTTCAAAAGTTTTATAATACTCATCATATTTATTTTTTATTTCTTGTTCTTCTTCATTTAGATTTGCATTATATGAAGTAACTTTTTCAATAACATCATTGCCAATTCCTTCTTGCATAAGTTTTGCTTTTGCAAGATATTCAGCATTTCCGCCTAATAATATGTCTGTTCCACGACCTGCCATATTTGTAGCTATAGTTACAGAACCAACTCTACCTGCTTGAGCTATAATTAAACTTTCTTTTTCATGATTTTTAGCATTAAGCACATTATGAGGGATACCAAGCTTGCTAATTTCACGGCTAATTCTTTCACTTTTATCTACAGAGGCAGTACCCACAAGAATAGGTTGACCAGATTTATATTTATTTTGAATTTCTTCTACAATCGCTTTATATTTAGCATCTTCAGTGTAAAAAATCATGTCATTTTCATCTATTCTAAGTACAGGTTTATTTGTAGGAATGGTAACTACATCTAGATTGTATATTTTTTTAAATTCCATTTCTTCTGTTTTAGCAGTACCTGTCATTCCGCTAAGTTTTGAGTAAAGTTTAAAATAGTTTTGGAATGTGATTGTAGCTAAAGTTTTGTTTTCGTTTTTAATTTTAACATGCTCTTTAGCTTCTATTGCTTGGTGAAGTCCGTCACTATAGCGTCTACCTTGCATTAAACGCCCTGTAAATTCATCTACAATTAGAACTTCATCATCTTTAACTATATAGTTGCTATCACGTTTCATTATAAAATGTGCACGTAAAGCATTGTTTATATGATGGTTTAATTCAAGTGCAGAAATATCAGACAAGTTTTCGATGCCAAAATATTTTTCAGCTCTTGAAACACCTTGTTCTGTTAAACGAATTTGCTTTTGTTTAATATCTATTTCATAATCATCAGTAGTAAGTCTACGAACAAAATTATCTGATTTTACATACAAATCGCTAGTTTTTTCTCCACTTCCAGATATAATTAAAGGTGTACGAGCTTCATCAATTAAAATAGAGTCAACCTCGTCCACTATACAAAAATGATGACCTCGCTGAACTTTATATTTTTTATCAGGCTGCATGTTATCTCTAAGATAGTCAAATCCAAACTCATTATTTGTGCCATAAGTGATGTCGCATCTATAAGCTTGTTGTTTAGCATCAGCAGATTGCCCACTAAGTGTAACGCCAATTGTTAAACCTAAAAATTTGTATAATTTTCCCATTAATTCTGCTTGATACTGAGCTAAATATTCATTAACTGTAACTACATGAACATTATTGCCAGATAAAGCATTTAAATATGCTGGAAGGGTAGCGGTTAGTGTTTTTCCTTCACCGGTACGCATTTCAGCTATACGGCCTTGATGCAATACCACTCCACCTATTAACTGAACTCTAAAGTGACGTTTTCCAAATACTCTAGTACTAGCTTCACGAACAAGAGCAAAAGCGTCAGGCAAAATGTCGTCTAAAGTTTCACCTTGCTTTAAACGTTCTTTTAATTTTGGAGTTGTAGCTTGCAATTCTTCATCTGTTAAACTTTTATAAAAATCTGCTTTTTCTTCAATTTTATCAACAACTTTATTTATTTTATTTAAATTTCGGGTGTTGTCCGAGCCAAATAAGTATAAAAATAATCCCATAATATCTCCCTTTTATAAAAAACTCTTAAATTAATATTAGCAAAATTAGCAAGTTTTGTAAAGGAATTTAAAGATATTAGTTTACCTATATTCACACAATATTTTTATATATAAAATAATAAATCGCACGAATTTTGCGATTTATATAAATTTTTGGTGTTTAATATAAAATTATTTTTGTTTTATAAATTTTTTATATGCTTTGTAAATTTCATCAGCAGTTTGTTCTGGAGTGAGATTAGAATTGTCTATAACAAAATCATAGTTTGATAAGTCATCACAATCAATATTATATAACTTTTTATATCTTTCAACATCAGATTTATATCTCTCACTAACTTTTTGTTTTGCATGATGAATAGAAATTCCTTTTTCTGATTCATGTCTATCTGAATTAAATAATCTATCTGCCATAATTTCTTCTGGTAGGTCTACAAACACATTAAATGCTTCTGGCATAAAGCTCCAAGAAGTTCTGCTTTCAATGATTATATCATCATTAAGACGAGTATTGTATATTTGTTTTAGATAGTTGTCTACTTTTTCATCAATTTTATAAATATCTTTACTTTTAATAAAATCTAATATATCAATTCCTAAATTTTTAGCTTCTTTTTTAAAAATTTGCCCAGCACAAATTCTTTCGAAATTATATTTATTTTCAAAAATTTCAGCTAAAGTGCTTTTCCCTGTACAAGGTTTGCCTGTTATTGTAATTATCATTCTTCCTCCTTAAAGATAATATCTCCTTCATTTGCATATCCATCATCTCTAGGAGCATTTTCATCATAATTTTTAGAGTTATAATAATTTTTAGCATTTTGCAATTCTTCTATTTGACTTTCTTGAACAGAAAGCTGATTACTATATTTATTATACAGCCTAATTTCAATTATTCCAATAATTAATAGTAAAGCAACAAATACAATCGCTAATATAGCGATTGTTGTTATTTTTATTTTAGTCTTTGATTGATTCATTTTTCCTCGCTAAATAAAATTTTATATTGTTATATATTTTTATATAAACATGATAAAACTTTATTTCAAAAAAATCAAGCAAATTTTGTACAGTTTTTTTACACCAAATATATCCTAATATAAAAGATAGAATAATAATAGGAGAAAAATCACCAAAATAATAAATATTTATTGAAAAAATTAAAAATAATACAAAAATAAATGATAAAATTATTTTAAAAATAAAATTAAATATATTTTTTTGGTGATTTTTTATAAAAATAACCCCTAAAATACTATTTATAACCCCACAAATTATTCCAAAAAATAAAACTAAACAAAAAGAATATAATTGATTTACAGAAAAAAATATCATTTAAAAATCTTTTTTAATAGGGGAGTTTTATTATTTTCTAAATATTTAATGCTATCAAATTTTCCATTAAGGGTTAGGGTATGCTGTTCTAAATCAAGTTTTGTAACATCAATATTTTGACCTGTTACTATAATATCTCCATTATTAGATTTTACTTGTAATAAGTCTGGCTTAACACTTATAACTTTATCTACACCTGTTATATTTAAATGTGTACGATTTGTTAAAGTTAAAACATGTTCTTGCAAATTTAAGTTTTTAACTTTGTTTTCTTCCATATAATTCTCCTATCTATTTATATGTGAATGAAAGGGGTAATATGAATATTTTATGTTTTAAACTATTAGATAGAGATTAACTTTTATATTAAAATTTTTAAAATATTTAACAAATTTCGACAAAAATATGTTATCATATAGATATTATTAACAACTAAATTTTTACAGTGATTAAAATTATATAATGGAGTGATATATGAATTCTTTAATTTACGAGCAAGATATTTTAACATTATATGTAAAAAAAGATAAAGTTCAACAAGTTGTACAATATTATAAAAATTTTGGTTGGGATATTGTAAAACAAACTAATAATGATTGGTTTATTGATTTAATGGATTTAACTTTTGCAAGACAAAGTAAAATAAAAAATAAGGACGAGCTTCAATTATTGCAAATATACATGGAGGAAAAATTAAACACCCAAGCAAAATTAGAAAATTATAAAGCTCCAAAAAGTTTTATGTTAGGCTCATCTGTTGGATTATTAGTTTTATTCCTTATAATTATAGGCATAATATTTATAACAAAATCAAGTTTTGTGTTAGGAACGATTTTTGTATTTATAGGAATAAGTATAGCTATTTTTGTAATGATAATTATTCCAAAATTATATAAAATAGAAAAGCTTGCACATGATCGTAAAATAAGGATACTATCTTATCAAATACAAAAAATATGTAAAAGAGCAGTTATGTTATTAGGGGATAGAAATGAAGAAATTTAGTTTTGGATTTAATAAAATTAGGAAGAGTGGACATATATTTGCATTAAAAGTAAGAACAGAGTCTAACGGATTAGGAGTGCTTAAAACTTTTATTGTATTATTGTTAATAGCTTTACAGGGGTTACTTTTAATATTTTCTTATACATATTTTTTACAAACTTTTAAATGGTATTTTATATTTTCTCTTTGTATTTCTATTTTATGTTGTATATATGTGATGTCAAGTGATTATAACGGGCAAGCAAAATCTCTTTGGGTTATGTTTTTAATCTCATGTTTTAGTTTTGCTTATATAATATATTTTTTATCTGACAAACATATATTATTTGCTAGATCAAGAATGAAATATAATCGTATATATGATAAAATAAAAGATTTACAGCCAACTCCTGACTTTTCTGTTATAACAGATAATAAGGCAAAAGCAAGCTGTAAATATTTATATAATGCTGGGCAATTTGTTTTTCACACAAATTCTAGAGCTAAATATTTTTCGAGTGGAGTGCAATTATTTGATGATATATTGCAAGAATTAAATAATGCTAGTTCATTTATATTCATCGAGTATTATATTATAGCTGAAGGTATTTTATTTAATAGAATATTTAATATTTTAGAGCAGAAAGTAAAACAAGGTGTAGATGTAAGAATAATTTATGATGATATGGGAAGTCATGGCACACTAAAGCGTAAAACAAAGAAAAAAATATTATCATTAGGTATAAAATTAGAAGCATATAATCGTTTAGTTCCTATATTTAATATTGCACTAAATTTAAGAGATCATAGAAAACTTGTTATTATAGATGGAAAAGTTGCTTACACAGGTGGAGCAAATTTAGCTGATGAGTATATAAATGAAAAAAGATTACATGGATATTGGAAAGATAGTGGAATTAAAATAGAAGGTTTGGCTGTAGATAATTTTACAATATCTTTTTTAACTCAATGGCAGTTTATAACAAAAAAAGATGTTGATTTTATACCTTTTTTATATCGTGGAGAAAAATTTGAAGACAATGGAATTATTGTTCCATTTGTAAGCGGACCTAATTATTTGTATTCAATAGCTCAAAATATATATTTAAGTGAAATAGCCAATGCTACAGAGAAGATATATATTATGACTCCATATTTTGTACCAGATGAAACTATAACAAATTTAATTATAAATAAAGCTAGAGCAGGAGTTGATATTAAAATAATATTGCCTGAAATTGCTGATAAAAAATTCGTATATATAGTATCAAGAAATAATGCAGAAAAGTTAATGCAATATGGCGTAAAGCTATATACAATGTCAACTAGCTTTGTGCACAGTAAAGTGCTTTTAACTGAAAATTCTGCCATTATAGGCTCTATAAATATGGATTTAAGAAGTTTTAACCAGCAGTTTGAAAGTGCAGTTTATGTAAATAATTCATCTATACTACAAGATGTTAATATAGATTTTGATAACACTTTGCAACATTCTAAATGGATAAAAGATAAAAATAAAAAACGAAATAAACTATATTTTAGATTGCTTGCAGGATTATTTAATTTAATATCACCATTTATGTAAATTTTTTTATTAAAATTTTGATACTAAATTGTTTTTTAATATGTTATAATAATAAATAGGTAAAGGAGAACTAATATGAAATCAAAAGTATTTTTTACAAAAGATATTTCTAGTGAGGGCTTGATTAAAATTTATAATGCATTAAATCGTGATTTAAAAGGGAGAGTTGCTGTAAAAATTTCAACAGGTGAGCCAGGTGGGCATAATTTCCTATCTCCTAATTTAATAAAAGGATTAGTTAATAAATTGAATGGAACTATAGTAGAATGTTGCACTGCATATTCAGGAAGAAGATTTGAGGTAGATGAACATTGGAAAGCAATAAAAGAACATGGATTTTTAGATATTGCTCCTTGCGACATAATGGATGAAGAGGGAGAGATTAAAATTCCTATTGAGGGAGGAGTGCATTTAAAAGGATATGATATAGTAGGAAGTCATATTCAAAATTATGATTCTATGCTTATGTTATCACATTTTAAAGGTCATCAAATGGGTGGATTTGGAGGAGCTTTAAAAAATATGAGTATAGGGGTGGCTTCTCGACATGGTAAAGCATGGATTCACTCATGGGGAAATACTACAGATTCAAATGATTTCTGGGGATTTATAGACAATCAAGATGCTTTTTTGGAAAGTATGGCAGAAGCTTGTAAAGGAGTTGTAACATATTTTAAACCTGAAAACATGGCTTATATAAATGTTGCAAATAAATTATCTATTGATTGCGATTGTAGCAGTAATCCAGCAGAACCTGAAATGGCAGATATTGGAATATTTGCAAGTATAGACCCTGTAGCTATAGACCAATGCTGTTATGATCAAATTATGAATTCTACTGATCCTGGTAAAAAATCACTTGTAGATAGAATGTTAGATAGGCATGCTATTCACATAGTAGAAGAAGCTGCTCGCCTTGGACTTGGTAATAGAGATTATGAAATAGTAAATATAGATTAATTTAAATCGCTCATAGATTAAGCAAATTTAATTAAAAATTACAATGAAAAAGAAAGACACATTGAGTAATTTACTTAATGTGTTTTTTTTAATTTTATAAAATATAGTTAAAACTTGTTGACAAAACAACAAAATTTGTGATATTATAAACTTGTTGATTTATCAACAACTAAAAGGGGGTTTATATGAATGAGATGGACAAAAGATTTCAAGTTTTCACTTTGCAAATAGCTAAAATTAGTAGATGTATTCGTAGAATAAAAACAGAAGAGATGGCAGAATTTGATTTAAAAAGCCCACATGTATCATGCTTATATTATTTATATAAATTTAAAGCTTTAACTGCAAAAGAATTGAGTGATATTTGTGATGAAGATAAAGCGTCTATATCTAGATCTATAGAATATTTAGAGCATAACGGATATTTAATATGTAATTCAAAGGCTGAAAAAAGATATAAAAGTCAATTAAGTTTGACTGATAAAGGAAATTTGATAGGTAAACAGCTTGTGAATAAAATAGATAACATTTTAAATTTAGCTGGGAATGGATTAAGTGAGGAAAATAGAAAAATTTTTTATTCTAGTCTTATACTTATAAGCAATAATTTAGAGAAAATATGTAATAAATATAAAAAGGTAGGTAAATAATGTCTATAAAATTAATAATAGATTCAGCAGCAGATATAAGCAAGGAAGAGGCAGATAAATTGGGAATAACATTAATTCCAATGAGAGTGAGATTTAATCAAGAAGAATATTTAGATGGTGTAAATCTTACGCCAGAGATGTTTTATAATAAATTAATAGAGAGTAGCGAATTGCCTAAAACTAGCCAAATTACTCCATTTGAATTTGAACAGGAATTTGATAAAGTTGTAAAAAATGGAGATAGTGCTATAGTAATAACTATTTCATCAAAATTGTCTGGGACATATTCAAGTGCAAAATCAGCTGCTAAAAAATATCCAGATAAAATTTTTGTAGTAGATAGCTTAAACGCTTGTATTGGTGAGAGATTATTATGCCAATATGCTCTTAGATTGATTGAAAATGGTATGGATATAAAAGATATAGTAGAAGAATTAAATAATAAAAAACATAAAATAAATGTTATGGCAATGTTAAATACTTTAAAATATTTAAAAAAGGGTGGAAGAATATCTTCTGTTGTAGCATTTACAGGAGAATTATTTTCTATTAAACCTGTAGTAGGAGTTATTGATGGAGAAGTAAAATTAATTGGAAAAGCTATGGGTTCTAAGAAAGGAAATAATTTATTGTCATCATTAGTAGAAAAGAAAGGTGGTATTGATTTTAGTATGCCTTACGGAGTTATATGGTCTGGAACAGATGATAGTCTTTTAAAGAAATATGTTGAAGATAGCTCTCATTTATGGAAAAATTCAACAGATAATATTCCAGCCTATATCATTGGTTGTACTATTGGAACTCATGTAGGACCTGGAGCTATTGGAGTAGCATTTTTTGAAAATTAAAAGGATAAAATATGAATTTGTTTAAAAAAATATATTGCAGAACATTTCAAACTGTATTTAAATTAGCTTTACCTATTTTGCCTTATCGTGAACCAAAAATATTAAAAACAAATGACGATATTGTAGAAGTGTTAAAAAATAATAAAATAGGTAGTGTATTGCTAGTTACAGATAAAGGTATTAAGAATTTAATGTTAACAAAACCATTAGAGGATAAAATTATATCTAATGATATAAAATTAACTATTTTTGATGATACTGTAGCTAACCCTACAACTAAAAATGTAGAAGATGCAGTAAAGTTGTATAAAGAAAATAATTGCAAAGCTATTATAGCTTTTGGTGGCGGGTCTGCTATGGATTGTGCAAAAGCTACAGGAGCAAGAGTGGCAAATCCTAAAAAAAGTTTAGGGCAAATGAAAGGGATTTTAAAAGTTAGAAAAAAATTACCTCTTTTAATTGCTGTTCCAACCACTGCAGGAACAGGAAGTGAAACAACTTTAGCTTCTGTTATAACAGATAGTGAAACTCGTCATAAATATGCTATAAACGATTTTCCACTTATTCCTAAATATGCAATGTTAAATGCTGAGCTTACTGTTGGATTGCCTAAGCATATAACCGCTACCACAGGAATGGATGCTTTAACACATGCTATTGAAGCATATATAGGAAGAAGTAGTACAAAACAAACTAGAAAATGTGCTTTATATGCTGTAAAAACAATATTTGAAAATTTATTAGAAGCATATAATAATCCTACAAATATTGAAGCTAGAGAAAAACTATTATTAGCATCATATAATGCTGGAATAGCTTTTACAAAATCTTATGTTGGTTATGTACATGCTATAGCTCATTCACTTGGTGGAAAATATAATATCGCACATGGATTAGCAAATGCTATTATTTTGCCTTATGTTTTGAAAAAATTTGGTAGAAAAATTTATAAAAAATTATGGCAAATGGGATTATATGCAGGATTGTTTGATAAAAACGAATCTATTGAAGTTGGAGCAAAGATTTTCATTGAAAAGATTGAAGAAATGAATTCTCAAATGGGTATAGGAACATCTATTAAAGAAATTCAAGAAAAAGATATTCCATCTCTTGCTCAAACTGCTGAGAAAGAAGCAAACCCTTTATATCCTGTTCCTGTACTTTATACGGCAAAACAGCTTGAACAAATTTATTATGAGGTGAAAAATGGATAGTGAGTTAATTTTATCAAAAGTGGAAAATGTAAGGAAAAATGTGGAAATAAATCCATTTAAAGATTATAAAAAAAGAATTGAAAAGTTAAAATTGTTGTACACAAATATCAAGCTAATGGAAAATGAAATCAATGAAGCCTTGTATAAAGATTTAAATAAATCAAAAGAAGAAAGTTATATGACAGAAATAGGCTTAACTTTAAACGAAATTAGCTATATGATTAAGCATTGCAAAAAATTTTCTAAAATAAAAAAGGTAAGAACTCCTTTATCGCAATTTCCTGCAAAAAGTTATGAGATGCCATGTCCTTATGGAATGGTTCTCATAATAAGCCCTTGGAACTATCCATTTATGTTAACAATAGAGCCTTTAGTAGATGCTATTACAGCAGGTAATTTAGCTGTAATAAAACCTAGTGAATTATCTCCAAATGTAAGTAATGTTGTTCAAAAATTGATTATGAAAACTTTTAAAGAGAATGAAGTTTGCACAATATTAGGCGGAAAAGAGGAATGTTCATTATTGTTAGATCAAGATTTTGATTATATATTTTATACAGGAAGTACAAGAGTTGGTAAAATAGTTATGCAAAAAGCAAGTGAACATTTTACTCCTGTGACTTTAGAGTTGGGAGGCAAAAGCCCTTGCATAGTAGACGAAACAGCTAATATTAAACTTGCTGCAAAAAGGATAGTATTTGGTAAATTTTTAAATGCTGGTCAAACTTGTGTAGCTCCAGACTATATATATTGTTCAAAGAATATAAAAGACGAATTGATTCATGAGATTGAAAGGCAAATAGTATTACAATATTCTGTTACTCCTTTAACCAATCCTAGTTATCCTAAACTAATTAATGAAAAGCAATTTAATAATATGTTAAAATTTCTTGAAAAAGATAAAATTTTATTTGGTGGAAAATATAATAAAGATAGCTTAAAAATAGAACCCACATTATTATCTTCAAGTTTTGAAGATGCTGTTATGCAAGATGAAATTTTTGGACCTATTTTACCAATAGTTAGTTTTGATAATTTAGATGAAGCTATAAAGCAAATTAATATGTATTCAAAGCCTCTTGCGCTTTATATTTTTTCAAATTCAAAACAAAATCAAAATAAGGTGTTAAATAGATGTGATTTTGGTGGAGGTTGTGTAAATGAAACAATTATGCACATTGCAAATGGAAATCTTGGATTTGGAGGAATAAAGCAAAGTGGTATAGGAGCTTATCATGGTAAAGTGGGATTTGAGACATTTACTCATTATAAAAGTATTGTTGATAAAAGCAATTTAATTGATATGCCAATGAGATATCAACCTATTGGTAAGATTAAAGATTTTATAATTAGAATGTTTTTAAAATAGGAAATAATATGAAAAAATGTGTTATTAGTTTGAATATTATATTTACAATATTAATTTTAATAGGAGATATATTTTATATCAATTTTGACTATTTAGTTATTAAGGGAATAACTAGTGCAGGATTTGTGCTATTGGGAATAATAAATTTAGTATATTTAATTAAGAATAAAAATAATAATTTAAATTTTGGAATATTAATGCTTATAGGGTTAATATTTGCTATGTGTGGAGATATATTTTTAAATATTAATTTTATATCAGGAGCTATATTGTTTGCAATAGGACATATATTTTACTTTGCATCTTATTGTTCTATTATAAAATTTAAAATTTTAGATCTTATTGTAGGAATTATAATATTTATTCCAGCCTGTATATTTATTATTTTGGCTCCTATTTTTGAGTTTGATGGAAATATTATAAAATGGGTATGTGTAATATACGCTTTAATTATTTCATGCATGACAGGAAAATCAATTTGTAATTTTATAAAACAAAAAAATATTTTAAATATGTTATTAATGATTGGAAGTATATTATTTTGTTTTTCAGATTTAATGTTGTTGCTTGATGTGTTTGCTAATTTAAATTCTGTAGTAGGAATTTTATGTCTTGCCACATATTATCCAGCTCAAATTATACTCGCACATTCTATAATGCATGCAGGAGATAAAATTTAAAGTGTAGAAAAATAGCAAATTAAATATTTGTTATTTTTTATTGAAATTTAACTTTATTTTAATTGTGTTTTATTAGAAGTTTTGATATACTTTGTTTAATTGTTGGTGAAATATTAAGTTATAAAAAATAGATGACAAACTAATAAGGAGAATTATGTTAAAAGCAATTTTATTTGATTTAGATGGGACATTGCTTCCAATGAATGAAGAAGAATTTACAAAAGGATATTTTAAACTTTTGTGTAAAAAAATGGCAAATTATGGCTACAATCCAGATGACCTTGTTAAAGCTGTATGGGCTGGAACAAAAGAGATGATTAAAAATGATGGAAAAAATACAAATGAAGAAGTGTTTTGGAAAGTTTTTTCAACTATTTATGGAGAAGAAAAATTAAAGGATAAAAATTTAATAGATACATTTTATTTGAATGACTTTAAAGATACTATTGCTTTTTGTAAACAAAATATATATGCTAGGCAGATAATAGATTTTATTAAAAATAAAGGAGTGAAAATTATTCTTGCCTCTAATCCTGTTTTCCCAAGAGATGGAATGATAACTCGTTTAGGATTTATTGGATTAAATGAAGATGATTTTGATTATATTACAAGTTATGAAACATCACGTTATGCTAAGCCAAATCCATTATATTTTAAAGAAATATTAGAAGTTAATAATTTAAATCCAGAAGAAGTAATTATGTTTGGGAATAGCGAAAATGAGGATTGCGAGCCTGCAAGTTCAATAGGAATAAAAACTTATTTAGTAAAAGAAGATGATTCTAATTCTAAATTTCCAACTGTTAGCATAAAAGATATTTGTAATGTAATTGAAAAAAATGTTGAGGAGAAAAATTAATGTTA
This sequence comes from uncultured Clostridia bacterium, assembly GCA_944377145.1. Lineage (GTDB taxonomy): Bacteria > Bacillota > Clostridia > Christensenellales > UBA1242 > Onthoplasma. The sequence goes on along the minus strand of CALWEH010000014.1, from coordinate 14,363 downwards.
AAAGTTTTTGTAGATTCTGGAAGTAGTATAAAACAAGATGAAAAAGAGAAATACAATGTTGAAATAATTCCTTTAAGATTTATGATGGGAGAGCAAGAATATTTAGATGGAATTGATTTGGAGATTGATGATTTTTATAAATTATTAATTGATAAAAAAATGTTTCCAAAAACTTCACTTCCAAATTTAGAAGAATTGACTAAGAGGGTTAATGAATGTACAGAAAATGGAGATGATGTTATAATAATAACTATTTCTTCTGGAATCTCAGGCACATATAATGCAATATCTAAATTATTTGAAAATAATAATAAAGTGAATGTAATTGACTCCCTTTCAGCAGTGGGTGGAATTAAATTAATTGTTGAAGAAATCAATAGGAATAGAGATAAAAGTGTAGAAGAGATTATTGAAAAGGTTCAAACATTAATTCCTAAAATCAAAATTATGGCAATACCAGAAACTTTAACATATTTACTAAAAGGTGGTAGACTGTCTAGAAAAGAATGGTTGTTTGGAAGTATATTAAATATAAAGCCAATAATTTCAATTATTAATGGAAATGTTAGAGTGTTGGCGAAAAAAATAGGGCTTAAAAATGCAATGAAATATATTGCTGAAGAATTAGAAAAGCAAAAATGTGATGAAAATTATCCTATAATTGCATCATATACATATAAAGATAATAATTTAAAAAAGTTAATAGAACTGGTTGATGATAAATATAAATCTCAAATGTCTGAATTTGATAATTTGGACCCTGTTATAGCTTGTCACTGGGGACCAAATGCTTTTGGATTTATATTTATTAGTAAAGATTAGGAGGTTAAAGTGAGTAAAGTAAAAATAATTACAGATTCTAATTCAGGTTTATCTCAAGCAGAGGGAGAAAAGTTAGGAGTTTATATTATACCTATGCCATTTACAATTAATGGAGAAGAGTATTTAGAAGAGATAAATATGACTCAAGAGAAGTTTTATGAACTTCTTGCTCAAAATGCTGAAGTTAAAACATCTCAACCATCACAAATATATTTGGAAGAATTGTGGGATAAATTATTAAAAGAATATGATGAGTTGGTATATATTCCAATGAGTAGTGGGCTAAGTGCTAGTTGTGAAAATGCTAAAGAATATGCTAAAAAATATAGCGGAAAAGTTTATGTTGTAGACAATCTTAGAATATCTATCACTCAAAAAGAAAGTGTGTATGAAGCTGTAGAAATGTTGAAAAGAGGTAAAACAGCACAAGAGATAAAAGACTATTTAGAATATAGCAAAAACAAGCAATCAATATACATTACAATGGGAGTATTAAAATATCTTAAAAGAGGAGGAAGAATATCTCCTACTGCAGCTCTTATTGGAGATATATTAGGTGTAAAACCTATTCTTTATTCTCGTGGAGAAAAATTTGAAAAATTTGCAATTGCTTTATCTATGGGACAAGCTAAGAAAAAGATGATTCAAAAAATTAAACTTGAGTTAGAAACAGAATTTAAAGATGATTATAATAATGGAAAAATGGTTGTTTATATAGCTCATACTCAAAATATGAATGAGGCTTTAAAATTTAAAGAACAGATACAAAAAGAATTTCCAAACCTTACTTTTAGATCAATAGATGCTTTATCTTTAAGTGTTTCTTGCCATATAGGCCCAGGAGCATTGGCTATTGCTGTATGTGCAAACAATTTTATTAATTAAAATTATTTTTTCTAGATTGGTGAAATTAAGATTATATTTAAATATATGGAGAAAATATGGATAAAAATTTAATTTGTTCAGTAGTTATACCTGTATATAATGCTGAAAAATTTATTAAAGATACATTAAATTCAGTTTTAAATCAAACTGTTAAAGATATTGAAATAATATGTGTAGATGATTGTTCAACTGATAAAAGTGCAGAAATTATTAGTAGTATGCAACAATTAGATGACAGGATTATATTGTTAAAAAATGAAAAAAATAGCAAGGTTTCTCAAACTCGCAATAATGGTATAAATTTTGCTCATTCAGATTGGATTGCTTTATTAGATGCAGATGATATGTGGGAACCAAATTATTTGGAAGAAATTTTAAAGCGGAGAGAACAAACGAATGGTAAAATGTTTTTCACGGCAGCTTCTTTTATTTCAAATGATGGAGAAAGTATTGAAAAAAAATTTTTTGTAAAAGAAGTGTTGGAATATAAAAATTTGTTAAAACAAAACTCTATTACATGCTCTTCTGTATTTATACAAAAATCATTATTGCAAGAAAATCCTTTTTATGCTGACGATGTACATGAGGATTATTTGTGTTGGCTAAATATATTAAAGAAAATAAAATATGCTTATGGAGTAAATAAACCATTAGTTATTTATAGACTAACAAAAGGTTCAAAATCTAGAAATAAATTTAAAGCTATTAAAATGTCTTTTAAAACATATCGTAAGCATGGATTAAATTTGATAAAAAGCTGGTTTTATACATTTTGTAATGCAATAAATGGATTGAAAAAATATAAAGGATTGAAAGTAAAAAAATAATTCTTTAAATGTAAAACTATAAATTTAAATTAATGTTTCATAAAAAAAATACTATCATGCGATAGTATTTTTTATTATTAATAATTTTCAGCGTGAATTTCAAAATAGCTTTTAGGGTGAGCACATACAGGACAAATTTCAGGAGCTTTTGTTCCAATAACAATATGTCCACAATTACGACATTCCCAAATTTTAACTTCACTTTTTTCAAATACTTGTTTTGTTTCAACATTGTGAAGTAAAGCTCTATAGCGTTCTTCATGCTTCTTTTCTATTTCAGCAACAGCTCTAAATTTTGCAGCTAATTCACTAAAGCCTTCTTCTTCAGCAGTTTTAGCAAAATCTGCATACATATCAGTCCATTCATAATTTTCACCATCAGCAGCAGCTGATAAATTTTGAGCTGTATCTCCAAGTTCGTTAAGCTCTTTAAACCACATTTTAGCATGCTCTTTTTCATTGTTAGCTGTAACTTCAAATAAGCTTGCTATTTGTTCAAATCCTTCTTTTTTAGCCACACTTGCAAAATATGTATATTTATTTCTTGCTTGGCTTTCTCCTGCAAATGCTGTTTTTAAATTTTGTTCTGTTTTAGTTCCTTTGTATTTGTTTTCCATAAAATTTTCTCCTTTTGTTTCATTATTTTTAATTTTATTATATAAATGTCTTGCCTCTTTAATAGGAAAATCCTGTGTAGGAGGAGAATTTATAAACTTTTGTAATAATTTATGTGCATTGTCGCTTTGAGGAAGCATATATCCAGCTTCTCTAGCTATATCTTCTGCCATAATTCTATTAGATAACTCAATAGCCTTAAATAATTTTTGTTCTCCTATTTTATTTGTTTTTGATGTAAGCTGTTTTGCTATATTTTCTTGTTTTGCTTTACTTTCAAGAAGAATGTTTAAACATTTTACAACATCAGCAGATTTGGCCTGCTGAGGAGGATATTGTATAGGTACCATAGAAATTGCTTTTGATGGGCATGCCATAGCACACATTCCACAACCTGTACATTTAGAGGTGTCTATAATGCTATTTTCAGTATCAGTTGCACCATAAGGGCATACATATAGGCAAATACAATCTTTGGTACATTTAGAAATATTTCTAACCGCAACAGTTTTTCTTTCCATTAATTTGCACCTCCTTCAATTTTTACGAATTTATTGCTTTGTACTTTGCATACAGGGCATATAGTAGGAGGATTTTCACCAATATATATAAATCCACATATAGTGCAAATCCATACATTAGTATGGTCAAGCATTTTTTCTCCCTCATTTTGATAACGGGTTAATAAAGATTTTAACATGTTTGAAACTTTTTCACTCCAAGTTAGAGCTCTTAAAGCGCCTCTATCTTCACTAGCTATTTTATTAGCTTTTGGATAGTTTTCATTTAAATCTGTCATTACAAGATTTACTAAATTATCAAAATTTGCTTGTTTTTCAGGTTTTGATAATTTAGAAAAATAGTTTGCAAGAGTTCTATACATTTCAGCTTCTTGTTCAAGATATTGTTTTTCACAACCTCTAGCTAGATTTGAACAAACACTTGATAAAGCTTGATATGAAAGTTCTTCAAAGTTATCTGAATGTTCAATATTTGCATTATCAATATCATGTTCAATCTCTGGATTGGTAGTGCTATTGTCTATCATTTGCTCGAAATCACTTTTAGAAGCTCCACATAATGGACATCTCCAATCATCAGGAAGCTTATTAAATGGAATTTTTTCTTTAGAATCGTCATAAACATATCCACAAATTTTACATATATATTTCATTTATTCCTCCTTTGTATTAAATTTATAGCTAAATTAAGCTCATGTTAAGTATATCATATTTTTTTTAATAATGCTATCAAATTAAATTAAATATTTAATAAATTGTATATTTATAAATGATAAAATGATAAACAGTTAAATATTAATAATATGATATTAACAATTTTATAAAAATTTAATATATTTTAAAACTTACATTTATTGACTTTTAAAAATATTGTTTATATAATTACATATTATAAGGTGAAAATTAGTTTAGATAATACAATTATTATTTAAAAGGGGTAGTTATGGGGTATTTAAATTTAAAAAACACATGCAAAATATATGGTAAGGGTGAGCTTAGTGTAACAGCATTATCAAATGTTTCTTTTGAATTAGAAAATGGAGAATTTGTAGTTATATTAGGTTCTTCTGGAGCTGGTAAAACCACTTTGTTAAATATATTAGGCGGAATGGATAATGCAAGTTCTGGAGAAGTTATTGTTGATGGGAAAGATATAACAAAATTAGATAAAGGTGGGCTTACAGAATATAGAAGAAATGATGTTGGATTTGTATTTCAATTTTATAACTTGATGCCTAATTTAACAGCTCTTGAAAATGTTGAAATTGCTGTTGAAATTTGTCCTAATCATATTGACCCTCAAGAAGTATTAACTGAAGTGGGATTACAGGATAGACTTGCAAATTTTCCATCACAATTATCAGGAGGAGAACAACAGCGTGTGGCTATTGCACGTGCTATTGCTAAAAATCCTAAACTTTTATTATGTGATGAACCTACAGGTGCATTAGACTATATTACTGGTAAAAAAATACTGAAATTATTGCATACTATATGTAAGCAACGCCAAAAATTAGTTATTATAGTTACTCATAATACAGCTATAAAGGATATGGCAGATAAAGTTATTTATATAAAAAATGGGCAGATTACAAAAATTGTTAAAAATAAATCGCCAAAATCTGTAGAGGAGATTGAGTGGTAATGAAAACATATTTAAAAGTTATTGGGAGAATGTTTCGAAAACATTTAACTCGATTTTTATCTTTAGTGTTTATAATAATAGTATCAATTGGCTTTATTTCAGGTTTTGGAATGGCTTCAGATAAAATAGATGTTTCTTTAGAAGAATATTATATAAATCAAAATGTAAGTGATTTTATAATTAAAAGCAAATCTACAACTGGATTTACATCTCAAGATGTTCAAACTGTAAAAGACTTTTTTAAAGGTGCTACAGTTGAAATTGGGGCTAGTATAGATTTAAAAATTTCTGAAAAATATTCAGTTAGATTACAATTTGTTGATTTAAATAGTCAGACTGTAAATGTTTTAGAAATTATTGAAGGAGAAAAATCTACATCTTCTAATGAGGTTTATGTAGAACAAGCAGATAATGAAATTGAAAGCTATGAAATAGGAGAGCAAATTGAATTAAATTTTAAAGATATTATTACAAATTTTAGTATTCAAAATGGTGTTGAGATTGACGAACAAACTTCAAATATGCTTAACAGATTAACTCCAATAACTGTTACAGTTAAAGGAATAGTGCAAAATCCTCTTAATATTGCAAATACAGCTGATCCTAGTTACAATAATTCTTTAGATGTAGATATGTCAGACATATCAGCTGTAGATAATATGAATGTTTTAAAAAATATAATATATATACCTATTGATTTAATACCAACATATAAAGATGTTGAACCAAATATACCAGAGGAGTTAAATCAACCCTTTATAGCAATGGGAGATATGTATTTAGCCTTAGAAGATAGAAGTGTTTTTAATGCTTTTTCAACAGAATATGAAAAAATGGTTGATAAAGCTAAAATTGATATTAATAACCTTTTACCTGAAGTAGAGGTTATAACTTTATATCAAAATTATAGTTTTAATTCTTTAATATCATATAGTGAAAAATTAACAAAAATAAGCTATCTTGTTGTTGCGGCATTTTTACTTATAACGGCATTGGTATCTTTTTCTACTATGACAAGGCTTATTGATGAAGAAAGGTCTCAAATTGCTTGTTTAAAAACATTAGGCTATTCAACCTCTAAAATATTGTTTAAATATTTAATATTTGCATTTCTTGCCACTATAGTAGGAGGGGTTATAGCTTATTTTGTAGGAATTGGCATTTTGTATTTAGTATATGAAGTTTTTGGAGCTACATATTTTATGCCTCCAATGTCTTCTGTAGTAAATCCAACTTTTTATTTTGTAACATTTATTTTTATCATTTTAGGAATTTTAGCAGTTACTACACTTACAGTTGTTAAAATGACAAAAGAGCCTCCTGCAAATTTATTAAAACCAAAATCTCCTCCTGCAGGTAAAAAAGTTATTTTAGAAAAAATACCTGCATTGTGGAAAAGAATTTCATTTAAATATAAATCCACTTTTAGAAATGTATTGAGATATATGAATAGATTTATTATGTCTGTTGTATCCATAGCATTTTCTACTGGGCTTGTGTTTGCAGGATTAGCTTTATTAGATTTGTGTTTATTCAATGGACTTAACTCTGAAGCTGTTATTGGAATCTCTTTAGTAATAATAGTGTTTGCCGGTCTTTTAACAGCTGTTGTAATATATACTCTTACAAATATTAGTATAAGTGAGAGAGTTAAAGAAATAGCTACCCTTATGGTGCTTGGTTATAATGATAATGAGTTGGCAGGATATATTTATAGGGAAGTTTATATTAATTCTTTTATTGGTATTGTATTTGGTTATCCTGTTGGAATAATATTAATTTGGCTTTTGTATGCAATAATAGGTTCAGGCACAATTAGCGGTGTAAGTTGGTTTATATGGATTATTGCTCCTATAGTAGTATTGTTATTCACATTTTTAGTTACATTAATTTTGAGAAGAAAAATAATAAAAATAAACATGAATGAAAGTTTGAAAGCTATGGAATAAATTATTTTATAATATTTAATAAAATATTAAACAAAAAATAAATTAAAAATAAAAAATATTTATCTAAATATATTAAATTAAACTTATTATTTTAATAAAATAAATAAAAAATTATAAAATAAAATTAAAATATAAAAAATATTATAATTTTTAATATAACAAAATAGACCGGTAAAATATTAATTATCGGTCTATTTTATATTATTTTTAAAAATTTTTCAAAATATTTAATATAACAGAGTTGTAAAACAAATTATTTAATAATTAATTATTTTATTATTTAATTTAATAGAATTTTTTCTAATTTAATACATTTATTTTCGTCCATATCTAATACACCTTCAAGGCGATAGGGAATATGTAAATTTTTATATTTATGTACACCTAATGTTTTATATGGTAAAAGTTCTAGTTTGTCAATATTTTTGATTTTTTTGATGAAATTTTTAAGTTTTAATACACTTTCTTCATTATCATTTATATTTGGAACAATAACTTGTCTAATCCATAATTTTTTATTTAGTTTAATACAAGTTAATAAGAAATTATTGAATAAATCCATATCTAAACCTGTAATTTTTTTGTATTCACTAGGATCTACAGCTTTAATGTCAAGAATAACAAGATCTGTATAATTTAAAATTTCGTCATAATTTCCAAAGCCTACACCTGCAGTGTCAATGGCTGTATGAATACCATGTTTTTTGCAAAGTTTTAAACATTCAACTAGAAATTCAGGTTGAAGCAAAGGCTCTCCACCAGAGAAAGTAACACCGCCGTCTGAGCCAAAATAACTTTTAAATCTAACAATTTTTTTTATAAGTTCAGACGGAGTTATTTGTTCACATTTTTTATTTATCTCCCATGTTTCAGGATTATGGCAATAAAGGCATCTTAACTTGCATCCTTGCAAAAACACGACATAACGAATACCAGGCCCGTCTACAAGTCCCATGCTTTCAACACTATTAATATTGCCAATAATTTCATTTTTCATTTTTTTTTACCAATTCTAATTTAATTCTATCTTTTCTCCGCTTAAACAATGGTTCACAAACTCATAAGTATTTAATCTTGATTTTGCCTTTTTTATTTTGTATATTTCAATGTTTTCAAACTTTCTATTAAAATTGTCACTAAATTTTTTTAATATATCAACGAGAGCCTCATGCTTATTTTTATATTCCCATATACCTCTAAATTTCTGCCAAGCATATTCAAACCAATAACATTTTCCATTATGTTCGTAAAGAAGAAAAGTGTGTGTAGGTCCACCTTCGCTGCGACTAAAAAATGATATGTAAAAGTAACATTCGTGTGGGATTTTCATTTCTTCAAAAAATAATCTTTCAAACTCACAAAAATCCCAACAAACACCATATTTATTTTTAACAAAGTTTTCTTTTAATCTTAATTTGTAATATTTATTCATATTATCATTAAAGTCTTCTTCATTGTCTGAAAAAACTTTATTTCTATAAGTAAAACCATAATGCATATTTTCACTTAAATATTTTAATAAATCTTTTGGAGTTTTGATATTATTTTTTAAAAAATTCATATTATTATACCTTATCTTTTTTCATGGAATGTGCGGGCAATAACTTCTTCTTGATGAGCTCGAGAAAGCTTGTTAAAATTAACTGCATAACCTGAAACTCTAATAGTAAGAGTAGGGTATTTATCAGGATTATTCATTGCATCTATTAGTTTTTCTCTATCAAGCACATTTACATTTATGTGTTGAGCTTTTTGAATAAAATATCCGTCTAGAATTTTAACTAAGTTGTTAACTCTGCTATCCATATCATGTCCTAATGCGTTTGGAATGATTGAGAATGTGTTTGAAACTCCATCTTGACAACAATTTGCATAAGGAATTTTTGCAACTGAATTTAATGAGGACAATGCACCTGAGCAATCTCTTCCGTGCATTGGATTGGCACCTGGAGCAAAAGCTTCGCCAGCTTTTCTTCCGTCTGGAGTGGCACCAGTCTTTTTACCATACATAACATTTGATGTTATTGTTAAAACAGATAATGTATGTATAGCATTGCGATATAATTTATGTTTTTTTAATGTAGATATAAAATATTCTACAATTTCAACTGCAATTTTATCTACTCTATCATCATCATTTCCATATTTAGGGAATTCACCTTCAATTTTAAAATCTACTGCAATACCATTTTCATTTCTAATAGGAGTAACTTTTGCATATTTTATAGCAGATAATGAGTCTGTGGCAACAGATAAACCAGCAACTCCAAACGCCATTAATCGTTCTACATGAGTATCGTGCAAAGCCATTTGACCTGCTTCATAAGCGTATTTATCATGCATATAATGAATAATGTTTAATGCATCAACATAAGTTTTTGCAACTTTATCAAGAGTATTAAAATATGCCTTTTTTACTTTATTATAATCTAAAACCTCATCGTCTATTTTGGCAATGCCATCAACTACTTGCACACCGCTTTTTTCATCTTTACCTTCATTTATAGAATAAAGAAGTGATTTTGCAAGATTGCATCTAGCGCCAAAAAACTGCATTTGTTTTCCAATTTTCATAGCTGATACACAACAAGCTATAGCATAATCATTACCATATATTGGACGCATAATATCATCATTTTCATATTGAATACTGTCTGTTAAAATTGAAATTTTAGCACAATATTTTTTAAAATTTTCAGGTAGATTTGTTGACCATAACACTGTTAAATTGGGTTCTGGACTAGGATCCAAATTGATTAATGAATGTAAAAATCTAAATGAATTTTTTGTAACTAAACTATGATTTTCATCTAACATTCCACCTATACTTTCAGTAACCCATGTAGGATCTCCGCCAAAAATTTCATCATATTCTGGAGTTCTTAAATGACGAACAAGACGCAATTTAATAGTGAATTGGTCAACTAGTTCTTGTGCATCAATCTCGTTTAATTTTCCTTCAGCCATATCTCTTTCAATGTATATATCTAAGAAGGTTGACACTCTTCCTAAACTCATTGCAGCACCATTGTTTTCTTTAACAGAAGCAAGGTAGGCAAAATATGTCCATTGAAAAGCTTCCTGAGCGTTAGATGCAGGTAAAGAAATATCATAACCATACTTGCTAGCCATTGATTTAATTTTTTCTAGTGCACGAATTTGTTCACTAACTTCTTCACGCAATCTAATTTTTTCTTCACTATCTATATCAAGCATTTCAGGTTTATTTAAATCTAATTTTTTCTCTTCAATTAATCTATCTATTCCATACAATGCTACACGCCTATAATCTCCAATAATTCTTCCTCTTCCATAAGCGTCTGGAAGTCCTGTAATCAAACCAGCTTTACGAGCACGCCTTATATCTGGAGTATATGCGTCAAACACTCCATCATTATGAGTCTTTCGTATTCCTTGGTCAAAAATTGCTTGATTATTAGCGTCCATTTTTTTATTATAGGCATTAAGTGCATTTTTTGCCATTCGTATTCCACCATAAGCATTAATAATTCGTTTTAATGGAGCATCTGCTTGAAGGCCTACAATTACTTCATTTTTTTTATCTATATAACCAGCTGGGAAATTATCTATTCCAGATAAATGCTTTAAATCAACATCTAACAAACGCACTTTCATCTCTTTTTTAAGGAGTTTTTCACATTTAGACCACACTATATTTGTATGCTCACTCTTACCTGATAAAAAACTATCATCACCTGTATATTCAGTATAGTTTTCTTTAATAAAGTCTGCCACATCAATGGTTTTTCTCCATTTTTCACCTTTAAATTTAGAATAATAATCATTAATTTTTTTTAAATTAACATCAATTTCAACATTATCAATCATATAACCGCCTCCTATGTATGTTTATTATATCATATTCTACAAAAGTTAACAAATATTTTGCATTAATCAATATTAGGATTTTCAAGTTTTAGCAATGCCAATTTTTTATCTAAGCCACCAGCATATCCTGTTAGATTTCCATTTGAGCCAATTACTCTATGACATGGGATTATAATTGAAATTGGATTGTGACCAACCGCTCCTCCAACAGCTTGTGCTGAAACTTTTGTTCCTGTTCTCTTAATCTGTTTTGCAATTTCCCCATAACTAATAGTTTTACCAAATGGAATTGTAAGTAAAATTCCCCACACTTTTTTTCTAAATGGAGATGCTCCTTCGATTGAAATAGGAGGAATAAATTTGGGTGATTTGCCAGAAAAATATATATCAAGCCATTTTTTAGTTTGTTTAAAAATAGGTAATGATTTTTCTTCACTATCTTTAATATATGTTGGAAAATATTTTTGCTTGTCAAACCAAAGACCTATTAAATTTTCACCATCACTTGCAAGTATGATTTTGCCTAATGGAGAATTATATTTGTATGTGTATTGCATAGTTAAACCTCAATATTTAAATTTAGATTTTAAAAACAAAATTTATTAAAACTATTATATCATATATTTAAGATAATGTATAATAGGTATTGATTGTTTGTGTGCAAATATACAAAAAAATAAAAAAAATATTAAACTCTACGGTTAGTGGGAGTTATTTATAATATTTAATGATATAATGATTGTGTTAAAAGGAGAAATTAATATGGATTTAGTACAAATTGGAAAGTTTATTCAAGAATGTAGAAAGTCGAAAAACTTAACACAAGTTCAACTCGCACAAAAAATAGGTGTGAGCGAAAAAACGATTTCTAAATGGGAGTGCGGAAATGGATTTCCAGATACAACTTTGATGCTTCCACTATGTAAAGTTCTTGATATAACAGCTAATGAATTGTTATCTGGTAAATTGCTATTGAGTGAAAATGAGTATAAAAAAATAGCTGAACAGAATATAATTGCACTTAAAAGTCAACAAGAAAAAAGTAATAAACATTTACTTACTCTTGAATTTGTGGTAGGCTATATGTCTTCTATTACATTTATTATAATGATATTTATAGCCTCATTTTGTAATATCGCAACGGGTTTGAGGATAGGATTAATATTGTTGGGATTTATTGATTTTATTATTGGAGTGCATTTTTGTTTAAAAATAGAGACAGAAGTAGGATTTTATCAGTGTAAGAATTGTAAATATAAATATATACCAACTTATAAACAGGTTGTTTGGTCTATGCACTATGGAAGAACTAGATATATGAAATGTCCTAAATGTAATAAAAGAAGTTGGAATAAAAAAGTAATAAACGAAGATTAAGGCTTTATAGTCAAAATTTAACAAAACTCATGACAAAATTATTTAAAGTTAGTAAAATTTATTTAATTCCATTACTTTAATTTTAGATTTAAGCAAATAGTTCATATAAGATTAACATTTATTAAAATAAAAATATCAAATTCAAATAAATATATGTTATAATAATAAAGCAGATTTTTCAAATGTTATAAATAACGCAAAAACTCTAAATATGGAAAATTTAGCATACGAGCAACCACACGCATATACTTATGTTTATGATTGTGAAGATGGAACAGTTGGATTTAGTGCAAATTTTCAAATTTATACAGATAATTGTTCGGCGATGTTATCAGTTACAGTTAACGGTTCACCTGCATATAGTCAAGAAATATACAATAAAGAAACAGTTAGCGGAAGTTTTAATGCAAAAAGAGGAGATAAAATTGTATTTTCAAGTTATGTAACAACAAACGCACCAAATGGTGCATTGAAATTGTATTTTTCTGATGATGTAGAAACCATAGCAAATTCAGTTGTCATTGTAGATAGACCAGATGAATTTATCATGACTGTTACAGAAGCAAATAATTTTGAAATTGAATTTGCGGAAATTGAAGGTAAAACATTTATGGGTTATTTTACGGGAGAAAACGGAACTGGCGAACAAATAACTGATACAACTGGAAAATCTCTTAAACCATGGGTAATAAAAGAAAATAATCATTATTATAAGCCTTATGAAGATCATATAACACAAGAAAATGATTATAGACTAAAATTATACGCATATTATATATAATAAAAGAGAATCCATTAAAAATAATGTTATGTTTTAAATTGTTTGATTTTTTTATATTTTTTATATATACTATAAATAGTTATACATTCTTATATTAATCATTAACCGACTTACGTATAACACAGGGAGGGAGTTATGAAGAAAAAAATATTAATGCTAGTAATGGCTTTTGCTATTATTTTGCCAGCGGCATTTCTTTTAAGTGCGTGCGGTGGTAAAAAAAATTATAGTGTGAGCATGACTATTGATGGTCAATATTTGTATTTAGATATGTTTGGTTCGGGTAATATATCTTTTAAAAAAAATGATATAAAAAACTCGGGATTAAACTTATATGGCTATGATGTTTATGATTACAGCGAGTTAAAAGTTTTAATTAACGGTAAAGAAGACAGTGAATTATTTTCAAAAAATGATAATTCCGGCAGTAGGTACAGTAATCAAATTAAAGGTGAAACAATCCAAATTGGAACCTTCATGTTAGGAAAAATAAATGAAGATGTTACAATAACTATATCAGGTGCTAAGGAAAAAGAAGTTTCCTTTGCTTTTATGAGGGCTGATGATGAAAGACTTGGAGAAGATAAGCTTGAACTTGCACCATTAGACCAATCAACTTTTGATAATAAGTACGACGAATATATTGAAAATTATTCAACAAAGTTGAAAGAAAGAGATTATCAATACTTTGATACTCATTATGAAGCCGAAGATATTGCTAGTTCAACAAAGAATGGATACACTAGTGTTGATTGGCTTTTTAAAGATGATAAAAATGTAATTTTGTATGAAGATGGAAATGAAGAAAATACTATATATAAACCTTATGAATTCAAATATAATGCTTCAGAGTTTTTTAATAAATATCTTGTAACTTATTATGCTTACATTGAACCAAATGGTGTAATGTCAGGCGGTTATGATAGTAGTCAACTTGAAAATCTGCCAAGCGGGACAAAAGAATATAAGTATCAAAAATATGTGTTTACCAATGGAATTTTGAATACATATAATTACTACGACACACTTGCAATTTTCGAAATTTTATCAGATAAAAAATACGGCTATTGGAATGGCGTTAAAATAAAAAAT
>CALWEH010000013.1 GCA_944377145.1 uncultured Clostridia bacterium | reverse complement strand
ATAATGTTGAAACTGCCAAAAAAAAGATTATGAGTGCCAAGACTGACAGTTTAGGAAATGTTCACTTTGATGAAGAAAATCAACCCGGAATTTCCAATCTTATGAGCATTTTGTCCAAAATCACAAGAGAGAGTTTTGAAAGTATTGAAGCTCGCTATAAAGGGAAAGGATATGGCGAATTTAAAAAGGAAGTCTCGGAAGTTGTGGCGAACTTATTAAGCGAAATTCAAACAAGATTTAAAAAGTTTAATGATAAAAATTTACTTGATAAAATCTTATTTAATGGGGCAAGACAGGCACAAGTTGTGGCAAACGAAACTCTAAAAAGAGCAACAAAAGCACTTGGATTGAATTAAGAGTTATAGGCAAGTAAAGGATGTTAAGAATATCAGTAGATAATCAAAAGAAGTAAGTAAAAACTTGCTTCTTTTTTGTTATAAAAATAATTTTTATAATTTTATGGTTAAAACAAAAAATCTAGCGATAGTTAAAATCGCTAGATTGCCCTAAAATAAATGGGTTTAGTGGTGCGTCCTAAGGGATTCGAACCCCTGACCTTTGGTTCCGTAGACCAACGCTCTATCCAGCTGAGCTAAGAACGCATATATATAAAATTGTAAAGGCTGTAATATTTATTACAACAATTACAATGTACTATATATTATAACTAAATAATTTCATTTTGTCAACATTTTATATATTAATTTTTATATTTTACATCAATAATTATATATCAAGATTATAACAATATTAGAGTGAAATGAAATTTGAAAAAGAAATGTGGATTTTTTACATTAAAATTTAACACAATGCGTCTTTAATTCATTTAGAATGCATATAATTTTGTATGAAAAAGCTTAGAATTATTACAAATACAATAATAGTAGCAATTTTAGTTGGTTTAACGGCAATTGCCATTCCTTTTAATAACAGTGTAAAAACAAGCAGTAATCCTAATATAATTAGGCAGGGAGATACTTCTCAAAATAAAGTTTGCTTTATGGTGAACGTGTATTGGGGAACAGAGTTTATAGTTGAAATGTTAGATATTTTTGATTCATATCAAGTAAAAACTACTTTTTTTGTTGGAGGAAGTTGGGTAGCTAAAAATGTTGATATGGCTAAAGAAATTTATTCAAGAGGTCATGAGATAGGAAATCATGGATATAATCATAAAGATCATGATAAATTAAGCTATCAGCGTAATTATGATGAGATTCACAAAACTCATTTATTAGTTAGTGCTAATTTGGGGGTAGAAATGAATCTTTTTGCTCCTCCATCTGGAGCTTATAACGATACTACTGTAGAAGTGGCTACCAGCTTAAACTATAAAACAATTTTGTGGACCCATGATACTGTAGATTGGAGAGATAAAGATACAGATTTAATATATAATCGAGCTACTAAGAATTTGTCTAATGGAGATTTAATTTTAATGCACCCAACAAAAAACACTGTTGAAGCATTAGGAAGTATATTGGCATATACTCAAAATAAAGGATTTAAAGCTACAACTGTAACTGATGTAATAAGTTAGAAAAAAATAATTTATTAAATAAATATTTTTAATTTTATTAAAATAAATTATTATAAATTCCTTTAAATAAATGTAAAAAAGCTATTAAAATTAATTAATTTTAATAAATTTTACAATTTTTTTAATTCTAAAATTAATAATTATGTAAAAAATTTAAATAAATATTTAATTAAATTGTTTTGAAAATGGTTGAAAAACATGTATAATGTTTGTAAAGGGGAAAAATTGTGTCAATATATAAATCCACTTTAAATACTTCTAAACAAAAAAAAGAAAAGAAGGAAAAAATAAATAAAATAAAAACCAAGCAAACACCATTAATCAGCATTTCAAAATTTATTACAATAGTTGTATTAATTGTTAGTGCTATTTGTTTTTTATGTTTATTTTTGCCAAATAATTTTGTAAAAAGTTTTGTATTAGGGATATTAGGTCTTTCTGCATATCCTTTATGTTTACTTAGTATATTTTTATCTGTAATTGGATTAGGAAAAACTAAATATTCTATAAATAAAAAGTATGTAGTATATTTATCATGTGCATTATTTTTTGTTCTTATGATAGTTCATTTGATTTTGACTACTAAAATAGATGTTAATAGTTATTCTCAATATTTAGCAGATACTTATGATTTAAAAACAAGTGGAGCTGGGCTGATTATGAGCCTGTTTACTTACTTTATGAAAAAATATCTAACTGTTGTAGGAGCATATATTTTTGCTATAATTTTACTCACAGTGTTTATAGGTCTAATTTTGGATTGTAGACAAGAAAATAAATTAAAAGAAGAAAATTCAAAAGTCAAAAAGAGTGAATTCGATTTTGGGGGAATGATTAGTTCTCAAAAAGATGAAGAAGTGCCTATTACATTAAAATACAAGCAAGAGGATTTAAAAAAGAAAATTGCAAAACAAAAATTAGGATTGGAAAGTGGAAGTTCTACTATTATAAGTTCAAGTATGCGGTTAGATGAAATACCAGATAGCCCTAAAAAATATAGGAGCAAAAGAGAATATATTTTAACTCCTCCAGAAATTGTTATTCCAGAATATGATAAACCAAAAGAAAAGACAGTAAAGGAAGAAGTTGGTAATTTAAATAATGATATATTTGTAACTAATACAGATGATTTTTATAAAGATGCAAAGATTATTGAAAGCAAAGAAGTTGAAGACAACAAAATTCAACAAATGGCTCCAAATTTCAATACTAATTCTTGGCAAAGTGTAAATAAAAGTGAACAAAATGTAGATGCAGATAAAAATGCTTATAACGATAATTTATCATTTAATCAAACAAATAACCAATATATGAATTTGGAAAATGCAAAATCTATAGATCAGTTGCCAAAGTTAGAAAAGCCAGAATGGAGTGATGCTCCTAGTTCTAATGAATGGCAAGACAATATAAAACAGGTTTTCAATGAAAATTCAGCTGAAGAAGAGCAAGAAGACCAATATGATGAATTCTTAGAAATGGAAGAAGATAGTGATTATAATAATGATGATATATCTTCAAATAATGAAGAGGCCTTAAATAATGAACAAGAAATAACTTTTGCTAACCCAAATACAAGTGAAACAGTTAGAACGGCAACTATTAATACTCCTCATAATGTATACACTAGAGAGGTAGTTGAAGAGAAGAAAGATGAAAATGTATTAGGTAGACCTAAAAAATATCGTCCAGAATATGTAAAGCCTCCAGCTAACCTATTAGAATATATAGAAAATGTAGATGTTGTTAGCGAAGAAGAGTGCAATGAAAATATTGAACGATTGGAAAGAGTTTTGCAAGATTTTAAAATAAATGCAAAAGTAAAAGCTGTTCAAATAGGTCCTGCAGTTACTCGTTATGAAATAGGAATGCCACAAGGAGTGAGTGTAAAAAAAGTTCAATTCCATGCTGATGATATAGCTATGGCATTAGCTTCTAATGGTAGTATTAGAATTGAAGCGCCAATTCCAGGTAAAAATGCAGTTGGAATAGAAGTCCCAAATAGAGTTATTATGGGAGTTAGTTTAAGAGAGATGGTTGAAAGTTTGGATTTCCAAAAACGAGTAAATCCTATGTCATTTGTATTAGGAAAAGATATAAATGGCAATATTCAATTTTGTAATTTAGACAAAATGCCTCATCTATTGGTGGCTGGATCTACAGGTTCTGGTAAATCAGTTTGTTTGAATACAATGATAATAAGTATGTTATACAAGTCTAGTCCAGAAGATGTAAGACTTATATTGATTGACCCTAAAACTGTAGAATTTTCTACTTATGCTAATTTACCTCATTTATTAACTCCAAATATTATAACAACTAAAGATCAAGCTATAAATGCTTTAAATTGGGCTATTAAAGAGATGGAATACAGATATGGGTTATTACAGCGTAATCAAGTTGTAAATATTAAGGAATACAACTCACTAGATATAGTTAAAAATAATGAAGTTGAAAAATTGCCATATATTGTAATAGTTATAGACGAGTTGGGAGATTTAATGATTGAAGCAAAGCGTGAAATGGAAGAAAGAATTATGAAACTAGCTCAAAAATCACGTGCTGCAGGAATCCATTTAGTAATAGCTACTCAACGCCCTTCTGTAGATGTTATTACAGGAACTATTAAAGCGAATTTACCTAGCCGTATAGCGTTTGCTCTTACAAATTTTGCAGATAGTAAAACAGTGCTTGATATGGGAGGTGCTGAAAAATTGTTGGGTAAAGGAGATATGTTGTTTAAACCTAGCGATTTGCCAGAACCAAGGCGTGTGCAAGGAGCATTTATTTCAAGTAGAGAAGTTGCAAGTGTGGTAAAATTTATAAAAGAAAATAATCGTGCAGACTTTGATGAAGAAGTTCAAAAAGATATAAATCAGGTGGCTGAAACTTCAGGTCATAATCTTGAAGGTGAATCTGTTAATTTCGACCCAGTATTAAAAGATGCTTTAAGATTTTTCATTCAAGCTAATCAGGCCTCTATTACAATGATACAAAGGCGTTTTGGAGTGGGATATGCTAGAGCTGCTAGAATAATAGATCAAATGGAACAAAATGGATTTATCTCGCCAGCAGATGGAAGCAAGCCAAGGCAAGTATTAATATCTCTTGAGGAGTTTAATCTAATATTCAACAATTAAATAATGTATAAGAGTTATGCTTAAATGCATAACTTTTTAATTAACATATATTATATCTTCCAGCATATAATATAATAGTGATATGTACATATCACTCACGACAAAGCTTAAAATGATTTAAAATAAAGATATAATAATTGACAGAAATTTTTTATAATGCTATACTTTATTTATGAAATTTTTTGGTGAAGATATAAAACAAGTCGACAAGGGTTATTTTGGAGTGCGACGTTGTACAATATGTAATGATGAATTACAAGATGTTAATTTAGTGGAATTGAATTCAAATTTTAATATATTTTTTATACCTGTAAGAAAATTAGCTTCTAAACATATTTTGGTGTGTCAAAATTGTGGAGCTTTTATGGAAATAAATGAAGAATTGTGGAAGTATTATTTATCATACTTAAACAAACGCTTTAATAAATCTACTACAGATGAAATAATTCAAATGTTAACAGATATGAATGAACAGCTTATAACTAACGGTGTTAAATTAGAATTAGATAATAAATATGCTCAACAATCTATTGACTTAATTTATAGAAGTATGGTAGAAAAATATAAAGTTTGTGAAAATGTTGAAGAATTAATTAGTGTTTTTTATAAATAATTTTCCATACATCTTGTGTATATAATAATGTTTGAATACTATATATTGACAGCAAGTGTATAAACCCTTGAAAAATATAAAATTTTATGTTATAATATCTATGTCGTGGTGAATTTAAAAGGATAAAAATATGACACGGGAAATCTATAATGATAAATCTGCTAATAGCGGAAATATCAAAAAAGAAATCGTTGCTCACATTATTGAAGACTATAAAGAAAACAGCGATATTGACAGCACTGGGGAACTGACAACCGCTCAAGATGGCGAATTAATTTATGGGGTTAGAGCCACAATGAGCGAAAAGAATGGAAAAGAGGAATGGTATCTAGAATTTCAAGATGGAAAGAAAGATGGACCATACCAACAAATAGAGTATGACAATAAGTATATTTACTGTACAATTATATTTGATTTAGCATACAAATACGAATTAAATAAATTACTTACAGGAGTAGGAAGTATGTTAGGGTATTATGCTTATGTCAAAAAGTTTATAGAAGATCATAAAGAAGAATATCTTAAATATAAACAAGCTAACTACCAGATGTTAAAAATGTGTTCAAAAGCACAACGATTTGCTTTAGCTGAATTAGATTGGAGACATCAATTAAAACGTTCAGTAGAAAAACCGGTTTATCAGCAAGCATACACTGAAGTGTTAGCAAAATAAAAGTTTAATAAATTTAATAACAGCTTGTTCAAACAGAAGGTATAAATTTTATTGAAATATTTACCACAGACATTAACTCATTTCAATAAAATTAAAACAATTTACAAAAATTTATCATAATCTATTTACTTTTTTGTAAATTAAGTTTATTATTTAATGTAAATAAAATGTATATTACATTTAAGGAGCATTATGGATATTATACCATCTAATTTTATTGAACAAGCTGTTATTAATGATATTAAAGAAAAAAATTTAACTAAAATAATAACTAGATTTCCACCAGAGCCTAACGGTTATCTACATATAGGGCATTGTAAAGCTTTATGTATAGATTTTTTAACTGCACAAAAATTTGGTGGAATTACAAATTTGCGTTTTGATGATACTAATCCAGCTAAGGAAGATGAGGAATATGTAAATTCTATTAAAGAAGATATTAGTTGGTTAGGCTTTAAATGGGCAAATATTTTTTACGCTTCAGATTATTATGAGTTTTTATATGAATGTGCTATAGATTTAATAAAACAAGGAAAAGCGTATGTGTGTGATTTAAGTGCAGATGAAGTAAATGCTACACGAGGAAGTTTAACAGAAGCTGGAATAGAAAGCCCATATAGAAATAGATCTATTGAGGAAAATCTTGATTTATTTGCTCGTATGAGAGCAGGTGAATTTAAAGATGGAGAAAGAACTCTTAGGGCAAAAATAGATATGGCTAATCCAAATATAAATATGAGAGATCCAATAATGTATAGAGTGTTACACACTAGTCATTATAGGCAGGGAAATAAATGGTGTATTTATCCAATGTATGATTTTGCACACCCACTTAGTGATGCTAAAGAGGGTATTACACACTCATTATGTTCTTTAGAATTTGAAGATCATAGACCTTTATATAATTGGTTTATAGAAAATTGCAGATTGATAAAACCTCCATATCCAAGACAAATTGAATTTGCTAGATTAAATATTGAGGGAACTGTTTTGTCTAAGAGATATTTGCAAGAATTGGTAAAAGGAGGATATGTAGATGGTTGGGACGACCCTCGTATGCCTACATTATCAGCTTTTCGCCGTAAAGGATATCCTGCTGAAGCTATAAAAGAATTTTGCAATAGAATTGGTGTGGCAAAATCTAATTCTTTAGTACAACCTCATATTTTGGAGGCTTGTGCTAGAGATTATTTAAATGCTAATGCAACAAGAGTTATGGCTGTGTTGAAACCAATTAAGGTGGTATTAACAAATTATCCTGAAGATAAAGAAGAGGTTTTTTATATTTCCAATAATCCAACTATTGAGAATAGCCCTAAACATGAAGTAATTTTTAGCAAAGAATTATTTATTGAAAATGAAGATTTTATGGAAGTGCCAGAAGGGAAATTCCATAGATTAAAATTGGGTGGAGTAGTAAGGCTTATGGGAGCATATATTATTCGCTGTGATGAAATAATTAAAAATGATGATGGAAGCATTAAACAATTAAATTGCAGTGTTGTATATGATGCTCAAGAACAAGGAATTAAAGCGAAGGGAACTATTCATTGGTTGAGTTGTAAGCATGCTATAAAATGTAAAACAAGAAAATTTTTCAATTTATTAAAAGAGGGAGAGACATATCAAAAAGGTATGTTGGATAAAATTATAAACCCTAATTCTATGATGGAGTTTGATTCATATATAGAGCCATTTGCTTTAACAGAAGATAAAGCAATGCAATTTGTAAGAATGGGATATTATATAAAAGATAAAAATTCAACAGCAGATGTGCCTATATTTAATGAAACTGTTTCATTAAAGGATAGCAAGTAAATTTATTAGTTCAAGAGGAAAGTATGGATAGTAAAACATTAAGAGATATTTGGATAAAATTTTATGAAAGTAAAGGGCATAAAAATATTGGCGCAGTATCTTTGATAGGAGATGGAACTACAGGAGTTATGTTCAATGTGGCGGGAATGCAACCATTAATGCCATATTTACTTGGGCAACCACATAAAGATGGAAAAAGATTATGCAATATTCAAGGCTGTGTAAGAACGATTGATATTGAAAGCGTTGGAGATGAAAGCCATTTTACTTTTTTTGAAATGATGGGAAATTGGAGTTTGGGAGATTATTTTAAAAAAGAAAAAACTGCCTGGACTTTTGAATTTCTAACTAAAATATTGGGTTTTGATAAAGATCAAATTTGTGCCTCTGTATTTGCAGGAGATGACACTGCTCCAAGAGATGATGAAACAGCTGAACTTTTACTAAATTTAGGAATAAAAAAAGAAAATATTTTTTATTTACCAAAAAAAGATAACTGGTGGGAATTAGAAGGAACTGTAGGAACTCCATGTGGACCAGATAATGAATGGTTTTATCCAATGAATAATAATAAATGTAGCGAAAAATGTGATATAACTTGCAGTTGTGGAAGATATGTGGAAATAGGTAATGATGTATACATGCAATATGAAAAAACTGCAAATGGATATAAGCCTTTGAAAAATAAAAATGTAGATACAGGCTTTGGATTTGAAAGATTATTGATGTTTTTAAATGGACTTACAGATGGCTATAAAATAGATATTTTCAAAGGTGTAATTAAAATTTTAGAGGAAGCGAGTGGAATTGAATATGGTAGAGATGAAGAGGCTACTCGTGCTATGCGAATTATAGCAGACCATTTTAGAACTGCTACTATGTTAATTGGTGATATTAATGGAATTACTCCATCAAATGTTGGGGCTGGGTATGTTTTAAGAAGGTTAATGCGTAGGGCTATACGCTTTGCTCGCAAAATAGGAGTTAATACAGATAATTTACTTTCAATAGTAAAAGAATATATAGAAAATGTTTATGGAATAGCTTATCCTAATTTATTAGAAAAAGAGCAATATATATTAAACGAAGTTCAAAAAGAGATTGAAAAATTTAACAAAACTATTGAAGCTGGAACAAAAGAATTTGAAAAAGTGGTGAATGGCATTTATCGTAAAAATCAGTTTATGAAAATGACAAATCCTGAATATATTGAAGAAACAGAAATTAGTGGGAAATCTGCTTTTAGATTATTTGATACATTTGGTTTTCCATTAGAAATAACCCAAGAAATGGCAAGCGAAATTGGACTTACAGTAGATGAGGAAGGGTTTAATCAAGCATATAAGGAACATCAGGAACTTGCTAGAACTACAAGTGCTGGGATATTTAAAGGCGGATTAGAAGATGATTCTATAGAATGTACACGTTATCACACAGCAGCACATTTATTATTAGCTGGATTGAGAAAAATGTTTGGAAATAGTGTGCATCAAAAAGGAAGTAATATCACTAAAGAGCGTTTGAGATTTGATGTTAGTTTGGATAGAAAACTTAATGAAGAGGAAATTGAGCAATTAGAAGCATTTATAAATAATGCTATAAAAGCTGAAATTCCTGTAGAAAAAGAAGTAATGCCTATTCAACAAGCGTTGGATAGTGGAGCGTTGGGTGATTTTAGTGCAAAATATGGAGATGAAGTAAGCGTATATACTATTGGAGATATATCTAAAGAAATTTGTGGAGGGCCTCATGTATCTAACACAAAAGAATTAGGTAACTTTAAAATTATAAAACAAGAGGCTGTTTCTGCTGGAGTTAGAAGGTTTAAGGCTAAACTTCAGTAATATATAACAAAAAATAATTTTTGATATATAAATTTTTTAAAAAGTGTTTACAATAATAAAATTGTGTGTTAATATAATAGTGTACCTTAACGTTGTGATGAAAGTTACTCGATTCTCACAAGGTTATAGGCGAATTTATAAAAGGAGAGTAAAATGATTGATAAGAAAGCAATAATTAAAGAGTTTGGTAAGAATGAGCAAGATACAGGTTCTACAGAGGTGCAAATTGCATTACTTACTGCAAGAATTAATAACTTGACTCAACATTTAAAAACAAACAAACAAGATCTTCATTCTACTAGAGGGCTTCAAATGATGAATAGTCAACGTAGAGCACTTCTTAAATATTTAGAGAAAGAAGATATTGAACGTTATCGTGCTGTTAAGAAAAAATTAGGCCTTCGTGGTTAATAAAAGCTTCCCATAAGGGAAGTTTTTATTATTTTTGCATAAATAATAAAAACCCTATTGATTTATTTATATATTTGATGTATAATATGGGTAATTAAAAGGAGTGCTTATGAAAGACTCTGAATATTTTGAAGATGATTACGATTTTTATGATGACATAGATGGAGAATTTGAAGATATTGAAGATGAGGAAGATTTCATAGAATATGACATGTCAGATAGGGCAAATCTTAGAGTAAGTATGGGTTTGTATTTATTAGAACATGCATCATCATTAGATTTAGAAGATGCTAATTACATAGACAATATTATCAACATGTATGGAGTTGACTTAGAGTCTGCTGTGCAATATTCAGCTAAATGGATACAAGATATATATTATATTGGAGAGCTATATTTACCTTTTTTGTTTAAAACTAAAGAAGCTGTAAATAAATTTATTATAACAAAGTTAAAAGAATGGCAAAATAATCGTAAAACAATGAAAATGACTGATAAAAATATTTTACTTCATGTATATCATTTGCCAAATAAAATTGTGAGAATGTTGTTAAAATATTTATATACTAAAGATAAATATGTAAAGTCTTCATTAAAAGATAAGATTGCAAATATATTAGAAAAAATTAAAGGCAAATTAAATTCTAAGACTTTTATAAAAGAAGAAAAACGAAAAGAATTTCAAGATATATATGACGACTGTTTAAATGGATCTAGAGCTACCAATTTAAATTGGTTAATGTCTAGGAATCAAAACGAAGCTCAAGAGATTTCATTGGATTTGGCATTAGAAGATGAAGAAGAGTTTGATGCTTTCTTGACATTAGATGATGAAACTTGTGAAATTATGTGTAGTATTAATAAGGCAAAAAATATATTAGACAAACAAAATTTAACAGTTGTAGACCAAAAAGAATTAGAAAAGATATTTAATTATTTAAATAATTTAGTAATTCTAGCTAAAAATGAATATGAAGCTACAAAATAATAAAAATAACTGAGATTAATTAATCTCAGTTATTTTATTTAATACACTTCAATATTAAATTCATTAAATGCGAAAATATTAGTGGAATTAAAAGTTAAATATAATAAATTTTCACTATTAGGTAGCCATACATATATATCTTGAGAATTTTTATTAAAATGATTGTTTGATAATTTTACTGCGTCAAATAAAGAAATTCCATTTGAATATAAATTAAGGTTAGAGCTATCTATTTGATTAAACTGTTCTAAGTAAACTTCAACATTTTCGTCAACTTCAGCATATTCAACAGTATCATTCCATGATTTGTCAGCACTATCTTCTAGTAAAATATTTTCAGTGCCATTAGAATTGTAAATTAATTTGAATTCAACTATATCTTCATTTTCAACATTAACCCTATATGCCATTCCTTCAGCAGTTACTTCTGTGTTTGGCATGTATATACATGCAATATATTTATGTTTATCAAAATTTGGTAGCCCATCACTAGTTGCTAATACATCTTCAATTATAATTTTTTCACAAATATTATATATATATTGTAATTCGCTTTTTGTTGCCACATTATTTATAATATCTGCTACAGAAGCAGATGATGTTATAGTTAAAATATTGTTAGCTTGTAAATAATTAATTATAAATTCGTGAACACTTTCAGCTTGAGAAGAAGTTAAGCCGAAATATTGAATATCTTGATAAAGGCTAGCAAATTCAATATCTTCATAACTATCATCATTATTTGCAACAATATTTCCAATTCCTATAGACATATTAATAATATTTTCATCTATATTAGAAGAATTGTCAAAATTTTCAGGTAAGCTAATGTTTAGTGAAACTCCTGTTTCATCATCTGCCAGAGATAATATATCTACAATGTATTGCTTATAACTTAATTGCAAAGAATTTGTTAAAATATCAGCATCTTCATATATTAACCTCATTCCATAAAAGTGTTCATTTGTTATATTATTAAATGAGGCTAGGCCATCTCTATATTCATCATCAAAAGCCATTGCAATAGCAGCACTAATAACAATAATTACAATAACAAGAAGTATTATTAATAATGCAGGCCAAGCTGCAGCTAAAATACCTCCCGCTCCAGCTCCTGCGCCAGCAGCAGCTCCACCAGCCCCAGCGGCTGCACCAGCTCCAGCAGTTCCAGCGGCTGCGCCAGCTCCGGCCACTCCTGTACTAGCTCCTGCAGTGGCTCCTATGCTAGCACTAGAAGTTGTTGCAGTGGTAGCTTGCGAAATTGTAGAACTTCCTGCTAAATTGTTGGTAGCAGAAGAAGATAATTGAGAAACGTTTGAAGAGGTATCTGCAACAGAATCACCAAATCTGCCACTAATATTTTCAGTATCTGGGGTTTCATTAAAATTTGAATTTTCTAAATCTTCTTTTATATTATTAGTATCATCAAAATTGCTTTCATCTTCATCATCTGTAAATATATTTTTAGCGTCATTCATAATGTCTAACCAAGAGTCATCATTTTCAGCTGATTGTTCATTTTCAGGTAATTCTTCATTTTCGTTATCTAAGCCTAAATCATCATCATTATATTCAAATGCCATTTATCCCTCCTTTTACATTAGTATAGAAAAATAAATTATATAATATTATTGTACAAATTTTATAAAAATTTAGCAAATAAAATTTATTTATTTATATAAATATTAATTTTGGGCCAATAATTTGATATAATTTATATACTTTTTTTTAAAGGTGTGTTATAATAAATTTGTGTTTTAAGGAGAGAATATGCAAGAAAGAATTTACAAAACTACCATAGGAGGTAGGGAAGTTAGTGTGCAAATTGGCAAATATTGTGGCCAAGCTAACGGATCTTGTTTTGTTAAATGTGGGGACACTATTGTAATGGTTAATGCTACTATGAGTGAACAGCCTCGCTCAGGACAAGACTTTTTTCCATTAAATGTGGATTATGAGGAAAAATTATATACTATAGGTAAAATCCCAGGAGGATTTAAAAAGCGTGAAGGACGCCCATCAGATGTTGCTATATTAAAAAGTAGATTGATTGATAGACCTTTGCGTCCATTATTCCCAAAAGGGTTTTATAATGATGTGGCAATTATTGCAACCCCTTTATCTGTAGATACAGATATTCAGCCAGAACCTTTAGCTATGTTTGGAAGTTCTGTAGCTTTATCTATATCAGATATTCCTTTTGAAGGACCTACAGGCTCTGTTAATATTGGCTGTATTAATGGGGAATTTATAATAAATCCAACAGTTGAACAAAGTGAGAAAAGTGTTATGGATTTAACAGTGAGTGGAACAAAAGAAGCAGTTCTTATGGTAGAAGCTGGAGCAAAAGAAGTTAGTGAAGATTTGATGCTTGATGCAATAATGTTCGCTCATGAAGAGATAAAAAAGCAATGCGATTTTATTCAAAAAATTGCAGATGACATTGGTAAAGAGAAAAATAAGAAAATTGTATACGATGAAATTCCTGATGAAATTGATAAGGCTGTAAGAGAGTATGCAGATAAAGGAATGGACGAAGTGCTAGAAGAATATGTAAGAAGTGCTCGTAATGAAAAAGAGGAACAGCTTAATGAAGATGTTTTCAATCATTTTGCTGAAATATTCCCAGATAGTGAAAAATGGATAAATTTATCTTTATATAATTTGAAAAAGGAAAAAGTTCGCCGTAAAATATTGGATAAGGGAATTCGCCCTGATGGAAGAAAATTAACTGAAATCCGTCCTATTTGGTGCGAAACAGGAGTATTGCCAAGAGTGCATGGTAGCGGAGTATTTACTCGTGGAGAAACTCAAGTTCTTACTACATTAACTTTAGGAATGTTAAATGAAGCTCAAGAACTTGATGGGTTAGATGATGAGGAATATAAAAGATATATGCATCACTATAATATGCCAGGATATTCTACAGGAGAGGCAAAAGGTATAAAAAGTCCAGGTAGAAGAGAAATTGGGCATGGTGCTTTAGCTGAAAGAGCCTTGCTTCCTGTATTACCAAGTGAGCAAGAATTTCCTTATGCTATTAGAACTGTAAGCGAAGTATTATCTTCTAATGGATCAACTTCTCAAGCAAGTGTATGTGGAAGTACATTAGCTTTAATGGACGGAGGAGTTCCTATTTCTAGTCCGGTAGCTGGAATTGCTATGGGATTAATTAAAGATAAAGAGAGTGGAAAAGTAGCAGTTTTAACAGACATTCAAGGATTGGAAGACTTTTTAGGAGATATGGATTTTAAAGTGGCAGGAACAGAAAAAGGAATAACTGCTATTCAAATGGATATTAAAATTCATGGAATAGATAAAAATATTTTAAAAACAGCTTTAGAGCAAGCTAGAGTTGGTAGACTTGAAATTATGAAAAAGATGTTAGATGTTATTAAAGAGCCAAGAAAAGAATTGTCTAAATATGCTCCTAAAATAGTTACATTTAAGATAAATCCAGATAAAATTAGAGAAGTTATTGGAACTGGTGGAAAGGTTATAAATCAAATTATAGATCAAACTGGTGTTAAAATAGATATTGAAGATGACGGAAATGTGTTTATTTCATCTCACGATGCTGAAATGATTAAGAAAGCAAAAAATATCATTTTAACTATAGCTGAAGATTTAGAGCTTAATCGTGAATACGAAGGAGTGGTTGTTAGAATAATGCAATTTGGAGCCTTTGTAGAAGTTGCACCAGGGAAAGATGGTATGATTCATATTTCAAAACTTGCTAAAGAGCATGTGGATAAAGTTGAAGATGTGGTTAAAATTGGAGATAAAGTAAGAGTTAAAACTATAAATATTGATGATAAAGGCAGAGTTGACTTTAAATTAATTGAAAAAATTGAAAAATAAATAAAAATCACCTAATAATTAGGTGATTTTTTAAT
Organism: uncultured Clostridia bacterium; assembly: GCA_944377145.1. Taxonomy (GTDB): domain Bacteria; phylum Bacillota; class Clostridia; order Christensenellales; family UBA1242; genus Onthoplasma. Next base: position 95,782 of record CALWEH010000013.1, on the reverse strand, counting down.
GGAGCGGGTGAAGGGAATCGAACCCTCGCATTCGGCTTGGGAAGCCGATGTTCTGCCATTGAACTACACCCGCAAGTTTTACAGCTAAGTGTAAAACTACAGTTTATTTTATTATTTTTCTCTTAGTTTTTATATAACTGCATAGCCCTATTATACATAATATCAAACTAATTGTCAACCCAATTATTAAGCATACTATAATCCACATACTTCTATTGGCAGTTATTGTATAGAAATATATTTCTCTCTCTTCTTCAGGATTTACATTCCATGTATGCAAATAATTTCCGTTTATATCCATACTTACACTATCAGCATTACTATGAAATCTGCTACTATTAACAGCGTAACTATAATTTAAGCTAGCTTCTTGAGGTGAAATATCATGAAAAACAGTTTGGGTGTAATAGTTGTATATTGAATTAAATATACTATAATCACTATAACCTGTTGAACCATAATAATATGTTTTAGTATAGAAAGGCTTCTCTATTATTTTAGAACTTTCAAATGAAGTTTGACTTGATTGGGAGTCTAATAATCTATAATACTGCCTGTATACTGTAGCGTTTTCAAACTGTAAGCCTATTATATATTCATCGTTTTCCCAATTATGTTCAATAACAGCTACTCCATTATTAAATTCATTAAATTCTTGTAAAGATATTTCTTGCCTGCTATATGCCGCTGCAAGTTTTGACTGATATTCTGTTAAAAGATTATTTGCTATATTTTGAGAATTTAATCTAATAGAATTTTTTACCTCTAAAGGATTATAGCCATGCGTCATTAATGCGTTGGAATCTAACACTAGATATACATATTCATTAATAGTTCCGTTACTATTTAGATATGTTATAAAATTTACTTGTGCACAGCCAGACAAGGTAAAACAAATCAATAGAAGAATTATTGATAAAGTTATAAATTTAAAATTCGATTTTGTTTTCATACACATATTTTTCTCTCACAATATAATATAGCATAAATTTTAATTATAAAAAAGCATTTTTAATAAATTTAATTATTTTAAAATAATAAAAAAATAATTAAATTAAAATTTTTAATAAAAATAATATTATTAACCCTATTTTAACGGATAAATTTCATTTTTTTTATTTTTTTTAAAATTATTTTATATAATTTTTTATTTATTTTTTTACAATAATAATTTTCACATAATTTTTTATTTATTTTTTTGTGGTTTAAATTGATTGTTTGTAAGATTTTGTAATATTATTTACAAATTATTTGTTTTTTTTCATTAAATAGTATATTATATATATAACTAAATTATGCGTTTAGGGATTAACAATACAGCAAATATTTTTACCAAATCAATTACAAAAATATTTTCAAAGGGGAAGTTTTATGAATAAGTTTTTGAAGATGAAAAAAATATTTACCTTAATTCTTATTGTAATATGCTCTGTTGCAGGGTTTTATTTTGCATCTGCAGTACAGGGTTTTATTAAAACATCTGGAAACATTTCCTTTGAAGAAGACATTAATGCTAAAGCTAGTGAAAATTATTATGCCACAACTTTAACTCGTTCTAATGGAGTGTATTTAATTGAGGACGAAAATGATTTTTTAGAAATGAGAGATTTGGTAAATTCTGGTGCTGAGAATAGTGAAGGCGTGCCTTATAGTACCTGTAAGTATAGATTAACAAATGATATAACTGTATGGACAGATCCTTTAGATGATGATTATTCTTGGGAACCTATTGGAATAAATAAATGGGTAAGTGGACCAATATGGGGAGGAGGTTATACAGGAAGCTATGTAGCTCAACCATTTACAGGGCAGTTTGATGGAGATGGATTTACTATATATACAACATCTACAAGCAAGATAGGAGTTAATGGAGCGGCTGAAACACTCATAAGAAGATATGGATTATTTGGTATTGTTAGGCAAACTGGTTCAGAACCTGTAATTAAAGACTTGCATGTTCAATATCAATCATTTGAGATGCCACCAGCTTCTACAGGTGGTAGTAGTCTTGTAGATGCTTATGTTGGAGGATTAGTATCTAAACTTACAGGTAATGGACCTAATATTAACACTATTGAAAATTGTACTGTTAGCTATTTAAATGATATTAGTGTTGGCGGAAGCGGTCTTGATGATGTATATTTTGGAGGCTTGGTTGCAGACGCATATAATGCTAGAATTCAAAATTGTTTAGTAATAGCACCTTCAAATGAAACTGTTGGAGCTGGAGTGGTGTTTGGAAGTGAAGATGTGTATGTTGGAGGCTTGGTTGCTTACGCTGAGGACACAGTTATAACTTCATCTATATTTCAAGGAGACAATACTAAGTTTAATATTACAAAAGGTTCTATAGCAGGAAATGAATATGTTGGGCCAATAGTTGCAGCTACAAATAATAATTATGTATATAATTGTGTTGTAGCTGGATATAATGGTTTTACTTTAAATGGAGAGGCTGGTGAAGGAGGAGTTAATACAAATTATAGTTATACAACTTCTTTAAATATATCTAAATCTGCTTTATCTAACATTACCACTTTTTATGGAAAAAATTGGACTTGTTCAAGTGAAACAGCTGGATTAGGAATCATTACAAATTTAAACTCTATGCCTCCAGAAAGTTGGGATTCTGATTCTACAGCTGACTGGGTGGTTGTTAATAATGAAGGAACATTAAATAAGGGATATCCAATTCAGCAGTGTTTTATAAAACCAACAAAAATAATTGTTAGAAATTTAATGAGTTCTACTAACTATCGTCCTTCTACAAGAACTACATTTAATAGCGTTATGTTAAAAGGATATTCTTGGGGGGCTTTTATAAGCAACCTTAATTGGGCTTCTGATAGTTATGGATATTCTTTTCAAGGGTTGGGCACATCTTCTAGTGGAGGAGTGGTATATAATTCTAGTTCAGGCTCTTGGAATGGAAATACTAGCAGTTGGAGTATAGAAGGTGATAGTTATATTTTATACGCTAAATGGGAAGCTGAAGAGTGGGAAATTACATTTAACGTAGAATTTAATAATAGAACAGAAAAAGTTGTTAGTTATTCTGGCACAGGGAATATGCTAACTAGTGATACTAGAGTTCATATAAACCAATTAAATTATGCTGCAAATGAAGTTTTGCAAGAGAATGGATATTATTCTCAAAAAGTTGGAGGTTGGAAATGTACGAGCTCTAGTTCAGGAATAAATACTAATTATGAGTATACAGAACAAACAGGTTGGAGTGGTATAAGCGTATTTTGGGGAACAAATACTTTTACTGCAATTTTAGTAAACAATGCTTTAAAAATAATAACTCATAAGATAAATGGAGAGGTGTTAACTACTGCTAGCGGATTGAAGGGAACTGTTTCGTATGATCACGAAAATTTGACCAATGGATATGTATCTAACATATTTAACGGCGCCTATGGTTATACTTTTCATGGGTGGACTAACAGATCTAATGGAGCTGCTCCTGTTGGAGCAACTAAAGCTGGAGGATATAGATATGCTGATAAATATAGTGGAAGCTATATTGCAGGAACTTTAGTAGACACTCCTCTTAGAATAACACAAATAAATGCTGACGAATCTTTTGGTGAAATTCATTTATATCCTGTATATGATTTGATTACATATACTATCAGCTATTTAGATCCATTTTTAATAACTCCTGGAGGTGATAATGGTGAGTATGTATATTATCAAGTAGTGAAAACTGAAACTTATCAATATAACGATCCGCTAACGTTTGAAACTTTTACAACTAGCGATGACACAGCATTTAATTATTTTAGAATTTATTGTGAAGATGAAAGATACCAATATTTAAATAGCCTTGTAAAAAGTGGAATAGGTTATACATTCCCAGATAGCACAACTCAATCTGATTTGTATTATAATGTGTATTATGTAACTGAAGAGCTGTATTGTTATGGTGATGTATATGTTTTGCCTCAAAGAGTTAATACTACATACGATTCAACAATTAACTTTTATATTCCAGCTTTACAGCCTGCAGCGGGAACAGGTGGAGGATATGACCTTTATTATACAAATGTTTATTCATATAAATGGAATGCAGGAAATGTACAATCTACAGTGCAATTAACAGGTGAACTTGCACATAATTCTGATAGATTTTCAATGGATTATTATACTTCTCGTGGTTGGACTACAACTCAGCTTAATATAAGCAATGCTACTAACAGTGTAACTACAATAAACAGCGTCACAAGACCTACTTCTGGAGCCTCTTACAGTGTAAATCTGTATTTATCAATAGCAAGCTGGACAGAATTTAATGTAACATATCAAGATGAAAATGGTGCTATTATACCTATTGAAAATCAAGAGGCAATGACAACATATACCATTGTATCTTCATACAATCCTAATTTTTCAACTAGATATTATCAACAATTATTTGCTGCATCAGCTCCATCAAAATTAACTTTAACTGTTGGTAACACAGGAGATAGTGGAAGTTGGGGAAATGGAAGGAGTTATCATGTAGTAAAAGATGGTTCATATTATGTGTCTATGGAGCTTGGTGTATTTTGCATGTATGGAGATATAACAGTAACCATACCAGGTGGGAGAATATATACCATCACTATAACTTATGATACAAATAAAGTAGATATGAATAGCAATATATTATCTATTTTAGACTCAACTAATGCTCCAGGAAGTTGGAGTTATAGCACAAGCTCGAATGTTGCAACTATAGTTTATGAATATAGAGATTATTATTCAGGCTATAATTCAATTTATGATTTTCAGTGGGCATGGTTAGATCCAGAGCAAATTTTTGAAGAATATAAAGGTTATAGTTTTACAGGTTTCGAATGGTCAACTGTGGGAGGGTCTGCTGAAGGAGAAGTGAGGTATAGCAATGGATCGTTTAATAATGTTGGATTAATTTCTTCATATTTAGGAGATATTAAAGTAGAAGCTTTATTTGAATCTAAAACTTATACATTAGAGTATTATGTTCGATATCATTCTCAAAACTACAGAATAAATGAAAATACAGTATATGAATATACTTATGGAGAAGTGTTAGAGTTATTAGATGTTGAAGATGCGTTTGATGCTTGGGTGGAAAATGGAGCAGATAAATATTATGCAAACGGTTGGAGTTTTTGGAGTTTAAATGGGAATTCCTTATATGATTCAGCTGGAAATAATATTGGAATTAACAGGGTAACCTCATTAAATGGGCATTATTTAAATGATGATAGCGATGTGATAAGATTTTATGTAGAGCCATTTGGGGAGAGTTATAATATTTATTATAAAGACTATATAAATGGTGCGAATATAAATATATCTAGTGTATCAACCTCTTTACCAACATATTATTCTTTTGGGAATAACCCTAATTTAGACGCTTTAAATGATGTTAAACTTACTGATGCACCTGTAGGAGGAGCAACTTTTTTAGGTTGGAGTGGAGATGAAAGATATTTTAATCTTACAGATGGATTTATAACTTCAGTTAAAGATGGAGTGTATGGAGATTTAACTATTTATGGAATTTGGGGCTATAGCATAAAAGTTTTAAATGCTTCAGGGCAAGATGTAACAGATAGTTTAATAACATCTGGATTACATGTATTGAATGGAGAGAGGTATTATAATTTTACTCTTCCAATAAATATATATAGTGGAGTATTCCAAGCTGTAGAAGCAAGTTCTCCAAGTTCAACTTTAAATGGATATATTAGATTTACATTAAATGATGTATATTATGGAAGTGAATCTGGCTTACAAAATGAAAATGGAGATGCAAGATTTGTTGGTGATGTTGAATTAAGAGTGGCTACAACTATTACATATAATTTCAACCTAGGTCAAGTGGAAGGAGTTACAGGCAATTCTATTACAAAAGTATATAATTTCTGGGAAAATTATACTATTGAATATTCAAACACAATAACAAGAAATGGATACAAATTTATAGGTTGGAATGTAAGCGTAAATGGAATAGATTTGGCTAACACAATAGAAAGAGAAAATATAATTTCTTATGAATTTGTTGATGGTTCTAGTGCTGGATTTGAGTTTGAAAAAGATGAAGATGATAATATTATTATAAAAACTTTAATAGCTGGTAGTAGAGACGGTTTAATATTAACAGCTATTTGGGAAGAAGAAGAATATACTATTAGCTATAGAACTACAGATGAAAATGGATATTATCAAATATTAGGAACTCAAAATTATACTATAACATCGCAATTCACATTTAATTTAAAAGATGTGGTAGTAGACGGATATAGATTTATAGGTTGGAAAGTTTTTGAAACTTCAGGGTCTTGGCAAAAAGATACTATATATTTAAAAAATAGTAGCGGAAACTTTACAAACTTTAGTGTAATGTGGGGAGATGTGATATTAGATGCTCAATTTAATCTAATATATACAATAACTTTAACTAACACATCAATTATTGATAATTCTAGTGTAAGTAATTTAATAAATTTAGGATTTGTTCAAAGTGAAGATAATTATGTTTTAGAGTATACTGTTGAAGACGATGTTACTCTTCCTGGAGTAACTTCAGCTTCTCATGACTTTGTAAATTGGCAATTAACTGAAATTACATCAGAAGGCTTTAGTGGTTGGATAAATGGTGGAGTATATAATGCCGGAACAGAAATAAATGGCTATACAGGAAGTGTGGTGTTAGCGGCACAGTGGAATGCTAAACAGTTTATATTAACAGCTAATTTAAATGCGAATGATGCAACATTTGATGAATATGATGGCTGGACGGTTTCAGGATCTTTAGCTTATAAAACAGTAAGTTATGGATCAGCGTATGGGAATTTGCCTACAGTTTCTAGAACAGGATATAAGCTTGCGGGCTGGTACACTCTTCCAAATGATGGAGAACTTGTTACAAATGCTACAATTATGACTTCAACATCAAATGTTACAATATATGCTCAATGGGAAGCAGATAGTTTTACTTTAACATTAAATGCAACAGGGGGAACCATTGTAGAAAATAATAATTGGAATATATCAAATGATGGCTCAACTGCTAGTAAAGAAGTGACATTTAACACTGCATACGGAACATTACCAATAGCTGATTACGAAAATAATACAATACAAATATATCGTGAAGGATTTACTTTTGCAGGTTGGTTTAGTTTAGATGGTTCTAACAATAATAATTGGGGAGAAGAAGTTTCTAGCTCTACATTATTGAATGTTGCTCACGATGTTACAATTTATGCTAAATGGATAGAATATGTTTTAACAATGGACGCTAACGGTGGACAAATTTATGAGAGTGATAATTGGATAGTATTAAATAATGGAGCTATAGCTACAAAATCTGTTACATATAAAGCTGAATATGGCGAACTTCCTAGCATAGATTATTCAACAGGTGTAAAAACTATAGATAGAGAAAACTATGTATTTATGGGCTGGTTTAGCAAAAATGGTACCACTAACGGTGATTGGGGAGAAGCTGTAACAAGTGAAACTCTTATGGCACAAGGAAATGTTACTATATATGCAAAATGGCAATCTCAAACAGTAGTTACATACTACTATTATTACAATGATAATATTATATTAGAAGATAATATAGTTTTATCACAAAATGAGATTGTAGATGCTAAACAATATTTTGACAATAATTATGGAGAAAAATATTTCAACTCTAATGGATATAACAATGTAACAGGCTGGAGTGTAGCTGAAATAGATGAAACTAATAACTGGAATTTAAATGTTGGAGATAATGTTGATTCTCAAATGTCAATAGTTGGTAAATATGGAAATATTGTATTAAAATCACAAATTACATTTAATATATATACTATTTCATATTATGAAGGTGATACTGAATTGCAAGATAAAGAACAGCAATATACTATAATGGATAGCTGTGAAATTATAGATTATCCAACTATAGAATATAATGCTTGGTCTGTAAAATCTGTAACTACTTTAGATTCTTCTAATGGAAATTGGGGAGAAATGGGAGCTTCAATATTACAAGGAAGTTCTAGCTCTGGAAAATATGGAGATGTTGAACTTCAAGTAATTCCTGGAACATATACAATAATATTTAAATATAATGGTGAACAAATAGGAGAACCTTTAAGTTATACATTTATAGATAGTGTTGCTTTAATTGAGTTTACGCAAAATGGATATGAAGGCGAAGTAAACGAAAATGCAACATGGCAGGTTGGTGCAGAGTCTGAAGCTGCTTGGGATATATTTATTGGACAAAAATTTGAATATGGACATGTTTTCCAACAAATGTTTGGAAATGTAGTATTTGAGGCTATTTTAATTCCTATCCCATATACTATTAGATTAACAGGTATAGAAGGGCTAACTGATTATACTGTGCTAACAGATGCAAATTTTGTAAAAGATGGTAATGACTATATACAAACCTATGATATAGAAGATCAAATAACTTTACCAAATATTAATAAAAATTATTATAATTTTGATAATTGGCTTGTAACTTCAAATAGTGAAGGTAGTTGGAGTCAAAATGCTAGTTTCCAAGGTGAAAGTCAATTAAATTCATGTTGGGGTAATGTAACATTAACGGCTGTATGGGAAGCTATAAAATATAGAATTACATTGCAAACAGATGAAGGTTTAATAGCTGGATATTATTTAAATGAAAATACAAATCCATCATTTACAAGCAATGGACAGTATATTATAACTTACACTATAGAAAGTCCATTATTCCATTTGCCAACTTCAGACAATATTACAAAAGATGGCTTTACATTTAGAGGTTGGACAGGAGGAGCTGGTCAAGGCTTAATTAAAATTAATCAAATTAATAGTATAGATAATGAGAGTTATATAATAAGTATTGATACAAATAGTGTTGGCGATCATACATTAACTGCCGTTTGGGCTGAAAATAGCTATGATATAATTTTACATAATAATTTAACAGCTGAAAGTTTGAAAACAACTGTAAAATATTCTACAATTCAAACATTATCTAATCCATTTAGTAATCAAAATTATGTATTTATAGGTTGGGCTATATCAAACTATTCTGGAACTAAACAATATAATTATGTTGAACAATATCAAACAAGTTCGTATTTAGATTTGCCTTTTAATGCTAGTGATCCAGATTCAATTTGGGGGCAAGATATATTTGTAGATAATAGTAAGGTTACTAAGCTGTTAAAAGGCTATGATGCAGATGATCCAACAGCTGTGCCTACAGAATATGATATATATGCAATATGGCTTCCAATATACACTATTACAGTTCAAAAAGGAGCTGATACAGCTTATATATATAATAATGGAACGCAAACTGAATTATCTATGTTTACTGCTAGCCAAAATTATTATTCTGGATATACATTGCCATCTACTTTAGATGATGAAGTATTCAATTATCCAATAAGTGAAGGTTATAGATTGTTTAGAAAAGGATATTCAATAAATGGTTGGACTGTAAAAGTTGGAGAAGTTGTATATAGTGTTCAAGGTGAAGTGGAAAATAATATTCCAAGCATAAATCAATGGATTCAAGCTAATAATTTTGTTCAAAATGGCATTAATTTACAATATTTGCAAGGAGATATAACTATAACTCCTAATTGGAAAGCAATGCGGTTTGATGTTAGATTTAAATTGCGTGACAATGCTTCATATAAATCTAGCTATTTAAATCAAGAATTTGTTACTGAAGATGTTTTATTTGGAACTAATTATTTAATAAGCTCTTCAACTAGTGCTGATGCAAACATAACTCTAATTAGGTCAGTTAACATATCAGGATACACTCTTGTAAACGCAACTCCTTATAATACTATGACAGGAGAAGAATTTATAATTCCAATAACAGGTGTATGGGATTATGAAAATATTCGTTATACTAAATATACTATAGGTGATGCCTTTAATAAAGATGAAGGTTGGTATGTGTATATTGATGGTAATTATTTAGCTAATTTATACAGAATAGAATTAGATTTGAATTTACCTTATAGTACAGAACCAACAATTCAAGATAATGGCGATTTTGAGATTGTGAATAAAACTTCCTCTACAATACTATTACAAAGATATTTGCCTTTAAGTGCTGAAACAAATTATCAAATGTCTAGTGATTATTTAGAAAGGCAAAATAAATTATATATTGAAGATGTAAATGGTCAAAAGAAATATTATATTTATTTATTACAAGACCAACAAATAAATGCCAATAATAATACATTAGCAGAAGCTATTAATTTACCATATTTTGCAATTGATTATTATGAAATGCAGTATTTTTACATGATAAATGAAATTAATGAAAATCGTATGTACATAATGGTAGATGAATTAAAGCTAGACGAATTAACACCAAATTTATCAGAAAATGTAAAACCTCTTGATTGGAAATATTCATATTGCGATACTAACGAAAACTATGTAACAAATCAATTTAAATTTAAAGTAATATGGTATAGAAATATTATAAATGTTGAAGTTAATAGTATTATAAATGACCTTACTAGCCCTAACGGATATGTTTTAATCAATGAAGTTGAACAGGTGATAGGAAATTTAAATGGACATTATAAAAATAATCTAATTATATATATGTATGATAATTTAAATTCACAATATGATTATTTTATATATAGTTTTGATGATGATTATAATGGAAAGTTAGAACAATTATTTAATAGTAATATCTCTTCAATTAAAGGAAATTCAATATCAATATATGCAGGAAATTCATTTACAATATCAGTTTATGATCAAAGTTTAGATAGCTATTTAGATGATTTTATAGGATATAAATTTAAACAAATTAACTATGAAATACAATCAAATAGTTGGACTCAAATTTCTAATTTGCCTTCAAATGAAATGCAATTAACAATTAATTTGCAAGATTATGATACGCCAGATAATTATTTAACTGATAAAGATACCTTAATTTTAAATATAGAGTTTGAAAAAATTATATATTCATTGGGTTATTTTGTAGGTGGAGAGGAAAATAATGATGTTAATGAAATGTATGGAAGAATATATTTAACATATAAAGATAATGTTAGCGAAAATTCTATACATCAATTACAAGTCCAAGTAGATGAACATAATAATATAATAAGTGAGATGCGTGTAAATCTTGGAAGTGAATTAAGTAGATGGAAATATAATCAACAAAATATTTTAGACATGAATTTTGCTGATGGTGTAGTTCAAATAAATGGAGTAACTTTAATTGTAACTATAAATGCAAACTTCTTAAGAAATACAGTATATAGTAATAATATTTATTCAAACAATTTATATCAAAGTATTGGACAAATAAAAGCAGAATGTAGTTTAATTGAATTTAAAATTAATATAACTATTAATAATGTTAATAATAATGAATTAGAGCAATTAGAAAATTATGTTTTAAATGAATCGATAGATAATGCAATATTTAACATTAAAAATAGAGATGATGAAAATGTGTATACTGTAACAATAAATAATCAGTATTTAATAACAATGCTATTGTCTAACGATAATGGAAAATATTTATATTATAGTTTTAACAATACTAAATATGCTGTAAGTAGATTATATATTCAACATAATAATAGTTCATCTACAAATCAATTAATTACATTATTTGATTTCCCTGCAACAGAATATGATGATATTAATCTAAATGTAGATTATAATTTATTAAATAGAGTTATAAATTATTCTCCTAACATTGCTGTGTTAGAAGAAAATAGAGTATTAAATTTCATTATTGAAGTAGCTCCACTTATTAATATTTCATTTACAACAACTTCTCATGAAAATGATATATTTAAAGAAAATAGAATTATATCAGCCAATAATGAACTAATTGCGTCAGGAAATAATTTACAGCCTTTAAATATTGTAGTAGAAAATGGTGAAATGTTAGCTTATGTTAATCAGACAATAAGATTTATGTTTGAAGGCAATAATAAATATTATGAAAAAGCAATATTAACTATCAACTATCAAGATAGTGAGGATAGCTTTGAAATATTAGTAAACAGCCAAACTTCTTATGCAATTACAGAAGATTGTACAATAGATATAACTTTAATTCCAAAAACATATAGTTTAGATGCTAAAATTGAATATAACATGCAACAGTATGATATAGACGACTATTTACAAATAACTAATTCAAGTGGAACAAATATATTCAGCGAGAATGGCATACAAATTTATTCTAGAGAAAATAGAGTAGATGTATTCTATTCAGGTGATATGATTAGTGTTCAATATTCATTAAATTCAGCAATTCGAGGAGATTTTATAGTTGAGTTAAGAGCTAATGGAAATTTAATGACTTATAATTCAGCTACACGAAGTTATCAAACTTATTTTAATGGAACAGATGTGTTGATTATAATAAATGTTGAACCAGTATCTTCTAAAGTGATATTAAAAACCAATATTGAAGGAGAAAATATTGCAGATATAAAAGCTCAAATAAACAATGGCTCAATGCAAAATGTAATGTTGAATGGAGAAATAGTAAATAACGAATTTAATTTATCTTCAGGAGACGTGTTAAATGTTTATGTTAAAGCTAAAGTTGGATTTAGTTTTGATGGTGAATATATATCTCCTACATATCCAATTCAAAGTGGAATATATCAAGCACCAATATCTATAACAGAAGATGGTTATATTAAATTTACAATGTTTGATAAATTAGATGAAAATGGATTGGGAGAATATTCTATTAGTAAAAATGGTGCTTATACATTGATATTTGATAGAATACCTATAAATATTCAATTTAGTTATAGATTATATGGAGAAACTTTAGATAATCCAGATGGAAGTTCTATGTTAGGTAGCGGATATAATTATAGTTCGAATGATGAGATTATAAAACAAAATAGTGAAATAGTGTTGCGTAAAGGGCTGGACAGCGAAGGATATAGATTTAATGGCTATAGTTATCAAGCACCTCTAAATAGCTCTACAGGAAGTCCAATTTTATTAGAAGATAATTTTGTAATAAGTGATGAAATTCTTGATTATTTATCAACAGTTGAACCGGTAAATGGAGAATTGCCATTAATAATATATATAAATTATGTAAGTCAATATAGATTTTATGTTGAATTAGAAGGGGTAACAGATAAAATTCAATATACTATATCAGATCAAAATGGTAATCAATTAGAGCAAAATACATATTATGATCGTTCTACAGAGTTAGATATTTCAATATCTAGTACAGATACAGCAAACTATGTTATAAAACGTTTGGAAATAAGAGATATAGATGCTAATGGCGAATTGGGAAATAATTATGTATTTAAATTAGATGGAATAACTATGGATCAAGTTCATAATGTTAATAATGTTATTTATACAAATAATAATCATGTAGCAGGATTTGATTTGATTAGATATTTAATATATGATTTTAATATTGTTATTGAACTTGTTCCTGAACAATATAGTACAAATATAACAGAATATAAATATTTAACTTCTACAGATCTTGATAATAACAATATGATTGAAGCTGGAAAAGGGCAAATTACATCAATTAGTGATATTTTCGATTTAGGATTAGAAGGTGTTCATTATCTGGTTGAAGGAAGTTGTGAATATAATACAGAAGTTAAAGTTACTATAATTATAGAAAATCCGCCAAGCGATAATACTGAATGGGTATCTTTATATAAGATTATATTAAACGGAAGTGAAATAAGTTTGCCAAATTATAGTGAAATAATTTACTCTGGAGTAGAAAGTAAAGCGTATACCTTTACCTATATGCTAACAGGTAATAATTTTGAATTGGATATTCAGTATGTAAGTGTGTATAAATTAGATATAGTAGCGGGTTCAGGCTTGTAAATACAAATTAAGGAGATAGGGTATGTATGATGTAGTTATTATAGGTGGCGGTGTTGCAGGTTTAACAGCTGGACTGTATTTAAGCAGAGCTAATAAAAAATGCGTTATATTAGAAGGCAGGTTTTTAGGTGGGCAAACAGCCCTCCTAAACACTGTAGCCAATTATCCAGCTTTGCCAAATATTAGCGGATTTGATTTAGTAAACAATTTAGTAGAGCAAGTAAAAAGCTTTAATACTGAAATAAAAAATGAAATAGTTATAGATGTTAAAAAAAATAAAAATTTTAATATTGTAACTAATAAAAGCAAATATATAGCCAAAAATTTGATTATTGCATCTGGTGCAAAAACTAGTAGTCTGGGCTTAAAAAATGAAAAACAATTTATAGGGAAAGGATTAAGTTATTGTGCTACATGCGATGGCAATTTTTTCAAAAATCAGCCAGTTGCGGTGGTTGGTATTGGGAAAACAGCTTTAGAAGATATTAAATATTTAGATAATATTGTTAGTAAATTGTATTGGATAATACCAAATAATAGTTTAAATAACAAAATATTAGAAGAGGTAAAATCCTTGAAAAAATTAAAAATCATTTATTCTAGCGAAGTGTTAGAATTAGTTGGAGAAAATACAATACAAAAAATATTAATTAATGATAAAATTAATAAAAATACATATTATTTGGAAATTAAAGGGTTATTTGTATCTCTTGGCAGAAAACCTGATTTAACATGGTTAAATATAGATGTTAAAAAAAATAAAGAGGGATATATAATAGTTGATAAAAATTGCAAAACAAATGTTGATAATTTATATGCTTGTGGAGATATAACTTATAAAGATTTAAAACAAATTGTTACAGCATGTAGTGATGGTGCAGTTGCAGCAAGTGAAATTATAAAACAATAAAATAAACATCTATAAAAATTTACAGCAGATAAATCCATTAAAGGAGATAGTTATGTTTAAAAAACGAGTTATGTTTGGGATATTGATATTTATAATAGTGGCAGTTTCTTCTGCTTTGTTTGGCGAAATGTATAAAGCGCCAACTGTTTTTGCTAGCATACAACAAGAAGAAATTGAAGCAAAATCAATAACAAACGAAGCTGGAGAATTTTCTGGAGAAGGATATTATTCAATAAATGAAGTAGCTCGTTTAATTGCTAAAATGAATCCTGGATATAAATTTGAAGGTTGGTTTACACAGGCTGGCGATTTAATCTCTTATGAAACAGAATATACTTTTATAGTAAATGAAAACATGACTATTGAAGCTCGATGGAGTAGAATAAAATATTCAATAACATATAATTTAAATTTAGAAAATGATGTAAATATTGAGATAGTTAATAATACAGAACAAGATGGAAATTATTATTATAATAATTCTGTTACTGTAAATATTTCAACTTTAAATGATATATATATTTATGATTTGTTTGAAGAAAATTTACTTATTAGAATAGGAGAGGATAATCAATTTTTAACTTTAGATGAAATATTAGATCAAAACTTGTTACAAAACTGTTCTATAAATATAGTTAATAATATAGGATTTGAAAGTCTTAGTTTAACTTTTGATGTGCAAGACAATATTTATATAGATATGATGTATGATTATATGTATACATTAGATATTGTGTCAGCTAATGATATTGATATAGAAAATATAATAAATTTTACTACACTGTTTAATACATATTATAAGTTTACAGATACGAAATATTTAATATGGAGCAAACAAAGTGTTACAATAAATTTTACTTCTAATAATAAAGCTTACTCATTTAAATATGCCAAATTAAATAGTTTAGATGCAAATATCGAACTCTCTCAATCATATACATTAGTTGAAAATAGTGTATTACAAGTTTGTTATGAAAAAATAGCTTATAACGTAACTTTTTCTACATATTTAAAAAATAATAATGGCTATTATGATGAAGTTGATTTAGAAGCATATCAAATTCCAAATTTTTCTCTTGTGGCAGGAGAAAGTTTGCAAATAGAATATGAATTATCTTCTCAAAATATATTAATAAATTCTACACCCTATAATTATTTGGCTGGATATGGATACAAATTTAATGGATTTACTATTAATGATGATTATGAAAATATTAACAATAATTTAACTTTTACAATGGATGAAACATCTCCTGGAAATTGTGAAATCCAAATTTTATTTGAATATTTAAATTATAATTTTGAAATTAGATTAGTAGATGAATTCTTTAATGATGTAAATTATAGTTTTTCTTTCAATACACCTAATTTACATAGAGGTACAGTTATAACAGTTCAGGCAACTAGTGATAAATATAAAATAAGTGGTTGGTTGAATGAAATAAATAATGACGAATATTTATCTACTCAATCTACTTATAGTTTTACATTTGAACCAAAAGATAATAATGAACTAGCTAGTTATTACATATATTTAGATGTAGATTATAACTATTATTCAGTTGAATTTAATTTAAATTCATCTAGCATTATTACAAATGTTGAATATGATACAGTTTTAGTGGATTTGCCAAATAATACCATAACATTTAAAGATAGTTATAATATTTTGCCAGATGAACAAATAATGTATTCAAATGAAGACATATCTATAACAGATGGAACTACTATAATAGATACTCATAGTGCTATATTTGGTAGAGTTACAATATCAAATAATAGATTAACTTATGGAAATGCAACTGTATATTCAAATGAAGTGGTTTTAGAAGATGGTGTAGATAAATATACATTTGATAAATATTCATATATGGCAGAATTAAATGTTGGAGTTATTGAAACTTTTATAATAGATATTACAGGGCAAAATGCAAACATAAATGTATATGGGTCGATATATTCTTTAAATATTCATAGTGCAGATCAGTTGATAGATAGTGTAACTTCAAGTGCAGAATTTAATGATAATTTAAATGCTTATGTTATACCTTACACTTATACAAATATATATTTATATTTAGATAATGGGCAATATAGCTATATATCATTTATGGGTGTTAGATTTGATTGGAATGGAGAAGGATTTAGCTTAGATAAAGCTGAAATAAATTTTCCTAATGAAATAACTTATAATTCAGTACAAAATAGTGTATATAATATTAAACTAGATAATTTGATAGCAGATAATTTAATAGTATATATGTCTAAAACTACATCAGAATTTTATGGGTTTAGAAATCATGTAGATGCTCAAGGAGTAGGGTTGTACAGTATTACAAATCAAAATCTTTTTAATACAACTATTTTAAGATCTACTAGTCAAAGCCTTGTTTCAGCAATATATATAAGAATGCAAAGAGATATATATTTATCTATAAATGATCAGCAAGCTTATTCAGAAAATGATGTAACATTCTTTGTAAATGATGTGGAAGGGTTAGGTTTAACCATTTCAGCTGTAACAGGAGATAACATATCTATTCATATAGATGAGAATAAAATAACTAAAGGATACAAATTTGATGGATATAGATTAAGAGGAGAAGATAGTTATTTAAGTGAGAATGCAATATATGAATTTATAATGCAGAATAGTTATGCTGGAGTGTTGATAGATATATGCTTTAGCCCTATCGATTACACTATTAAGGTTAATTATTTAGATGAAAATGGAAATATAATTACAGATCTTAATAATGTTAATGGTAGCTTTATAGTTAATAGTGAAGAAGATTTGTTAATATTTACTACAATGGAAAATAATAAATTAACTTCTACAATAGCTAATATTAATGCAAAATTAAGATTTATTGCTACATCTAATGAAGGGTACTATGTAAAAAATGCTTATATAGGAACAGATGCTTACGAACTTACAAGTCTTATTGTAGGAAATGATAGTGAATTGTTGCAAACTAGCTGGCTTTTAAGCTATGCAAATTTTAATAGTGCAATTATATCTCTTGCAGACTCTACAAATGTAGTGCAGATGTATATACAATTTGCAATACATACTTATTCTGTAAAATTATATTTTGATATTGATAGCAATCCAGATTCAATTAGTTATCCTAACATAATTTTTAATGGAGAGGTATATACACCAAGTTCTGTGATTGAGCAAGAAACTATCAATGGGCAGTTGGTTAATGTGAAAAAGTATTTGGTAACATTAAATGATATTGAATATGGTTCTAGAGTAGATATTAGCTTTGATAATAATTCATTTATGCTTGGGACTGAATTTTTAAAATGGCTAGATAGCATGGGGAATGATGCTGGACGAGTATTAAATTTGGAAAAAATTACATCAAATTTAATTTTTACCGCTCAACTTCAATACATTTATTATGATGTTAATTTTGTAATAGTGGATAAAGATGGAAATGAGGGTGGATATGGAGTAGGAGTTTGTGATGGAAATATTTCATCATTTAAATTGTTTGACGAAGTATTTTATAGGCAATATCCTACAAATGGATATATTTTAGTAGATAAATATTATTATAATAATTTAAATCAAATTTCTAAAGAGAATATAGATTCAGGCTTTATATTCAATCCTTCTCAATATTTAATAGAAAATAATATATTTAAAATATATTTAGTATATGATTTAAAAGAAATTAGTATTGAAATAACTAATACTAAAGAAGCAAATTCTTCCAATTTTATAGGAATAGATCCTTCTCAATGGGCTACTTTTACAGTAGAAAGGGAGAGGGTTGAGAATGGAGCTACAAATAAAGAAATTTTAAATGGTGATACAGGATATTTGTTTAAAACAAATGATAAATTAATAATGACATCAACTCCAATAAATGTTGGTATTGATTTATCAAGAGTTGCATTTGGAAACAATGGAGAATTTAATGTAGGCTTTGCAAGTGCATTACCTTATTCATTAAGGAAAGTGGATTTATATGAACAAGATGAAAATGGAAATATTGTAATTGTTGGGGTTCAATATGTTTTGGAAATAACATTTACTAGTGAAATGATTTCAGGCTTAAATGAAAATATTATATTACAAAATGTATTTATTGTAAAAAAATATAACATTAATTATTCATATAATTTAATTGATAAAAATTGTAACATTAAATTGGCTATTAATAATATTTCTACAGGGCTTATTCAAATTTGCGATGAAGACGAACCTTATATTGATACTATTGATTTTGGTACAAATATAGTATTTAGTTGTGATGCGTCTACTCTTGTAGAAATAAGTGAAAAGTTTAGGGTGTTAAGTTTTGTTATAGCTGGAATTGAATATAGGACAGATGGAATTGCATCTTATAATTTAAATGATTTAGCAATATGGGAAATAATAGCGTTAAATAGATATAATGCTAATAGTATAGATTTGCCTGTAATATTAAAGTTGAGTCCAAAAATTACCTTGCAAAATATGGACGAGGGTACAAATTATGTTTATACTCGTACTTACACAGGATATAATCAAGGATTAACGGTAGGAGAAGATGTAATTGTAGCTAATGATTTTGAAATAATTATTAAATATAATAATAGTTTAGAATTGCCAAAAAATGCAGGAACTTATATTGTAACTATCAGTGTGATAGATGCAGATAATCAAGAGCTTCCTTTTGAAGATCCTGTTAGTTATGTTATTCAACCAGCTGGATTATATTTACAGTTAGATAATAGCAAATTACCTATTGAAAAAACATATAATGGAACAAGTAATGTTGATAATATTAATGATTTACTAAGCAATATCTCAATAAATGGAATATTAGGAAATGATAGTATAGCGTTTGCAAGTGGTATTACAGCATTTTATGAGGGCTCTCAAGCAAGTAATAATTTATATGATATATATTTATATAATGTAGTATTAGTAGATAATGCAACAAATGCTATTCCAAATAATTATATATTAACAAATTTAATAGGATTAGCATCTACAGATCCAATAGTGTTTGAAGATGTTGGTAAAATAAATCCACGCTCAATACAAATTAGAGGATTTACTGTAAATAACAAAGTTTATGATGGTAGTGCAAATGTACAAGTTAATATAGATAATATTCGTTTTGATAACATTGTGGCTACAGATTCAGCAAATATTATTGTAGAAAATTTAAGATTTTATTGTGAAGATTATACAATAGGAAAACAACGTAAAGTTATAATAGATTATAGCCAAGCTTTATTTGGAGCGGATAGCACCAATTATGTGGTTAGTTATGAAGATATATATATAGATATTCACCCTTATGAAATAGAAGTTAATGTAGAGGGATATGGTAATTTCAAATTGGTTGATTATGATAGATTATGTTTAATTCCTATAAATAGCAGATTAATTGTTAATTGTTATGATAGTGATAGTTACACATACAGACAGCTATATGGTCAGGTAGAAACTCAAATGCAAGCTGGTGAAAATTTTAATATATGTTACGATTTTAGTATAAGAGTTGGAGTGCTAAATAATGATATTCCAGAAGGGCTATATATATTTATTCCAAATATAAACAAACTATCAAAAGTTGTACAAGTAAGTGATGAAGAAGTTGGTTTGATGGATTACAATATTCAAGATGATTATATAATGGTGCGATTAGATAATGTTGACGCTCGAATTTGCTTGATTGCACAAACATCATATTTGCCTTTATGGGTAATTATATTAATAGTAGCTATATGTGCTGTTGTTGTAGCGGGAGTTGTAATTATATTTATTATTATTAGACGTAGAACAAAGCGTAAATATAGCGTTAATGATAGGATATAATAAAAAAATGAAAAGCTTATATTGTGAAAAGCTTTTCATTTTTTATATTTTACTTCCAATATATTAAAATTTATGTTATAATAAATATATATTGGAGTATATATGAAAGAAAATAATATTCAATCTCAATTTAATTATACCATTGATTTAGGAATTAAAGCCGCTAAAATAGTTATGAAAGTTAAAAAATCAATTAAAGATAAAATTATGAACATTTTAGTATGTGTGTTTATAGTTTTGATGTCAGGGTTATTAATTTGGGATATTGTTCATGATAATAGTATTGTAATAGATATAATAATATTGGTGTTGTTAGTAGGATTTGAATTATTTAATATTATTATGCCATTTATAATAATCAATACTCAAAAAAAGTTTTTAAAACAAGTGGTATCAAATAATTTTGATTATACTCTAACAGAAATTGATAAGGATAAATGTCTTGAAAGTTATTATAAAGAGGGCAGAATAGTTATGCAAAATTCATGCGATGTTAAAAAACTTATAGGCTATGAAATACAAGATAATTATATATTTTTAATATTTGATAATTTTGCATCAGCAATATTTGATATTAATACATTAAAAAATATATCTAAAGATGATTTCGAACAAAAGCTTATAGCTATTATAGCTACAAATAAAATGTATAAAGGAAAGAAAACTTTTTAACGATATACTATAATTTTCTCACCACCAAGATATGTGGTGGGATTTTCTTTGTTAAATGTAGCTAATTGCTCTTCACTTATATGTATGCGTTTACATAAATCCCATTTAGTTTCATTAGGGTGAGCTAAATATATTTGAAATCCAATATCTCCATAATTAAGAACTTTTCCATATTTAATATTTTCAATTAAATTAATTTGACTTCTTTCGTAAGCATTTCCATTAATACAAATTTCATAATCTACTATTAAAGTATTTCCACGCTTAATTTTACATTTGCAATTTGTTGGAATTACATTTAAATGTACAGCACAAATTTCATTATTAAAATCCTGTTTTATATTAACAGAATAGGGTAGTTGAGTTAATAAGTTTTTAATCTCTTTATTTTCATCTAAATATAATAAATTTCCATTTATTACACCTTCTACAACTATTGAATTATCTTTTATTGTATATTGGGTAACATTTGCAGAGATATTTACCATACTTAAAATTTCGTCAAGGTTTAATTCGTCTGCCAAAGTAATTTCAGTATCTACACTTTCATTTGTTTTAAAATATGGCAGTTTTTTGCAAATAGGATAAGAAGCATTTATTATTTCAATTTCATTGTCCAAACTATATAAGTCGTCTACAACATCTATATTTATATTTTTATATATATAACCAGTTACAATTATACAATATTCAAATGCTATACTAGTAGAATTATCTCCTATATCAGTTTTAATTTCAGTTTTATTCATATCTATATATGCAGATAGGTCAGTTACACATTCATTATCAGCCAAATTAGCTTCAATCTCACTTTTGAATGGGGTAGAGTTGTTGGCTATTTTTATGCTGTTAAATCCATCATTTTCTACTTCATATATAATAGTGTTAAAGATTTCACCTGTAATAACAATATATCCATCATAACATTTACTATCATCAATTATTATTTTACTATCGCAAGATAAAATTTTATTTATTTTTGAATCTATTTTAAAATCGAAATCATAATTTACACTTTTATTTATTTGTTGTATGCAATTACAAGTTTGCAAAATAGATTTTTTTGTAATTAAACTATCATTAGTTTGGTTAAAAGCATTTATCCCTGTATTAATAGCACAAAAACAATCAATATTACCATCAATATTAATTTTCAAATTATTATCATCATGTTCAAATTCAGCAATAAATTGACTATTATTAATATTTATCTCACAATCAGCTGAAATATTTTCGCTATTTATACTTTCACTAAAATTTATAGCATCAGATAAAGTGTTGTACATATTATCTATATCAATATATACAACTTTAATACCTATTTTACCCTTTATTGTAGCTTTATTAAATAAAGGTTCAATTTGGGTATCCATTAAGCAAGTTTCAATATTTAACACTTGCTTTATATGAGTGTTAGAGTCTATGTTCATATTAAGTTGAGATTTAATATTTAATGTGGGCAAGTTGATTACATTTGCCACTTTTATTTTATTGGTTTCTTCCATATTACCTCCTTGTAAACTAATATATAAATCAAGTTTTAAAATTATGTCTTTTGATATAAATTTTTACAAAATTATTTATCAATTATCAAAAAGATTTAAATAAGATAATAATATTGGTCATTTTCGACAAATTTGCACCTAATTGTATAGTTAAAGTCAAAAAGTGCTATAAAAATGGATTTTAATTTTTTTCTTTTTGTAAAAAATTCTGGTAATATTTAATTATGCGTCAAATTAAGAGGAGAAAAATAATGAATAATATAATAAACATTGTTATAGCAGACGAAGATCAGGAATCTATAGACGAATTACTAAAAGTACTGACCAAAGAAAAATTTAATATCATTGGGTATGTAAAAGATGGAGTTAGCTTATTAGAAATGGTGAAAAATAATCATCCAGACGTAGTAATTATGGATTTAGTTCTTCCACAATTAGACGGGTTCGCCGTTATGAAAAAACTTCAGGAGGAAAAAATTAATACTAATATTATAATTCACACTAGATTATCTTTAAATGGATTTGTTGGAAAAGCTATGGAGTTGGGAGCAAAGTATTATTGCATTAAACCATTTAATGCTGAAGTATTAATTGAAAGAATAGAAGATATTTTCTCTATTCAAGAAAATTCAACAAATGAAATTATACCTGTAAATAGATATAATCATTTGGAAGAAAAAATTACAAATATATTTATTACAGTAGGTATACCAGCTCATATAAAAGGATATCAATTTTTAAGAGAAGCAATTAAACTTGCAATAGCAAATCCAGAAATAATAAATAGTATAACTAAAAAATTATATCCTACAATTGCAGATAAATATAGCACAAGTGCTTCTAAAGTGGAACGAGCAATTCGACATGCTATTGAAGTAGCTTGGAATAGAGGTAAAATAGAAAATATTAATAATGTATTTGGCTTGAAAGTATATTCAAGCAATGAAAAACCTACCAATGGAGAATTTATAGCTTTAGTAGCAGATAAAATGTTAATAGAAGGTGCTTGTTAAAAATATTTTTAAAAATATTAAAAATTAGTAGACAAATAATTTTTAAATAATTATAATATACTAACAAATATAGAAAGGAAGTATATTATGGCAAAAAATTTAAAAAATGTATATATTAGATGTCCTAGATGTGAATTAAATTATATTAAAAAAGCAGATCAATATTGCGATGTGTGCAAACGTGAAATGAAATTAATAGAAAGTGATGATGATATTGGCGATTTGGAACTTTGCAGTATATGTAAAATCAATTTCGTTCAAAATGGCGAAGAAGTTTGCGATAGTTGCAAACAAGAATTTGGTATTAACAATGCTGAAGATATGGATGAAGATGTTAATAATTGGCATAAATACATCTCAGATGATGATGAAGATGATGATGACTTTGAATCTAATGAAACAGATGAAGAAGATGTAGATTCTGATATTACTTCAGGTGTTGATGATGACCTCGACTTTGTAGATGAGTTAGATAAAGATGACCTTGATTTAGAGGATATTGACGATGACGAAGAAGATGATGACGATGACGAAGACGAGGAAGAAGAAGACGACGATGATGATTTTGACGAAATAGATGAGGATATAGATGATGACTTTGATGAAGATGATGAAGACGATGAGGAAGAAGAAGATGACGATTAATCTTTGTCGAAATTAATAAATCTTTGTCGCATTTGAATAAAATATTTATTTTGCTCCAAACTTTTAATAAGGTGGTGGAGTAATGAGAAGAAATGTTACAACTTTAGATGATATTAAACGAGCTATGACATTGTTAAAGGGTGAGCAAGTAAAATTATATATAAATCGAGGAAGACGCAAAATTTTAAAATTTGAAGGCATTATTGAAAATGTATATACAAGTGTTTTTACTGTAAAAGACAAAATATCTTCTAGCTCAACTCATACCTATTCTTATAGTGATGTGTTGTGTGGAGAAGTTAAAATAACAAAATTGGCAGAATAAATAAATGAAAAAGCTCTATTTTATAGTAGAGTTTTTTTAATTTAATATAATTTTTTTGAGATATAAAATTCTTGACAATTTAAAAAGTATAAAATATAATGTTAATTAAAAGTTAGTAAAAGGAAAATATTATGAAAAATGTTCAGCCTGTTAGAGGTACTTATGATTATCCTCCTATTCAAGCAGAGAATAGAGAGATTTTAAAACAAAAAATATTAAAAAGTTATCAAGACAATGGATTTAGTTTAATAACTACTCCAATTTTAGAAAATCTCGAATTATTAGATAATAGTGATGGTGGAGATAATCTTAGATTGATGTTTAAAACAGTTAAACGAGGAGATAAATTAGACTTATCAAAACCCAATTTAACTGAAAAGGATATTTGTGAAGAAGGTTTAAGGTATGATTTAACAGTTCCTTTAGCTAGATTTTTTGCTGGAAATCGTGAAATGTTGCCTAATCCTTTTAAGGCAATTCAAATAGGATATGCTTTTCGTGCAGAAAGACCTCAAAAAGGGCGTAATCGTCAATTTTTGCAGTGCGACATAGATATTTTTGGAGATGATAGTATTCGAGCAGAAATTGAAATTATTACTACAGCTATTAATACATATACAAAGCTTGGATTTAATAATATTGTATTTAAAATAAATAGCAGAAAAATATTAAACTCATTAGTTTTATATTGTGGATTTAAAGAAGAAGATATTAATTCAGTATGTATCACTTTAGATAAGTTTGATAAAATTGGATTAAATGGTGTAGAGCAAGAGTTGGAAGATAAAGATTTTAATAAATCTAATATTTCAAAATTAATAACAGCTTTTAACGATATTATTGAACGAGGTGTAAATGTAGCAACTAATTATGGTGTGGATAGTAAAGAAATTGAGAATATATTAAATATTATAAACACTGTAAATAGTGTGATAACAAATGGAAAATGCGTATTTGATTTGTCAATAGTAAGAGGGCAAAGTTATTATACAGGAACTATTTACGAGGCTTATACAGAAGGATTTAAAGGTGCTGTTGGTGGTGGCGGACGCTATGATAATATGGTTGAAAAATTAATAGGAATAAATGTGCCTGCTGTAGGCTTTTCAATAGGCTTTGAACCTGTAAATTTAATTTTGACAGAACAAGGTAAAATGAAAAAAGAGAAGTTGAAAATTGCTTTAATTTATGATTTAGATGATGATTTTACTAACGTTTTAGTAAGAAAACAACAACTTATGGAAAAATATGCTGTATCAACATATTTAAGAGCGAAAAATATGAAATCTTTATTAGATAAATTAAAATTTGCTAATTTTGATGGATTTATATCAATGAAAGATGAAGAGATTAAAACTTTATAGGGGTGTTTAGGTGGAGTTTGTAAAAAAAAGATTATTGATAAGCGATAATAATCCATCTATAGTTTTTAATGCAAAAAAGTGCATAGATTGTGGATTATGTAGAATGATTTGCAAATCAACAAATGGAATTGATGTGGATAAACATAATGCTGAGGGTGTAGCTGTTTGTGTAAACTGTGGGCAATGTTCAGTTGTTTGTCCAACAGGTGCTATTTGTGAAAGAGATGATGTTGATTTGGTGAAAAAAGCTATAAAAACAAAAGGAAAAGTTATAGTGTTTCATACAGCTCCTGCTGTTAGAGTGGCGTTTGGAGAGGCTTTTGGATATAGTGCAGGAGATAATGTTGAAAAGAAAATGGTTGGATTGTTAAGAAAATTAGGTGCTGATTATGTATTTGATACAACTTTTGGTGCAGATATGACAGTGATGGAAGAAGCAACAGAATTGGTACAACGTTTAAAATTAAATAAAGATTTACCTTTATTTACAAACTGTTGCCCTGCATGGTATAAGTTTGTTGAAATATATTATCCTGATTTGATTAATCATATTACAACTGTTAGAACTCCTGTAAATATAACATCTATTTGTATAAAAACATATTTTGCTTCAAAGTTAAATATTGATCCTAAAAATATTTTTGTCGTGTCAATTACTCCTTGTACTGCTAAAAAGTTTGAAATTTTAAGGAAAGAAATGAATAGTGCTAGCCAGTACAATAAAGATGGAGAATATCAAGATACAGATGCTGTATTAACAGTAAAAGAAGTGGTAAAATGGGCGAAATCAAGGAATTTAGATATAAAGAATATAGCAGATAGTAATTTTGACAGTATGTTTAGTCGTGGAAGTGGGGCTGGAGTTATATTTGGTTCTACAGGAGGGGTGATGGAAGCTACTCTTAGAACAGCATATTATTTCATTACAGGTAAACGTCCTCCAAATAAATTTTTAAATTTTAATAAAGTTCATACTTATGAAAAGGTTAAAGAAGCTAGAGTTCGTATTGGAGAATATAATTTAAAGGTAGTAGTTATTACAGGCTTAGATAATGCAAGAAAATTTTTAGATGATGTTAAAAATGGTAAAAATCATTACGATATACTTGAAGTAATGGCTTGCCCTAGTGGGTGCGTTGGAGGGGCTGGACAACCTAAAAATATAAATAAATCGGCTCCATATAGGCGTGCAATGGGACTTTTAAATTATGATGAAAAACTAAATTTGAGATATAGCTTTAAAAATCCAGATGTTATAAGAATGTATAATGAATTTTTTGGATATCCAATGAGTGAAGTTTCATTAAAAGTGCTTCATACAAGTTATAAAGCGAAACAAAATTATCTTACAAAGGAGTAATTATGGAGAATTCAAACATAGAGAAAAATCAGGAAAAGTTTATAGAACTGTTTAATGAGTATATAAAAAGAGAAGGTGCTGAGAATTTATTAGATTGGTTAATAAATAGCGACTTTTTTACAGCACCAGCATCTTCAAAATTTCATTCAGCCTATGAAGGAGGTTTGTGTGAACATAGTTTGAAGGTGTTTTATAGATTTGTGAAGCTATTAAAAATGGAGTACGGTGAAAATTTTACAGATAGTATATCAATGGAGAGCGTTGCTATAATAGCTCTTCTTCATGATGTGTGTAAAGTGGATTTTTATAAAACTGAATATAGAAATGTGAAAGTTGATGGGCAATGGATACAAGTTCCTTATTATTCAGTTGAAGATAAACTTCCTTATGGGCATGGTGAAAAATCTGTATATATTATTGGAAGTTTTATTAAACTTAGCAGAGAGGAAGCTATTAGTATAAATTGGCATGGAGGAGGATTTGACGATCGTGTTCGAGGAGGCTCTTATGCTATGAGTGAAGCTTATTATAAATTCCCAAACGCTATGATTTTTCATTCTGCTGATATGATGGCTACATATTTAGATGAAAAAAGATAAAGAGTTTTACAAAATACAGATAAATACTTTACATTTAAATATTTATGTAGTAAAATTAATGTGTTAAATATTTTTACAATATTATTCAATATATTGCAAAAGGAGTGATTATATGCAAGAAAAAATAATAAAAATGATTGCTGGAAAATTGAATAAAAAAGTGGAAGAAGTTAGTTTGGATTCAAGATTAATTGAAGATTTGGGAGCAGATAGCCTTGATATAGTTGAGCTTCTTATGATGCTTGAAGATGAATATGGTATTACAATTCCAGATCAAGATGCAATGAAAATGTCTACTATTAAAGATGTAGTTGAATTTATGGAAAGTCAAAATATAAAAAAATAAAATCTTATCTTTGATAAGATTTTTTTATATGTTAAATTATTGATTTTTGATAAAAACAATCAAATAGTTTTATAATTCTCAATTAGTTGGCAAATATTTCATTTTAAAAAATAGTTGTATTAGTTAGCATTATATTTATGAGAATTGTAAATATAAATAATTTAGAAGAAATTTCATCTTTAATAATTCAAAAAGCTAAATATCAAAAAGTGTTATTATGCATAGATGAAACAAGTGATTTTAATGTTATACAAAAATTAGAAAATAAATTATCAAAACAAGTGGTTTTATTGAAATATTATTTTAATAAAAATACTTCATCTTTTTTTGAACAAATTAATGATGGTGTGAGGATTGTTATATATAATGTTAATATTGAGCATTTTTCTCTTTTGCAAAATGATAATATTTATATATTAAATATTTTTCTTCCAACTTCAAATTTTATCTTGCCATATATGATGAATTGTGAAAGTGTTTTTGGGGATAATATTTTGTTTTGTGGAAATGAAAAAGATTATACCAGTGTAATGATTATGTATCAAGCTGGTATTGAAAAAATCTGGTCTGACATTCAACGAAATGAACAGGTCGATTTAAAAATATTTAAACAAATAGATAATTTGATAAATAATAATGATAATTTTTATAATAATTTATTTGAATGTGTTAATAATTTAAAATTTTATATTTCACAAGATTTTTTTATAGTAGACAAAAAAGAACTTCCTTGTTATATATATTTAAAAATGTGCTATATATTAAAATTTTTAGAAAAATTAAATTTAGATCAAGAACAATATATAGATTTTTACAAAAGTTCAAATAATGTTGAAGAAATATTGAAAGCTTATGATTTAATTGTTAAATATGAATTTATAGATTTAATTAAATATTATTGTAATAATTTAATGAGAGTAAGTGAAGCAATTTTAAATAGATTAAAAATAATTATAAAAAAATTTTTTAATATAAAAAATATAAAATTAAATAAAATTAAAAATATTATTAAAAATCAGGCAAAAATGCTAAAAATAGACAATTTATTATATATTTCATATATTTTTGATGTAATTTAATATTATTTAAATAATGTGATGGGTAAATATTTTATTTAGGAGTTAATTTATGAAATATTTACCTATTACATTATTTTTATTATTATGTTGTGGAATTTTTGTTATTAATACAAAAGATAATCAGTATAGTTCAAATTACGATTACTTTAGAATTCATATAAGAGCTAATTCTAATTATGAAATAGATCAAAATATAAAATACATAGTAAAAGATGAAGTTGTAAATTTTGTAACACCTTACTTGGTGGATTGTGATACTAAAAGTAAAAGTATAGAAGTGTTATCAGCCATGTTAAACACTATTGAAAATGTGTGTGATAAAGTGTTAAAGGAAAATAATTTTAACTACACATCTCGTGTAAGAATTAGTCAAGAATATTTTCCAACACGTAGTTATGATAATGTTACTTTAGAAGCAGGTGTATACGATTCCTTAATAATAGAACTTGGAAGTGGAGAAGGCGATAATTGGTGGTGTATTGTATATCCTCCTTTATGTTTTGTGAATAATAATTGCGCTGACGCACAAAATATAAAATATCAATCATATTTATTGGAAATTATAAAAAAATATTTTGATTAAGAGGTGGTTATGAAAAGATGGAAAATTTGTGTTGCTGTATTAGCGATTTTGACATGTATGCTAATTGGTGGTGGACAAATGTATGTTCAAAGTCAAAAGATTGCAACTACAGCTACCAATATTGAAAGAGTAGATGCGGCTGTGGCAGACACTAGAGAGGTGCAGACTGTATTAAAAAAATGGGGATATTATACTGGTAATGTTGATGGCATAAATGGTCCTAAAACAATAGCTGCAGTAAAAGCATTTCAAAAGAAATATGGATTAGCTGTTGATGGAATTGTAGGCCCATTAACTGCTGCAAAAATGGGGCTAAGTGTATCAGGAGGAAGTTCTTCAGGATATAATAACAACGATTTATATTTATTGGCGAAATTAGTATATAGTGAAGCTAGAGGTGAAAGCTATATTGGACAGGTGGCTGTAGCGGCAGTGGTTTTAAATAGAGTTGAGGATTCAAGATTTCCAAATACTATAGCTGGTGTTATATATCAGCCATGGGCATTTACAGCTGTGAATGATGGGCAATTTGCTTTAGAGCCAAATGAAACAGCTTATCAAGCTGCTAGAGATGCAATGAATGGCTGGGATCCAACGTACGGCGCAGTGTATTATTATAATCCTAAAACAGCTACAAGTGCATGGATTAGAAGTACTACAACTGTAACAGTTATTGGTCAGCATGTATTTTCAGTGTAAAGGAGATAGTTTATGAATAAAAATAATAAAATAGAAGAAAGAATAGAAAAAACTACAACAAAAAGAGATTTAAATGAAGATGTTCAAAGAGAGAAAAAAGCTTCTAAAGCCCAAAAGATGTTGCCAATATTGATTGTATCTTGTGTTGCTCTTTTAGTTATTTTGGGAGCAGTGTTAATAGCATTTTATCAATTAAAAAAGACAGACAAACAGAATGCTAAAACTTTAGAAAGTGTTTATTCTAGCTCTTATTACTCTATGGTGGATAGTGTAAATAATTTGCAAGTTAATGCTGATAAATTTGAAACTTTAACAACTTCAATGTCACAACGCTCTTTATTAAAAGATATGGAACAAGATTGTTCATATATAATCGCTGGATTAAGTGTATTGCCTATAGATGCTCAAAATAGCAACTCTGCAATTAAATTTTTTAATCAATTAAGTGGTGTATGTGAAGCTTATATTACTGCTATTGATAAAGGTGAAGAATTAACAAGTGAACAATTATTATTGATAGATAAAGCTGAGCAAGCTTTATCTATTATAAAATCCAAATTAAATACTCATAATGATATGGTTAAAAAAGGAGAATATGAGTTTATTACAAATGGGATTTTTAATAGTGAGGGAGTTACACAATTTTCAAATTCAATAGGGGATTTGACTTCTAACGAAGTAGATTATCCTACAATGATATTTGATGGACCTTTCTCAGCAGCGTTGGAAAATAAAGAGATTAAAGGACTTAGCGAGGTTGAGGTTTCTCAAGAAGAAGCTTATGAATATTTAAAAAATACTGTATATAAAAATGATGATGTTCAAATAAACTTTGTAACTGAAACAAGTGGAGATTTTGACACTTATGATTTTGAAATAATTAAAAATAAGATAACTTATACAGCTCAAGTATCAAAACGCCAAGGTTTATTGTTAAATCTTTGTGGTTATGCTGAAAAGGAAGATGCTAATATTTCAAGTGAACAGGCTCAACAAATGGCAATTAATTTTGCTAAAAAGGCTGGATTTGGGAATTTAGTTGCAGTGTGGGTAGAAGTAAATGAGAATGTGGCTTATATTAATTTAGCTCCAACTCAAGATGGTGTAATATTATATCCAGACTTAGTTAAAGTAAAAGTGGATATGTTTGCTCAAACTATAATTGGATTTGAAGCTAAAAATTATGCTTTTAATCATGTTAAAAGAAATATTACAACTAGTATTAGCATAGAAGAAGCTGAAAAAGAGTTAGGGTTTGATTATAAATTGCTTAATACCAGAAAAGCAGTTATTGCTTTAGATGATGCTAGTGAAGTTTCTGTATATGAATTTGTATGCGAAAGAATAGGAGGATTATTTTATTATTATGTAGATGCTAATAATGGAAATTTAGTTGAAATATTAAAAGTCGTTGATTCAAATGGCACTCCTTTATTAGTATAAAAATATTATAAAAATAAAAATTTAATAAAAATAAATAAAAAATAGGCAAAAAATATTTAAAAATGCCTATTTTTTTTAATTAAATTATTTTTAAATTAATTTTTTAAATTATTTAAATTAATTTTCAATTTATTAATTTATTATTATTTTTTTGTAAATTAATAATCTAAAATTTTGAAAAATATATAAAATTGTATATTTTTTCATTATTTGATTGCTTAACATGTAAAATTTGTGGTATTATAATAATATATAAAAACTATTGCTAATGAAGTTAAAAAATAAAATAAAGGAAGCATTTATGAAGGGGAAAAAGTTTTTAATTGTCACATTAATGTTTATATTAATGGCGGTAATTTCTTTAGGTGGAGTGATAGGTTTCGGCGCAGATTTAAATTCTATTAAATTTGCTAAAGCTGAAGCTATAGATGGATTTAGTGAGCAATATGAAGGGAATGTTATCTTTTCTGTTGAAAAGGTTTATTTTGCTAATGAGGAAAATAGAAATAAGAATTTGACATATAATGGATATGAATTTAATTCAATTCAAAATTCACAAAATGAAACATGGTATTTTGGCGATAATGCTTTAATTAGCTCAAATGATTATAGCAATAAATATATTGTGAGAAATGGGCAATATGTTATAGTTGATGATATGCAATCAAAAGTGGCTTCATATCAAAATGAAGCGAGTGCTCAAGAGAGTGTGAATATTAAAGAAGGAATAATGATAACTCTTGGAGGGTATTATTATAGTCAAAATGGAGAAATTGTTACAACTACAGAAAATTCTGGAGCAAATTTGGAGATAGTATCAATTCAAGTAATGTTGAATGGGTCAAGCTTGCTTGATATTCCTGGAGTAAGAACATATAATTCAAAATATTATGATTTTGTTTGGTTTATTGATGCTTTAGAAGAAAATGAAGGTTATTATCAAATTGAAATTGCCTATATGGTTGAGGGTGGAACTTTATTAAGGCAAACTTTTGATTTTTACATGTTATTAAGATCAGGATATGAACAACAACAGGAAATAAATGGGCAAAGTTATTCCACAGTGCCAATTATTGAAAATGCGACTAAAAATGAAAACAACTATACTTTCAATAGTGGTACAACTTTACAATATCCAACATTAACATTTGATTATACTAGATATAATTTATCATACACATTCAATTCTGGTGATACTCAAAGAAGTGTTGAGTTTGAATATGATGAGCAAAATTCAAGGCTATTATTACATACTACAGTATACAATTCTACAACTACAAAAGAATATAATATATCACCTGAATTTAATAATACAATTATCACCTTGATGTTTGTAGATGCAGGAGAATATAATTTTAATTTCCAATATGTGTATTATTATCAAGGGGTGAGATTAACTATTCCAGAGGAAAATCTGCAAGTTGAGGATATTAAATTAAATATATATGGATATCAGTTAAAATATTCAAAGAGTGGTTCTTTAGGTGCTGACTTAACTTATTTGGAAATATATCAAAACGGCACTATGTTTATTTTAGTAAATGGATTTACAGATTCTACTGATATTGAATTAGGGCAAAGCTTAGGTGTAAACTATACTCTTACATCAGGGCAGTATAAAACAGGTACTATTGAAACTGTAAATTCTAAATCTGCAGGATTTAATTTAAATGATGGAGAAAATTTAGAAAATTTAGAAATCTATCAAAACACAAATCAGGGAGGATTGTGGTTAACTTTAAATGATGAATATGATTTAACTAATAGCTATTATTACTATAATCAAAAATTAGATGGATTAATAGCAGACGGAAACAAACATAATTTAACTAAAGTTTCTACATTTACTTCTTCTGGATATTATTTAATAGTTGCTTCATATAGTTATACAGATAATCAAGTTAGGACTCAATATTTTGCTTTTAGAATAACTTCTTCTACTCCTAAAATGAATCTTTTCAAGACAGATGAAACAAATATTTTATATGTTACAGATGAGAATAAAGAAAATTTTTATTCACATGAGTATACAAATAAAAATGTTTATGCTACATGGGAAGAGCCAGGTGTGTTTGAATCTAAAATTCAGGGGATTTTATATTACGGATTAACAAATAATAAATATCCAACTGAAGCTACATTAAAAGCAGTGGCAAATGGAGGTATCAATTCAAGCATTGGAAGAGCTGAGTATATAAAAGAAAGTATTTTAACTCAAAGTGGATCATATATGCTTGTATTACAACTTGAAGGAACTGCTACTAAAATATATAGCTATTTTACTATTGATAAAGAAGGAATTACAGGTTTAGAAATATATGAAGTAGCTTCTTATATGTTGGGGAATAATGTTGTATACTCAATAGCGCAAGATGCTAATTTTAACTATATTACACATACAAATTTGAATTTAATAAATACTAATTTCACTATTAGTTGGGATGATAAACCAAGTAGAGCAAATGTTAGTGCTAGTTATAGGTTTATTCCTTTTGTTGCAGGAAGTGATAATAGTGGAACTAAAATAACACAAGTTGTAAATGGAATTACATATTCATATATTGTAAACAATTATATGGCAGGAGGAACTTCTGAGCAAATATTTATAGAAAAACCTGCCTTGTTGTCTTCTACATTAAATGTAGATAATGTTTTATCTAATCAAGGGATTTATATTTTCACATTAATAGATGATGCTGGAAATAGATTGCAATATATAGTTGTTGTAGATAATACAGAAGCAGTGTTTAATGCTTGGTATCAAACTTCAAGTGGAGAACTTCAGGATTATACTAGCGGAGAAGTGGTTACAAGCGATGTTACTATAGAATGGGGAACTCATAAAGCTATTAATATTTCAAATTTAAATGATGATGATATTAAAAACATTATATTAAATAGTGAGTTACCTGAAGATTATTATAATGATGAGAATTCTAACTTTATGGGAGTTTCAAACTTATTCACTCAATATAATAATAATTATTATTTAATTGTTGAAAATGATAGAGCTGAAATACAGTTGCAAAGAGATAATAATGAAAATGTTTATGTAATTACTAAGAGTGGAGAGCAACAAATTAGATATCCTAACGGAAATGTTAGTGTAGGGTGGACAGATGAAATTTCTTCCACATTATTTGCTGATGTGTCTAGAGGAGGAATGTCTATAAAGCGTGACGAAGAAGCTAGAAGGTATTATCAAATAACTGTTGTGGGAAGCAATCAATTAAATTCAAGCTCAACATCATCTTTTATAGTGGCAATCACTCCAGATGAAGCTCAAGGAGATATTTATTCTGCTGGAAGAGAGGGCGAATTATATGATAATTGGGTGGCTTCCACATCTAGCATTACAAAATATTTTGAAGGTCAAGAAGAAATAGATGAAAACATATATATAACTAATTATAACAATGCTCAAGCTTCTGATGATGGATTGTTTGTTTTTGAATGGTTGCATACAGATGAAAATACTTTCCAAGTTACAGAAGTTAGATATAATTATTATCAACTTATGAGTCAAGATGTTTTAAATAGCTTGACAGCTGATGAAATTAAAAATTATCCGTATTATCCATATTCTTATGTTAATACTTCTTATATTTTGAGAACAGAAAATGATATTGAAACAATTTCTGAATATACAGCTTATCAAAGAGATGGCAAAAATGTTATGCAAAGCAATCCTATTAATATTGGGTTTGAAACTTATTACGACTCTGAAGGCAATTTAGTTTCGAATAAGGTTACTCAAACTGGATTATATATAATAACTAGAAGATTAAATAATGATCCTGAACAAGAATTTTCTTATGCATTTTTTGTAGACAGAAATGGCATTATTGGATATTCAATTTCAAGTGTGAATGAAAAAATAGTAGGTCAATTTATTCATGCTAGCGTGCCAAATAGTGAAGGGCAAATATATTTTGACAACTTTGCAATGCAAGGTTTAGAAAGTTATAGCAGAGTATATAGAAATGGTGGTGAATCTACAACTATAACATATAGCATTTATTTAAGCACAAATAAATTGCCAACACAAATTAAAGTTCCTAATGGCAAATATGTTTCTGGAAATATAGACACAAAAGAGTTATTGGCTAGCTCATATTATAATTTAAAATTAAAATTAAGTGTATATTTTTTAGATAATTATAATTTGCTAACAGGAGATGGAATTAAAGGCGGATTCATTAGATTAATGAATAATGTCACAAATGAAGGTGGGTATATTTCATTTGAATTTGATGAAGGATACGAGACTTCAATATATCGCCAAGCTACAATGCGAACGACAGGCGATGGATTATTGAGTTTGCCAGGAACTTATGTGTTTGTGATTAATGATGAAGTAGGACATGAATTAGATGGAGTGCAAGTAGTAGATTATAATCAATTTATATTTGGCGTTCGCTTAACAAAACAAGCTCCTACAACAGATGTTTATACTTATGCTGAGATTAACAATATTCAAAGTAATAAATTATATAGTGAAGATAAAATATTATATACAAATCAAGAATTTGTAGATTTTGAAATATTGGTAGAAGATAAAAATTCTTTTAATGCACAAGTTGATATAAATAATTTTGAGATTATAAGAATTAATAATGGCAGAGAAGAAGTTTGGTTAAGAGTTGTAAATGGACAAGTGGATACAAGCGGAATTATTAAAGATAGAACTCGTATAATACCTGTAAATAGTGAAGGTGAAGAAACATCAATAGAAGAAGATATAGTAAAATATATAATCAAGCTAGATACTGGCTTAACCTTAAGTGATGATAGAAGTGAAATTATTTCATTTGAAGAATATGTGTATAACATTAAAATTCAATATATTTTAGATAATTCTGGAAGTGAGTATTATACATATTTGGTAGATGGTCAAATAGAAAGTTTTTATACTTCTACATATAATGTGTATATAGATAGATCTCCTAATACTGATAATTTAGATAAAATTTTACAAGATCAAGAGCAATATTTTCAACAATTCGAAAATTATTTAGCTGAAGAAAATAATGTAGAGCAAGGAGAAATTAATTCTTCTTTTGGATATCGTAGTACAACTACAGTGCAAGATTATTATGGATTGACAAATAGGTTATATTATTCTTTTGTTGATTTAGGAGATTATAGCAATGCTACAAAATCAATGTATGCTATTGCAGTAAATGAATTATCTAGTTTTGATAGTACAAATTTAGAAAGATTGTATTATCGTCCTTTATCATTAAATTCAAGTTTAAGTGCTGATACAAGAATGGGTTTACTTCCAATATGTGATACATATTTTGGAAATTCTTCTGGATTTTATACATTTAGCGAAAATTTAATAGAGTATAGAAACTTATCTTTCCAAAACTATACTAATAAAACATCTATTAATTACAGTGAAGTGTTTGGAGATAGTGAATATATAGAGGGTGCTTTTTACGAAATAGTAGAAAAGGATTTAGCAGGTAATTTAACTCAATATGTAATATATTTCGCTCCTGAGGATATGATGATTTCTTTAAATATATCAGGTTATCCTGTTAATGATGGAGAAATATCAAGCGATATTGAAACTGTTAATTTAACGTTTGGTGATAGTGAAGGTATTAATCAAAAGTCTTTCTTAGGAATTGAAGAAGTATCTATACAAAATCTACAAAATGATTTCATTAATTTTTATGGAAAAATAGAAATTAATAAGGCGGATAATAACTATGTTTTATATATTGATAGCACTACTACTCAGGCAGAGATAGGAGAATATATTAAGAATATAATAGTAGAACATGGAAACTATTTGCTAACTTATAGAGATGTATATAATAATACATATACATTAAGAATAGATAATTATCCAAACAGTGATGTTTCATTAGATCTTTCAGCCTTAAAAATCCAACATGATGTATATGGAAACAAATATATTGACCTTAATGGATTAAATACTGAAATTGCTCCTGGATTATATTTATACTTAACTAAAATAACATTTACTTATGATATAAATAATGAAACAAGAACAGTTAGTTATGATGCTAGTTTTAATAATGGTTATATAAGTTTAAGTTTGGCTCAAGGTTCTAATTCTTATGATGAAGTAAGGTTGGATAGCAATGTAAGAGATAGAATATATTTAGCAGATAATATTCAATATACAGTTGAATTAACAGATGCTTTACAATCAGTTTTAATTGAACGATTGTCTACAAGTGGTAGTTATAAGCCATATAGCTTGCAAACACTTAGCAATAGCTATACAAACAATAATATTGTATATACTGCTGGAGATGTTGTAATTAGATATGATAGTGGATATTATCAACTTGATGATAATTATGTAACAATATATTTAAACAATAGCGAAACTCCATTAGACATATCTCAAGCTAATGATTTTTACACTATTGAAACTAATGGAGATTATAACTTATTGACATTAAAACATGATTTAAGTGAGGATTTTGTAGGAAGTTTAAGAAGATTTGTAGTTAATCTTTATCTAAGAAGTGATGAGTTAAAACTAAATCCAATTCGAACTTATGAAGTATGGATAGATAATCGAACTACAGATTTTAATATAACAAATCAAAATTTAATTTCTCGATTAGATTATGTATATTCTGAATTAAATATTGATAGCGCTTCAGGTGATTATATTATAGACGATTTAAGAAATCCAGATTTATATAAAAATTTATTATCTGAAACAGTAGAGATTAGTTGGACTAGACTTAATAATAACTATTTTAATTACAGATATGAATTAATAGAATTTGTAGATAGTTCGTCTTATAATCAACTTTTAACAAGCTCATCTGCAACTAATTATACTTTACCTACAGAAAACTCTACAGGTAAATGTAAATATGTGTTAAAGGTTATTGTTAAAGGAAAGGATGATACTTGGATAGCTTCAAGAATATTTACTATAAACATGTCTACAAGCGTTTCTGGATTATATAAGGTTGAAAATAATGATGGAGAGGAAAAAGAATACTCATCAATTACAAATTTAAGAGAGATTGAAGAAGTGTTTGCTACTCATTCAGGTGGAGGAATAACCTATCCAACAGATATGGCAACAGCATTAGGATTTACAAATGTAAATGAAATGCAAAATGACTTTACAAGCTTTGGCTATAATACAGCAATTCCAATGTATATATCTACAGAACAATTAACATTACATTCAAATCAAGACAATGGAGTATATTCTCCATCATATTCTATTGTTGGAGGAAGTGGAAATACTACAATTAGTTTGTATCATATATATAGAGCAAATTATCGTACTTTTGCTATTATTGTAAGAGTGGCGGATTCTGGTGGAGATATATTGAATTATAATGACTTCACATTCCATACTTCTGCTACTCAACAAGATTTATTGTTAGAAAGCTCTACAGGAAATTCTAAAACTATATATAATACAAATGCTGAATATTATAAATTAACATTCAATTCTGTTAATAAAAACACTAATTCAAACATACTTGAAAGACATAATAAAATTTTAATTTATGTATCATATAATAATAGTGATTATGGCACACCAATAGTAGGTGAAGCAGGAGAAATTACTACTATAGAATTTAAAAATGGTGGGACATATAGATTAAGAGTTGAAGATATGGCAGGAAATGTTCAAATGTTTGGAAATGGTAGCTCACAGACAGATTATTTCACTTTAGTAGTAATGAAAGGAGTATTATATACAATTAATGGAACAGCTCCTATTGAATATGCTTATTATGATCGACCTGTAGTTTTAACCATTAATAATACAAATTCATTTACAGGGGAATATAATTACGATTTTGAGAGTATTGTATTAACAGCACGATTAAATAGTAATAATTATACAGGATATATAAGAAATTCATATACTTATACATTTAGTGAGTATGGAACATATTTAATAAATATAACTGCTAGATTAAGAGAAAATGGAGAAACTGTTAGCTCTCAAATAGTATTTACCATATTAAATCCAAATGAAGCTAGATCTGCAATAGATTTTACTCCTATAGCAGGATATGACATTATATCTGTTATGGATATTAGCCAAACAGTGCCAAGAGATATTACTTCTCAATTCTTAGCTTTATTAGCAGATAAATCTAATCAAGATAATGTTGAGTATAATAGATTAATTACTTATGAGCGTTTAACTCAAGCTTTACAAGCTACTACTCAAGGTAAAATGAAATTCACTGTAGTTTATGAAGTAAATGATGACAGACTTTTCCCAGCAAGACAGGTGCAATTTTCATTTACTATGAATAATGAAATTCCATCTTTAACAAGTTCAATAGAAGCTGGAGGTAGCACAACTAAAACTGTTACAATCCAATTTAATCCTGCAATTATATATGGTCAAGTAGGTGATTGTAGTTTAGTTATTAATGGTGTGTCTGTTTTGGATATTAATGAAAATTCTGCAAATCAAATTACTCAAATGCAATTATCAACTCCAGATCAATATTATGTGCAAATTGTAAGTGATAGTGGAAATGTAATAACAAGTCTTAACTTTACAATAAAAGAACCTTTAAACGCTATGTCTATTATATTAATAGTTGTGATTGTGGCTATAATTTTAGCCTTAGTAGGTACATTTATTTGGTTAAGAACAAGAATGAAGGTGAGATAATCTCTTGACAATGTTAATAAAAATATATATTATAAAATAGAATTTATAAAGACTAATTATTTATATGTGCTGGAGGATAATAAATGGGAAATTTTATAAAAAAAATGCTAATGCATATTATAGTTATAGCCTTATTTTATGTTGTTGCAGTGGTCTTGGTTTCATATTTTAATAACAAATCATTTGGATTTGATACAGATTATTTATTTGATGCTGTAACATTGTTTATAACAATAATGGCTGCAGGTATATATTTATTGTTTTTACTATTTAAAATGGCAGATGGTAAGCCAAAATCTCAGTCAAAAGGATTAAGCGATAAGGGTAAAGACGATAAAGGTAAAGATGTTCAACAATATTTTAGCAATGATTTTGTTTCTACAGAGGATTTAAGAACTAAAAAAGAATTCAATTTTTGTACAATGAAAAATATACGATCATTAAATAAAGATGGTGTATTAGTACGTGCTGAAAAAATTGGTGGAAATATGGAAATTAATTTTATTAAGCCAATACATACTTTAATTATAGGTACTACATCTTCAGGTAAAAGCACACAATACATCATTCCTACTTTGCAATTATTATCCATGACTGCAGCTAAGCCATCATTTGTAATTACAGATCCTAAAGGCGAATTGTATGAACAAAATGTTGAAAAGCTAAAAAAAGAAGGATATGAGATATTGCTTTTAGATTTAAACGACCCTTATGCTTCAGCAAAATGGAATCCTTTGTCATTTGCATATAGAACATTTCATAGAAGTTTAAATATAAATAAAGAGGTTAAACTTCATTCTGCAGGAGAAGATCCTAGAAGTTTAAAATTGTTAATGGATAGCGATTTCGATTTTAATTCTCAATATTGGTATGAGTTTAATAAAACTGCTTATTCAAATAGAAATAATCTTGATAGAGATTTGCGTGTAATACGAGATAAATTACAATCTTCAGCTTTTACAGAAATTCAAGACGTTGTAACAGCTATAGCTCCTATTACAAACTCACAAGATCCAAACTGGGAAACAGTTGCACAAAAGCTTATTCATGCTGTAATATTGGCTATGCTTGAAGATAGTACAGATCCAGCACTTAAACTTACTGAGGATAAATTTAATTTTTACAATGTATATAAAATATGTAATTATGTAGATACTTCAGGAAGAGATGTATATGCTACATTAAAAAAATATCTATTTGACTATAGAGATAAATTCTCTAAAGTAAAAGAATTGGCAAACACGGCATTAAATAATGCTGAAAATACAAGTAAAAACTATATGGGTTTTGTATCAAATAAAACAGTATTATTTAGTGATGAAGGAATTAGCTTAATGACAAGTGCCAATGATATAGATTTTAATAGCATAGATGAAAAACCTACAGCTATATTTGTGAGAATACCAGATCAATTGGAAGTGCGTCATCCATTAGGATCACTATTTATTACACAAATGTATAAAAGATTGGTTGAAAAAGCAAATTCTTTGGGAGGAAGTTTAAAGCGTCATGTATATTTTGAATTAGATGAGTTTGGTAATATGCCTAAATTTAATAATTTTGGTACTACATTAGCAGTTGCTCGTAGTAGAGGAATATTTTACCAACTAGTAATTCAATCTTATTCTCAGCTTAATGCTAAATATGGGGAACAAGAAGCTCAAACTATTAGAAATAACTGTCCTATTTCAGTGTATGTAGGATCTGATGACCATGCTACCAATGAAGAATTTAGTAAAATTCTTGGCAATAAAACTATTGAAATGACTAATATAAGTACAAGTAAAGGTCCAGATGGAAAGGAAAATAAAACTGAGAGTAAACAAATTCAAACTCGTCCAATAGCTTATCCACAAGAGTTAAATACATTTAGAAAAGATAGATATTTAATAATAAAGTCTTTTGATCCGCCTTGTGTGTATAAAAATAAATTCACACCAAGTTACGAAGCTACAGATGTTTATGATATGTCTAAAACTCCTGCAAGATATATTCCTTTAGCTGGATTTAATGAATCTGAAGTGTATTATGACATTGTAAAACGAAATCAAATTATGAAAGAGCGAAATTCAAGTATAGACGATGATGACGATGACGATTTATTTGATTTTTAAAATAAAAATCCACGGTATAATGAAGTGAACATAGGGATCACTCAAAATAAAAAAACACTAGGAAGAAATCTTAGATTTCTTCCTATTTTTTAATTTCTTTAGTTTTTTAAGAGAGAATTTTTTTTCTCCAATAGGCTTATTAATCCTTTATTTTCTATTATTTAAGGGTGTTTCTGTCTTTTCCCTAATGTATCTAGGTAATATATTGTTCATTAAAACTTTATATAGAGTGTATCGTAGAATAGCTTCTTCGTCATGTGTTAAGCAATCATTATTATAAATGGATTTTATAGTATATTAAATCATTACATATGAAGTTATTAATATTATATTGACTTTCGTATCAAAATTTGTTAATATAAAAATAAGGAGGGATAGATATGATTAAGATAATTAAAAAAGCAAGAAAGTCTAAATCTATTTTAAAAAGTTCTATAGCGTTTAGTAAAGATAGTTGCTGCGGTCAAAGAGCATAAGTTAATTCACATTTTATTGGGAGGAAGAAAATGAAATTAACGCAATTTTATTTAAAATCAGAAAATAAAAATAACGAAGTGGTATTATACAATACCATGAATGAAGCGGTTTTAATACTAAATAATGATATTGTTAAGCTAATCGAAAAGGATGTGAATATTTTGAATAAAGATAAATTTTTCAAAATAAAAAATATTCTAATAGAAAATGAATTCTTGATAGATGACAATATTGATGAAGAAAAAACTATATGGAGGCCTTGTTAAAGCAACATAGAAATTTTAATCATTTAAGTGTACACATTTTGCCTACCACAGCATGTAATTTCAATTGTGTTTATTGTTATCAATCTGGAATTGAAAGGCATCATTTTCTTTCTCAAGATAAAGTTGATGAAATAATTAATTATCTTAAAAATCATATTAAGAATCATCCCGAAATTCGTAGTGCAACATATATATTGCATGGTGGGGAACCTACGGTAAACTGGAAAGTTGTTCCTTATATAT
Source organism: uncultured Clostridia bacterium (assembly GCA_944377145.1). Taxonomy (GTDB): domain Bacteria; phylum Bacillota; class Clostridia; order Christensenellales; family UBA1242; genus Onthoplasma. The sequence goes on along the minus strand of CALWEH010000013.1, from coordinate 51,772 downwards.
TGGAAAAATTAGATAATTTATCTAATTTGTATAATATTAAATATCGGACACAAATTGTTACTAATGGATATTTGTTAACAAAAGAAAAGAGTGATTTGTTGTACAAATATAACTGGCAAAGGCTACAAGTTACTATAGATGGTCCTAAAGAAATTCATAATTCTCGAAGAGTTATGAATTCGGGCGAAGATAGTTATTCTACCATTGTAAATAATTTAAAATATATTCTAGACAACGATTTGATTGAGAAAATAAGTATTCGTTTAAATTTTGATCAATCAAATTATATTCAAGTTGCAGAATATCTACCACAGCTAAAAGATTTATTTGGTGCAGAGAAAATTATATTATCTTTAGGTTATATTTCAGACACTTATAATAATACATCTGCAGAGAATTTTATATCTGCTAATATGTTGAAAGAAGAAAAAATGGTAGAAGCATATTGTATTTTATATAAAAAAACTATAGACCTTGGTTTTGAGATGCAAGATCTGTTTATGCTTGAGGGAATGTGCACAGCTAAATTGGATAATGCTTTTGTTATTTATCCTAATGGAGACATTTATAAATGTTTAAGTGGAGTGGGTAGAAAAGAATTTGTTGAATCATCCATTTACAATGATAAGAAGTTACCAAATTACTTATATCCAGAACTTTACAAAGATTGTTTTAATAAAGGATGTAAATTTATTCCATTATGCAATAGTGGCTGTAGATTTAATGGTTTTTTAAAAACTGGAATTAAAAAATCTAATGATTGTCAAAAAGAACTACTGGATAACTTGAATAAAAAATTGCTTGCTATAAAATATTTATCTAAAGGAGAATAGTAAATGTTGGATGTGGATAAATTGACTATAACTATTAATAAAAATGGGCGCAAACTCATTGATAATTTAAGTTTTTCTTTAAATGAGGGAGATAAACTTGCTATTATTGGAGAAGAAGGAAATGGGAAAAGCACACTTATTAAGGCTATAATTGATAGAAATATGGTAAGATATGCCAGTGTAGAAGGCAAAATTAATAAACATGGATACTCAATTGGATATTTAAGCCAATTTATCCAAACGGAATGGAATTTACAAACCGTAACATCTTTCTTTCTAAAAGATGATCCAAATGCAGAGGATGACTTTGAGAGGTATAATGATTTTGACAGATTATATAAAATTGCTTCCTTGTTAAATTTCGATACAAGTGTTTTAGAAAACGATGTTTTAATTGAAAACTTGTCTGGTGGAGAAAAAATAAAGATTCAACTGTTGAAAATATTATTGAAAGAACCTGATATTTTAATTCTTGATGAACCAACAAATGATCTAGACATAAAATCGCTGCAATGGTTAGAAAAATTTATATTAAAAAGAGACAATCCTATTATGTATATTTCACATGATGAAACATTATTAGAAAGAACTGCTAACGCCATATTGCATATTGAACAATTAAAAAAGAAGCAAGTTACAAAATGTACATTTAAAAGATTGTCTTATCAAGATTATATTCGAGAAAGAAATCTAATGTTGCAAAAGGAAGAACAATTAGCTCTTAAAGAACGTGCAGAAGATTTTGCTAGAATGGAAAAATGGAGGCAGGTTTATAACAGAGTTGATCATGAATTAAATACTATATCCCGCCAAGATCCAGCAGGTGCAAGGTTGTTGAAAAAGAAGATGAAATCTGTAAAATCTCAAGAAAAAAGATTTGAAAAACAAAGAGAAAATTTTAGAGATATTCCAAATCCAGAAGAAGCAATAACTGTGAAGATGAGCGAAAGTTTATCATCTCTTACTAGGACTATTTTTGATTTTAATTTGTCAAAATTGAATATTGGAGAAAAATTTTTGGCTCAGAATCTGCATTTAAATATGATTGGCTCAAAGAAGTATGTAATTGTTGGTGATAATGGTGTAGGGAAAACAACCTTTTTGAAAAAATTATATGCGTCAATACATGAGGCTGGAGAAATTAAAGTTGCATATATGCCACAAAATTATGATGAATATCTAAATCAAAATGAAACAGTTATTGAATTTATAAACTCTTTTTGTCAAAATAAAGATGAGATAACAAAAGCAAGAACGTATTTAGGTAGCATGAAATTTACTATTGATGAAGTTGAGGGGAAAATTAAAGAATTATCAGGTGGTCAAAAGGCAAAATTATATATATTAAAGTTAGTTTTAAGTGATGCCGATTTACTAATATTGGATGAACCTACAAGAAATTTGAGTCCATTATCAAATCCTGTTATAAGAAGGGCTTTTAAAGATTATAAAGGTGCAATAGTGTCTGTTTCGCATGATAGGAAATTTATTTTAGAAGTTGCAGACGAAATATATGAATTAACATCTAATGGATTTAATCAAATTGATAAAAATTTTTTATGTAGTGAGGGAAGTGTTTGTGAGATTTAGTAAAGCTCAATTAATAATTAAGTATAGTATTAGCAATGAAAGTTCATCAATTTATGCACATATATTTGAACATATCTTAGTGTCTTTATTTGAGAATGATTATTGGTTTCAGACAAGAGGGGCTATGGTTTTTGGTGTTACAAATTTTGATTATATAGATATTGAGATTGACATAATAAAATCTCCTAGAAGATTAATTTATGATAAAATCATAGAAAAGTTGCGGGATGTGTCAAGTGCAGAAAAAGTTTTTTATATGGAAAAAAATATTTTGTTACGAGAAGAAAAATTATATGAAGAAACGGATGAAGAACGTATTTTGCTTTCTATGTTTAAACAATCGTTAAAAACCAATACACTGTCTATACAAGGGCTATATAAAAACATATTAAAAATAAATTACAGTGAATTTATAGAATTTATAAATAAAAATATTGTTATAGATAATATCATTTTAGATGTTGATGGTAAATATTATAAAACATCCAAATATTATGATATAAATAAATACAACTTTGAAGTTGTTTCGTGTCAATTAAAAAAGGTTGAGGATTATTGTACAATTATTTTGGTTATTCCAGATTATTCTTTTGGAAAAGATAAAATTAATATGGAAGTTTTAGAATATCTTAATTTTTCAGAAAACCATGGTTTGTCCAAGGTTTTAAGAAATGAGAAAGGGTTAATATATAGTATGGAACATGCATATGTTTTTATACAAAATATTTATATGCTTATTGTTGAAATTAAGTGTGAGAGTGAAGTTTTAAATAGTGTAATAAAAGAAATTGATAATTATATAAATAATATTCTTTTTGAAAATGATAATTTTGATAGTATTGTAAATTATTTAAAAGTATTAAAAAATAATGAATATAGAAATAGTGAAAAACAATCAAATAATCTGTATCATAAGTTGACAAGAAATTATAATATGAAATTGAAAGATGAGTTAAATGCCTTAAAGAAACTAAATAAAGATAACTTTCATAAGTTTTTAAAAGAACAAACTATTTATACTGGTGTTTCTTGTTAATAAATAATAGTTTATAAAGAGGTGTTATTATGCTATATTTTAATTATATATTGAAATCTGATATATACAAATTTAATATGCAAACATATAGAAAGTTTGTGCATTTTTTGAAGAAATTAAAAGATTTTGCCAGAGACGAACAATGGATAGAAATAATAACTTTAGATGCTTTAATTAATCCAAGAATTAGCAGATTTTTTTTTAATGTTTTAGATAAAATAAATTTGGATTATTCAATAAACAACTTAAATAGGATCATTATGCTAATTAGAAAGAAAATTGCAAAATTAATTAATTATATTGATACTTGTGATAGCAAGATAGATGAAAAATATTTCTATGAAAGAGAATTGTATTGCTATTATGGTTTCATAGAATTGATTGTTGAGGGAAGTATAATTACAGAATATTTAAATGCTCAATTACAGAAAGAATATGGTAAAGGTTATTTATCAGTTTTGTCTAAGATTGACAAAAAAAATCCTTCAATATTAAATGGTATATTAAAACAAAAAAATATAAATACTATAAATAATTCAATAATTGAATTATATATATTTTTAAAACATTGGCAAGACGATCAAAATATGTATCATAAAAAAGTAATTTTAGAAAGACATCGCAAATTGCGTAATGATTTTGAATGTTATGCAGTAGATAAATTCCCTTATTTAAAAAAGTTTAAAAAACAGACATTGTATTCTTTATATTTCTTAAATATTTGTCCTATTATAGATATTGAAACTATTGCTAAATTTAATAATAGTTATATATTTAAAGATTTAAGTGCTGTTATTGGAGGAAAAAGTTTAGGATTAGCTAAATTAAAAGCAAATAATATAGAAATGCCTAAAACATATGTTATACCGGTAGCCTCACTAGAAAAGGGGCTATATGTGGATGAAATTGAAAAGTTGCCAAATATTTCTTATGCCGTAAGAAGTTCAGCAACTGTGGAAGATGGAGAAAACTATTCATTTGCAGGGCTTTTTAACACAGAATTGAATATTGGGAAAAATAAACTTTACAATTCTATAGCCAATGTTTTTTCATCAGTTGATAGTGATAGGGTTAATTCTTATGTTAATAAATTTAAAATAGAAAGACCATGTATGGCTGTAGTTCTGCAAAAATATTATTCGCCTGAATATGCTGGAGTGTGGATAGGAAAAACATTGCAAAGTGGTCATTTGGAATATGTGAATGGGGATGGTGAAAAATTAGTTTCTGGTAAAGTTACACCATTTTATGAGTTTTGGGATAACAAAAAGCAAAAAAACAGACTCAAATTTAAAAATCAATCAGTTGGAAGTTATTTGCTTAATTTACAAATAAAGATGGGTATAATTTCAGATTTTGAGTTTTGTATAAAAGATAATAACTTAATATTTTTACAGTTTAGACCGGCAACAAAAATTTTTTCAAAAATTCAAACTAATATATTTGAGAACGAAAAACAAATAATTGGAATCCCTGCTTCAGTTGGCAAACGCTCTGGAGTTCCCGTATTTTTAAAAGAAAACCCACAATCAAAAGAATACTTAAAAAACAAAATATTGTTGGCGGATTATACTGATCCAGGGTGGGTTCCAGCATTAATGGAGGTTTCTGCAATAATAACTGCAGAAGGAGGAATGCTGTGTCATGCTGCTATAATAGCACGAGAATTGGGGGTGCCTTGTATTTGTGGTATAGGGCATAAAAGCATTGATATTCTTTCACAAAAGTCTTTCATTAAACTTGATGGTAGGACAGGAATAATAGAATTTGAGGATTAATTTATATTAATATTAATGATATTATGTTTAAGCAAATAAAGAAAAATATTTTTATAGATAAATGGCTAAATAGCATGATAAGAAAATGAAATATAAAAAATATAATTTTAATTTAAGATTTTTTGAGATTAAAAATGGAACATTGTTAAATAATTGATAATGCTCCTTTTTTATTGTTTTGGAAGTTTCAAAAGATTTATCACTGTCCTTTATTTTTTATATATTAAAATTATAAATTTTATAACAAAATTAAAAAATTATTAAAAATATTTGATTTATATGTCGAAATTGTTTATACTATTTATTAATAGGAAAGGGGATTTATGAAAAAAAGTAAAATCATTTTAATAGCAGCTTCTATAGCATGTATAGTATTAGCTGGCATTACTGTGGCTATTGCTTTTAATAATAAGGAAGAACATGTTCACACTTATGTTGAAGGTAAAACTTTTCATATAGGTGAGGATATTTATTATACTCAGCAATGTGAAGAGGGGCATATCTCTAACTTTGATACAAATTTAACATTTGCTGAAATTATGAATTCAGTATCAGCTACAGATAAAATTGTATTAGATGAAGATTTTGAATTTGGTGCAGTTGAATTGCGTAGTTATATTTCAAATGATAATGTTTTAACAGAAGAACTTAATTTAATCATTAATTTAAATTTAAACGGAAACACTTTATATTATAAAAATGCTACAGAAGGGGTAAAAGACACTTTTTCATTCTTTAGTTTAATGTCTCCATACGGGAAAATAACTTTAAATATTGAAAATGGTAGAATACAATCTACAAATTTATCTCATATATTTGAATTTCATAATAATGGTCAAACTGATTCTATTAATTTAAATTTAAATAATGTAGAATGTATTGCAGAGGGAGAAAGTTGTACTCCTATATATGCAAATGATACAAGTGAAAATATTAGCGTTACAGCTAATAATTGCAAATTTATTGGTCGTGCAATAAATAGCAATGCTAGAAATACATCTGTTGGCTTATATGTAAATAGTAAAAGTACTTTTATATTTACAAATTGCTATTTTGAAGGTGGAGATGCAGTATATGTAAAACAGGGTTATGTGAAATTAGATACATGTGAGCTTATAAACAATGGCTTAACTATAGGTGATCAAACTCCACAGAATTCTGAAAGTGCAGAGAATGTAGATTTCGTTGCTGCAGGAGCCTGTTTAACTACAGATTCATATACAACTCTTGAAAATGGAGTGGAAACTGTAACTCAATTTAATATTGATATTATAAATTGTGTTATGGAAGCAAAAACTAGCAATGTTGTAATTTCTAATGCATATACAGGATCATCTTCAACTGGAAACATAAAAGAGAATGAAAATTCTATGATAAACATATATTCATGTAAATTTGCAGGAGTTAAACCTGCAACAAGTAGTATGATAAAACTATCTACAGAATGTGTATTAAATAATGGATATTGGGTAGTAGGATAATTAATTTAAAAATATCTTATAAGAATTTATAAGATATTTTTTTATGTTAAAAATTTATTAATCAAATTTAATTATTGTATTTTATTGATTTTAAAGTTTTATAGTAAAATTTATAAAATTTATTTTTATTAATATTTGTAGTTACTACTACATTTGGATTTGGATCGTTATAATCAAAGTTTAAATATTCTTTTCCATTTTTAGCTATTTTAAAATATGCTTTTGCATAACTAATTTTAAATATTTTTGGTTGTGCTAGCCAAGCAACTCCACAAGCGTCATGAAGTGCTGCGCCATCTTTAACAGTTCTATCTTTATGACTAGGATATAGCATTGATAAAAATTTTCCAGCTTCACTACATTTTGCTGATTTTATAAATTTGTCGCTAGGGATATAAGCTTTATGTCCCATATCAGATGTACAAAATACTATATTTGGGATTTTATCTAATACATATTTCATACTATCTGTATCTATCATAATATTAAAATTTAAATATGGATCTATATCATCAGTAAAATTTGATCCTGTTACAGCTATTAATTTAAACTTTCCAATATCTTCAGGATATTTTTTTATATAATTTGCAATGTTTGTATATGGACCGCATGCAATAATATATGTGAATTCATTTTTATTTACAACTTCATGAATAGCTTGAGAGCATGATATGGATAATGGCTTGGTGTGAATTTCTTTTTGATATCCACCCAACCCATTTATTCCATGAGCTCTAATCATATTGGATTCATTGGTTATAGAAATAGAAGCACCTTTACATACAGGAATGTTTTCTTTATGAATAGTTTCAAGTACTGTAATTGTATTTTTTACAACATGGCTTTGATCTGTATTGCCAAAACAACAACTAATTAATTGAACATCTAAGTTTTTTTGATAGCAAGCCATAATTATTGCAGCAGCATCATCAATTCCAGTGTCCACATCTAAAATAACAGGAAGTTTATTTTTCATTTATACCCCTCTCATTATTTTTATTAACAGCTTTTTGTTTTTTATTGTTAATCTTAATTTGTTTTTTTACAAGGTTTTGTTCTTTTTTTGTTTTTAATTTTTCTTGCCTATATAATTTTTTATGTTGTTTTCTATCTATTTTATTTTTTTGTTTTCTAGCTTTTTCTTCTAATTTTCTAGCTTTTTCTTCTTCAATAGCTTTTTGTAATGCTGAATTAGGAACACTATCTTCTTGATAAGAGATGTTTGTATCAGCTTTTACATATTTTAATTCTAAGAATTTGTATAAAGGAACTCCTTTGATATTAGTAAATGCAAAGTAAAATCCTGCTAATACTCCTCCCAATACATCCATCATTAAATCTACCATTGTATCTTGTAAAGCCCGTCTTCCAATAAATGGTTCACCTGTAATAGAATTATTGAAACGTTGCATATTGCCACCAGATAAGCCATCAATAGCATATTCGCATATTTCCCACAATACTCCAACAAGAGCTGTAAATGCGACGCTTAGTAAAAACATAAATAATTTGCTTTGATTTTTGCAGTGCCTAAGAAGAATTCCGTATATTATAGTTGCAATAAGGAAACTGTTTGTTAAATGAACAATCCAACTAAAAATCCAAACATCACGATAAAAATGTAGTGTGCCACCTAAAATGAAATGTACTATTATGGCTAATAAAAAGTATACTTGTAAAGTTTTAGTAGAATGAATATTCCATCTTTTTAATACAAATGGAAGTAAAGAAAATAATAGGCAATAAATGCAATTTAATATATTTTCTTTACTTTCTCTAAAAACTTCAGTAGATTGAACATCTGCAAAATAAGTACAAATAAACATTATCAACAAGCCAACTAAAACTAGTTGGATAAAATAATATATGTAATTATAATCTTTTTTCTTATGCATTGAATTCTCCTTTTTATTCAGTGCGTAATGCTACAACAGGATCTTTTTTAGAAGCAATTTGAGCAGGAATTAATCCAGCAATGAATGTTAATATCATACTAATTAATATTAATATAATTCCGCCAGCCCATGGCAATGAAGCGATTGTGCTAATTCCTGTGAAAGATTTGAATATAATGTTTATTGGAATACATAATAGCAAAGTAACTATAATTCCAAGTGTGCCAGCAGCAAAACCAATTATTAAGCTTTCAGCAGTGAACACTCTTTTAATATCTTTTTTAGATGCACCCACACTGCGCAATATTCCAATTTCTTTTGTACGTTCTAATACAGAAATATAAGTAATAATTCCTATCATAATGCTAGAAACAATTAATGATACTGATACAAAAGCTATTAATACATACGAAACAGTGTCAACAATTGTATTTATAGTAGACATCATAAGAGACATATAATCTGTATAAGTGATTTTTTGATTGTCTTCTACATTAGCATTGTAATCGCTTATAAATTTTTCTACAACTTCTTTCATTTCAAAGCTATTTGCATATATAGCTATAGATTTAGGAGAAGATTTGTCAATAGGAGTTATTATTTTATTTGTAACCACAGGGGAATTATTGTATTTATCAATGCAGTAGTCTGTTAATGACTGTGGATATACCAACCCTTCACTCAAAGAGCCTCCTTGAGTTTCTTTATTTAATTTTACTATACCACTGATTCTTAAAGTAATATAGTTTTCTTTATTTTCATCGCTAGGAGAGATTGGATCAGTTTGAATATAATTATCTCCATCTAAATAGTATGTATCTGTTTTTAAATATAATTTAAATTCTTTGCCTACAATTTTATCATAGTTAATTTTAATAGTATAATCTTCATTTTTTAACATCGCATCAAATAAATTATCCATCTCATTATCTTTGATAAATCCAAGAGCGTATAAAAGATAATCATCTAATTCGTTATTGTTATTTAATACAAGCAATGTGTCAGCGTATGGTTTACCATTTTCAATATACACTTTTTCTTCATTCCATTCGCCATATAACAAATCGTATTGAGATTGGATTAATTGTTTATTGTTTATCATTTCGCTAAATAATCCTAAATCCATATTTTTATATGCATTTATATCAAGTTTGAATAAAATAGTAATAATTCCTACAATCTCTTGTTCATTTAATATATATGTATTTGTGCTAATAAGGGAATTATAAATTCTTTCAATGTCTGCTGAATAATTTTTATATATTTCAAAAAAGGTTAAATCTGAAACATTTTCAACAACAGTTAATTTAATTCCTTCATCAACAAGTTCAACATTTAATTTGGTTTGTTGAGCTAAATATACAAGTGAATAATTTATAATTAAATTATATAAAGCATCACTTCCAGGGGATATCGATTGAGAGAATGTAGTGTCATTTGTGTTATAAATAAGCAAATCTAAATCGTAAGTATATTTTATTGCACTTATATAAGGTTCAAGTTGACTGTAATTTTCTTGTAAATATGTATTAAAACTTTTCATATCATTACTTTCCATTCCTTGAGTAAAAGAATCGAGAATAGATGATAAAGTTTCGTTTGAATATACAGCATCATTATCATGATTTGGTTTATCATTGCTATCAAACATTGAAGTAATTATATTTATATAATTTATAGACTGCTCTTCAATTACAATAGGGTAACTTGAAAGAGTGTCCTCTTGAATTTTGTTTATATAACCAGAAAATCCACTAGAAACTGCTAATATTAAAGCTATTCCTATAATACCAATACTACCAGCAAAAGATACTAATATAGTTCTGGCTTTTTTTGTTAATAAATTTTTAAAACTCAAACTTAAGGCAGTAAAGAAAGACATTCTCTTTTTTGGTTTTTTTACAATTTCAGTTTTTTGCTCTTCTTTAGTTTGTTGTGGTTCTTGTTTAGCAGAATTTATATTAGTATCATTAGTCTTGTCTTTTTCAATTATATATGGATTGCTATCACTTACTAATAATCCATCTTTTAACCTTACAATACGGCTACTATAATCTTCTGCTAAATCAGGATTATGTGTTACCATTATTACAAGCTTGCTAAGAGAAAGTTTATGTAAAATTTCCATTATTTGCAAACTAGTTTTACTATCTAAAGCTCCTGTAGGTTCGTCTGCTAAAATTATATCTGGATCATTTACAATAGCTCTAGCAATAGCTACTCTTTGCATTTGACCACCAGATAGTTGATTTGGTTTGTTATGAGCTCTATCTTTTAAACCTACTTTATCTAAAGCTTCTAAAGCACGAGCTTTTCTCTCAACTCTATTTACTCCTGAAAGAGTTAGGGCTAATTCTACATTTTGTAAAATTGTTTGATGAGGAATTAAATTATAGCTTTGGAAAACAAATCCTATAGAATGGTTTCTATAGTTATCCCAGTCTTTATCTTTAAATTCTTTAGTGCTTTTGCCATTTATAATAAGGTCACCACTTGTATATTTATCTAATCCACCAATAATATTTAATAAAGTAGTTTTTCCGCAACCGCTAGGACCTAATATAGACACAAATTCGCTTTTTCTAAATGATAAATCTATACCTTTTAAAGCTTGAACTGTTTGATAATTTTTGGACCCTTTTTTACCAATTTCATATTCTTTTGTAATCTGTTTAAGTTCTAACATAATTTACCTCATTTAAAGATATATATAATATATTCAATTATACAATATTTCATAATATAAGTCCAATATTTTATTTAATTTTAAATATATTAATCAAATTTTACATTTTGGAACTCATCAATATTATCATCTATAATATATGGTTAATATTTGATTTGAGTATTATGAATGATTTGACCTTAAACTTATAAAAGGGTATAATAATTAAGGAGGGTTTATGGAATATACTAGTGAAATCAAAGAGATGTGTAAAGTAAATAAGGGTGCAAATCATGGTCCTGCACCTATACCAGAAGAAGCTAAATGGATAAAAGCAAAAGAAATTAAAGATATTTCTGGATTAACGCATGGAATAGGTTGGTGTGCTCCTCAACAAGGTGCATGTAAGTTAACATTAAATATAAAAGAAGGAATTATAGAAGAGGCTTTAGTAGAAACTATAGGTTGTTCTGGAATGACTCATTCAGCGGCTATGGCAAGTGAAATTTTAGTAGGGAAAACTATTTTAGAAGCTTTAAATACTGATTTAGTATGTGATGCTATTAATACAGCTATGCGAGAATTGTTTTTACAAATTGTGTATGGTAGAAGTCAATCTGCATTTTCAGAGAATGGTTTGCCTATTGGAGCGGGATTGGAAGATTTAGGAAAAGGAAAGCGAAGTCAAGTAGGTACATGTTATAGCACCAAAGTTAAAGGAGCAAGATATTTAGAATTGGCTGAAGGTTATATAACAAGAATTGGGTTAGATAATAACGATGAGATTATAGGTTATGAATTTATAAATTTTGGTAAGATGATAGAAAATATAAAAAAAGGAATGGATCCAATGGAGGCGATTGAGAAAGCTAGTGGAAAATATGGAAGATTTGATGAAGCGGTCAAAACTATTGATCCTAGAGTAGAATAGGAGAAAATTATGTTATTTGAAAATTATGATAGACGTATTTCACAAATTAATAAATTGCTTAATAGTGAAGGGATTAAAAATATTCAAGAAGCAAAAGATATTTGTGATAGTGTAAATGTAGATGTATATAATATTGTTAAAGGAATTCAACCAATTTGTTTTGAAGATGCTTGTTGGGCATATATTGTTGGGGCAAGTTTAGCTATTAAACGAGGGGTAAATACAGCTTGCGATATAGCAAAGTGTTTGGGAGAAGGATTACAAGCTTTTTGTATTCCAGGCTCTGTTGCAGATGAGAGAAAGGTAGGAATAGGGCATGGTAATTTAGCAAGCATGTTATTAGATGATCAAACTAAGTGTTTCGCTTTTGTAGCAGGGCATGAATCCTTTGCAGCTGCAGAAGGAGCTATAGGAATTGTAAATTCAGCAAATAAAGTAAGAAAAACTCCATTGAAAGTTATTTTAAATGGACTTGGGAAAGATGCTGCACAAATTATATCAAGAATAAATGGTTTTACATATGTGCAAACAAAATTTGATTATTATACAGGAGAATTAAATATTGTAAAAGAAATTAAGTATTCAAATTTAGACAGAGCTAAAGTGCGTTGTTATGGAGCTGATGATGTAAGAGAAGGTGTTGCAATTATGCATTATGAAAATGTAGATATTTCCATAACAGGTAATTCAACAAATCCAACACGGTTTCAACATCCTGTTGCAGGAACATATAAAAAAGAAAGATTAGAACAAGGTAAAAAGTATTTTTCAGTAGCATCAGGTGGCGGAACAGGAAGAACTTTGCATCCTGATAATATGGGTGCAGGGCCTGCATCTTATGGAATGACAGATACAATGGGAAGAATGCATAGCGATGCTCAATTTGCCGGCTCTTCATCAGTACCTGCCCATGTTGAGATGATGGGGCTTGTTGGAATGGGAAATAATCCAATGGTTGGAGCAACAGTAGCGGTTTCAGTAGCTATTGCTGAAGCTACAAAATAATGTGTTTGTAACAAAAATTATTTATTTTCATATCATAAATTATGAAAATAAGTGTATGTATGATTGTAAAAAATGAAAGCCCTGTGTTAGCTAGATGTTTAGATTGTGTAAAACAATTTGCAGATGAAATTATTATTGTAGACACAGGCAGTAAAGATAATACTAAAGATATTGCAAAATTATATACAGATAAAGTATATGATTTTAAATGGTGTGATGATTTTTCAGTGGCGAGAAATTATTCATTTAAATTTGCAACAAGCGATTATATTATGTGGCTTGATGCAGATGATATTATAGAGTATAGCGAAATTGAGAAGCTTAATCAATTAAAGCTTAATATGAATGCTGATGTATACATGTTGAAATATGCTACTAATTTTGACAATATTGGCAACCCTACATTTGTATTTGAACGTGAAAGAATTTTAAAAAGAGGTTGCGGTTTTCAGTGGGAAGGGTTTGTTCATGAGGCAATTCCACCTCGTGGTAAAATTGAGCATCTAGATATTTGTATTCAGCATAGAAAAATTAAAGCGGATTATACAAAACGAAATTTAAACTTATACCGTAAAGCTTTAAAAAGAAATGTAACATTTAATGCAAGAGATCAGTATTATTATGCAAGAGAGTTATTTTATTGGGGGTATTATAAGAGAAGTATTAAAGAATTTAAAAAATTTTTTACTAAACCAAATATTTTTCTTCCAAATAAAATTGATGCATTTTTAATAATTTCAAAATGTTATGAAAATCTAAATAGATTTGAAGATGCTAAAAAATGGCTTATTCAAGGCTTGGATTTTATGCCTAATGCTGAGATTATATGTGAACTTGCAAATATTTATGAAAGAAATAAAAATTATCTTAATGCAATTTATTTTTATGAAAGTGCTTTAAATGTTGAAAAACCTAATTTGCAAGGGATTTTTATTAGAGAAGAATATTATTATTTAATTCCATTGCTTCAGTTAACAAAACTTTATTATAATTTAGGAAATTATGAAAAAGCTAAAAAATATCATTTAAAAGCTTGTGAGTTATATAAAAATAATGAAAAAGTTCAATATAATATGCAATTTTTTAAAGATTAAAATAAAAAACACTTGGTATAAGTGTTTTTTATTTTGCCAAAAATTTGGAAATTATTTATATAAAAAAATTGCTATTTTAATTTTAAATATGATATAATTCAGTTGGTATTAAAGGGGGTTGGTATGAATAATTATAAAGATAGTGTAACAAAGATTTTAAAAACTTTAACTGACACTCAAAGGAATGATATTAAGATATTAGAACATATTTATAGTAAATATAATATTTCTATGATTAAAATTATGAAATACGCTAGCAAGAGATTAGCTACCTTGTTTTTTATGGCTTACCCATATATGATGAAACTATTGAAAGATGTAAAAGAAGTGGAGGAATGGAGTTGGTATGCTTTATCTAGATGGGATACGAATAATAAAGACATAGATATTTATGATTTTTCAGCTAGAGATATATTATTAGATGTGTATGGAGTTGAGAAATTTACAGCAGATAAATTAGTGAGAGAATATCACAATAATAATATAGATACAGTGAAAAAACTATTAGATAAATTCCCAGATGATAGATTTAATTTGAAAAAAGAGGATAGTAAAAAAGCCATAAAGAGAAAATCCATAAACGATTTAATTAAAATAAATCCTTTATGGGGAAAAGTGGATATTTTAAATCAACTAATTAGTGATTGCCAAAAGAGTGGGCAACATATTAGTGGGTTACTTGCAGAAAGAGAAATGGTAGAATTTGAAAAAGTGGGATTTAGTTTTGAAGATTTGTGTTTAGGCACATATATAAATCAAGACTTAGTGAATTTAGTTCAAGATTTAAACAAAACTCTAAAACAGATTGCAAAAAATAAGAAAAATAATGAAGATATAGATAATTTAAATATGGGATTTTAATATTAGTTTGTTAAAAATTAATTATTTTACTTGACTATGGTTAAACTAATATATTAGAATATAATATAAAGATTTTATGCTTAAATTTATATGGCATATTTAAAAAAGTATAAGGGGTAAGATGAATAAACATTTATTGCAAAAAAAATATAATAGCAATATATGGCAAAAAATATTTTTTGCTGATGTTATATGTTTTTTGCTTGTTGCAATACTGTCTGTTGGCGTATGTTATTCATATTTTAGTGATAAAAAAGAAGTTTCTGGGACTACCAGTACAGCAGTAGTATCTGTAGATTATCGTACTAATCCTACAGATGAAAATAGTTCTACATCACAAATATATGCACAGTTAAATGATGGTTCTACAACAATAATTTCTAGTTCAAATTTAATTTCTCCTGGAGATAATATAACTATTAAAGGTTATGCTGTAAATACAAGTAATGTAGATGTATATGTATTAGCTAGATTAGAAATAGTTACAAATAAAGATACAGAAGTAGTGTGGTTTAATATAGAAAATAATGATGTTTTATATGTTGAAAAAGGTTTGTTCCAAGTTGGTGCAAGCGTATTGAGTGTAGGTAGTAGTAAAGAGTTGTCTTTTACATATACTTTTGAAGGAGAGCGTTATACAAATGAATATAGTATTCAAAATATAGAGCTAACTCTTTGTGCACATCAAAAAGATTATTTGGATTTAGCTAAAGATTATAATAATTATACAGCTGTCAATGGATATAGTAAGGATAGCATATATGCAACTCATTATATAACAGGACGCAAACGTGATGTGTTTACAGCAGAAGATGTATTAGTTCAAGATTTAACTTTAGATGATTTAGAAAAAGATAGTGGAGGCAATTATTTAATTAATAGTTGTAAGGATTGGATGATTTTCCGTGAATATAATCCAATTAGCAATATAGGTGTGAGTTTTAAATTAAATTGCTATCTAGATTTTAATAATACCACTACACCAATAAACATATCTAATTTATACAATAATTTTGATGGACAAGGATATACAATAACTAATTATAATGGTTCAACAGCTTTATTTTCTCAACTACATTCAATTATATTTTCAAATTTTGGAATAGATGGAGCAAAAATTCAAGATAATTATAATGAAAGTGGAGAGTATGCTTTAGGAGTATTAATTTCATATAGCAATAATTCAAATGTAAATAATTGTTTTGTAGTGGGTGCAAGTAAGTATGATAATAGTGTTCAACAGGATATAGAACTAACTTTAGGCGAAAATGTGTTAGAAGCTAGAATTGGAGGCTTGATAGGTAAAATAGAAAATAGTTCAAGTACATCAATTAATAACTGTTATACAGTATTAGACATGCAAGTTAATGTAAATTCAACTTCTGGAGAAGTTTTTGTTGGAGGAATTGACGGAGCTATTTACAATAGTTCAAATACAATACAAAATTGTTATTTTAATGGAGATATTAATATTGCAAAAAATTCAACTTCAAATGTTTTCGCAGGATTAATTTCTGGGAATACGCTTTCTAGTTCATCAATAGATAATTGTTTTGCTATTACAAATAACTTTGAAGGGGTGAGCCATAATTCTAATTTAGAAATAATGTTAGGAAATGTTGCTAATGGCTCTGCAAATAACAATTTGGCATATATTAATAATACAGGTTTAACAGATATAAGTGCAGAATATAATAGCGTGATAAAAGTTGGACAAAATCAAACAGATAAAAATATTACAGAAAATACTTTCCATTCAATAGGAAATATAAATAGATGTTTTGGCTGGGATACTAATGTTTGGGGGTCAGATATTTATACAGGCTTGAATTCTTTACCTATATTAAGAGTTTTTTATAATTTTTAATAAGGATATACAATTAAAATTATACTTGAAAAATATTTAGGTTGATGATATAATAAAAATATGGAAAAAGAAAAAATATCGTTTTGGAAAAGATTTTTAGGAAAAGAGGCAAAGAAAGAAGATTCTCAAAAATTATATAGTAATACAAAGAAAACTACTACAAAAATAAAATTATCTTTATTAGAACTTTTAGAAGAAAAAGATCTTTCAAAAATAAATATAACAGATTTAGTGAAAGTTGCAGGAATATATCGTGCTACATTTTATTTGCATTATAAAAATTTAAATGATGTAATATTAAGTATTGAAGATGATATATATAATTGTTATGATAACATAAGGAAAAAGATAGAAAATATAGATATATATAATAATTTAAATATTTTAATCGAAACTATAGGAGAGAATGTTCAACTTGATAAAAAATATTTAAAATCTATAATAAATACACAGTGTTTTACTAGAGTTGCATTAAAATTAAAAGAATTGTTAAATGATGCTTTATGTGAAAATTTTGTGAAATTTGGGCATAAACAGTTAACAGATGAATTTATGTTAAATGTTAGTATGTTTACAGGTGGGTTTGTATTTGTGTATAGAGATTGGATTAATAATACAAATATGGATTTTAAAGTATTAGAACAATATGTAAAGAAAATTGGAAAATTATTTTTTAATTAAAATAAAAAGTCAACAATTACAATTGTTGATTTTTTTGTTAAAAAAATACAAAATAATACAATTTAATATAAAAAATATTATTAAAAATATTTATATTTTTTTATAAAATAGTTCATAATAATATTATTATGGAAAATAAAAATTTAAAAATTATATTAAGTATTGGAGGAGTTTTATTAGTTGCAATAATAGGCTCTATTTTTGTTAATTTAGGAATTGATTGGTTTGAATCTCTTAACAAACCTAGTGAATGGGTTCCAAATATTATAATCCCAATTGTATGGACAGTTATTTATGTTTTATTTGCAATTTATTTATATTTTGGCATTAAAAATGATAGAATAAATAAAGAAATCACAGCTTTATTGATTGTAAATGGCCTGTTAAATGTTTTATGGTGTTTAGTGTTCTTTACATTAAATAGTTTGTTATGGGGATTGATTGTTATTATTTTAAATTTAATTGTAGGTGCAATTTTATTAACTGAAATGCATGAAAGAGATAAATTTTTCTCATATTTTCTAACTATATATCCATTATGGTTGTCTATAGCAAGTTGTTTAAATTTGGCATGTTGGATTTTAAATTAATTGTATAAAAATTTTTATATAGGTAGATAATTATTTTGTTTTATCAAATAGGATTGAGCGATTTATGTTAATTTTAAATGTTAAAAGGAGATAATTATGAGCCCATTTGAATTTAAATCAAAAGATGTTGAAAGTTATTTTATGAGTTGGGAGAAAATGTACCCTAAATCATATTCTAAAACAAAAGTTTCGCCATATACAAAAGTTAGAATTATATTAATGAATGGAACAGAATATGAGTCGAACTGGTTTTTACATCAATTTGCTAGAAATTGTAATGATAATGATTTAAGAAGAGCTATAGCAGTGGTAAGAAATCAAGAACAGCAACAGCAAAAAAGGATAAGCTGTTTAAAACCTATTGATGAAAATATATTAGAAACAACAATATCTTATGAGCAATTAGCTATAGATTTAACAGCGATTTTAGCTCAAAATGTTTTAGATGAAAATGCTAAAGCAGCATTAGATTTTGCTTTGCTTGAAGATTTTGATCATTTATATAGGTTTGCTAATTTATTAAAGATGGACTATAATATTGATGCTGATGTTATGGTTGGTAAATATACTGAAATTATGCCAGGGCGTCCAACTATTAACGAACATAGACACCCTATAGATAATATTAGATATAGTATGTCCGCCAAAACAGCAGATATTTATACAAAACTTGTAGGAAATATAATAACCGCTGCAGAACAGCAAACAATGAACTACTATATGAATATTGCTCAATTTTATAATAATGATTTAGGTAGAAAATTATTTGCTGAAATTGGAATGGTTGAAGAAGAACATGTGTCACAATATGAAAGTTTAAAAGATCCAACTTGCACTTGGCTTGAACAATGGGTTATGCATGAGTATACAGAATGTTATTTATATTATTCAATGATGAAAGATGAGAGCGATGAATATATAAAAAATATTTGGCAAGAGCATTTTGAAATGGAAGTAGCTCATTTAAAATTAGCTAGCGAACTATTAAAAAAATATGAAAAAAAAGATGCTGTAAAAGTAATTGGTGCAACAGACTTTCCTAAACTTTTAAAATTTGGAGAAAATAAGGAATATATAAGAAAAGTATTGAAAACTGTTGGTTATACCTCTGTTAAAGAAAATTATATTCCAGCAAATAGTTTGGCTGAAGATAGTAGATTTTTTATTCATTTAAATAATTTGGGAAATGCTAAAACTGTTGCTAGTCATTTAGTAGTTGATAAATATATAAAACAATTTGGTGAAGATTATAGATATTGTGATAAAGAACATCCAATACAATCTTTGCAAGATAGAACTAAAGATAATATTACAGCTGGAATAGAATAAATATAATAAAAATAAAAAATATTAAAAAATAATTAATAAAATACTAATACAATAATTAAAAAAATATTAAAATTAAATAAAAATTAATAAAATAAGCTTATTTTAAGCTTATTTTATTTTTTATAAATTATTATTTATTTAAATTTATTTTAATATTATTTTTATAAATTAAATATTTTTTATATAAAGTTGCCTTTTTTATAGATATGTGATAACATATAAAATATGAGTATAATGTTGAGAAATATAAATTATCAATTTGAAGTAAGTGATGCTGAAACTACTGGGCTGATGTTAAGTGTAATGAGTCAAGGTTTAGGATATAATTCTATAGACACTAATAAAATATTTGACCAATTCAACATATCTTCGTATGAAGATATTTTTAAATATAAAGATGTTGTTCCAGATATTCAAAAACAGGTTGATAAATATAAAAATGAATTAGAAATAAAATGTGAACAACTTCAAAAAAAATGGAACGAAAATAAAAAAGAATTTTTAACTAAATTAGCAGAAAGTTTAGATATTGAATTTGAAGAAAATATTACTTATTGGACATATTGCTATTTACAGCTTTTACCTGTAAATGAAATAAATATTGAAACAAATACAATATATTTAGATGGTAGCAAGAGTGTTGATGAAATATTTCAAACTTTTTTAGTAATGACTGCTAAAGCTTTTTTAGTAGATAGGTGGAGGAATTTTAATCCTTGTGGATTTTTGTTTGACTATGATAGTAAGAATGATACATGGTTGTTTGCAGAATTGGCGATAGATGCTATTTTTACAAATTCTGGTTTGGGAGAATATAATAAAAATCCAAGTTATAAATATTTTTATAATTTAAATCTTGATCATCAAAATATATTAAAAATGTTTAGAGAGTTACATAAAAAAATCCCTCTAAAAGAATTTTTTAATACAGTATATATGTTTGTACATGATAATTCGAAATGTTTGCTATCTTTTAAAAATTATTTGTATTAACATTTTATTAATTCTAGCTAATTAATCTTAATAAACTTTTCATTTGAAAATAAATAACATTTGCCTACGATTTCAGTTTTGTTGTCTGCAATTTTAACATAAGAATCGTTTGGCAGTGCAAAAATTTGAACATCTTTTGACAATTGTTTTAATTGTGAAATTAATTCTTGATTATCAACAGAAAAGTGAGGGTAAATATATATTGGAGAAACACCTAAGCCATTATATCTAATTATATCATTAAAACCATCTTCTGCAAAATATAAAACATTGTTTGCACAGTTCATTGAGCCAGCACTAATACCAAATACTATACCATCAAATTCTTTTAACAAATTAATGCATCCAAGACTTTCAATAAACTTATATTGACTCATAGGGTCTCCACCCAATAAATATACAACATCTGCTCTTTCAATAGTTGATTTTGCTGTTTGAGCGTCTATTCTATCATCCAACAAAACAGTATCATTAATTTCAATTCCGCAAGATTTTAACATATTAACAACTCCAGGACAAACACCATCACCAAAGAACATTTTATCATTCTTTTCATGTTTGTTAGGATTTGCTGCAATTCCTACCAAACATTTTATATTTTTAATCTCATTGCTTATATCTGTTTTAAGAACATCACAATATCCTTTATATTTATCCGGTCCACTAAGTAAATAAATTTCCATTTTTAAAATCTTCCAATATTTTATTTATTTTTTTACTTATATTTTTTGTTTCATCGACAAGTATTGTTTTGACATTTTTTAAATCAAATACATCATATTTAAAATCATAGTTAGGGAAATCTCTTGCAATATCGTTATCATATAACAACATTTCATTAATTAACGGATCAATATCTGTTTTACTGTCTATCCAAAATCTTCCTTCTGATAGAAAAACTTGAAAACCGTCTTCATCTATTATTTTAAATCCCGCACACTTAAGTATCTTTTTTAAATAATCCAGAGAGAATTCTAGATGTTCTTCATTGTAACTGTTATTATTTTTATTACACCATTTAATATAATTCTTAAATATGGCAGATTCTTGATTTGGAATCGCAATTAAAATATATAATTGTAATTGGTGTTCCCTGCGGGAATCGAACCTGCAATTATTCCTTAGGAGCTTGCCCTGACTGGGTAATTTTATTCACTCAATTAAACAAAGAAAAGTGCGATAAATAAAGGGTTTTCGCAGATTTAATATTCTAATTTAAGTAAAGCAAAAAGTGTTCATTTTAACTCAATTTATGGTACACTTTTTACAGAAAATGTGTCACTTTTTTATAAAAATTGACCCAAATTCAAAATTGGGATCACTTTTTTAGTTTTTCAATATTAACTATTTTCATATCACAAGGATCTATATAAATTGAATTACAAATATTTTTTTTATTTTTACTAATCATAAACTCGTGTAACTTTTTATAACCCTGTTTAGATTTATAGAAGAGATCTCTATATGTTATTGTAAACCAAATAACACATGGATATGAAACAAAGTCTAATTCGTCTTTAATCATTTTCAACTCTGAATTTTTAAAGCTATCACCTTCGTCATATGCACAGTAGATTGTTTCTCCACCCCAATTCATTGTGAAAATTTTATCACATTTAACATCATCTTTTAAATCCAATTTACCATAACTTGCACAAATAGTATTTTCTGCTTGTAACTCCTTGCGATTTTCAATATATTTAATAAGAAAATTTTTTGTAGAATTACGAACTGAATCTGGTAAATTTTTTATTTTTTCTATAAAGAAATCTTTTGTTGGAAATTGTAAACCATCTGAAAAAATTTGATTAATTTCATAATCAGTCAATCTAGTACAATGCCAACACATTATATCATAATTTTTTTCAATCAAAAATAAATTAAGCTCATCGGGTGTGCATTTAGACTCGATAAAAGTTTTTAATTCTAAAGGATAGGTATTGATTTTATTTGGCTCAATAATTGTATTCATACTAATATTATATCATATAATACAAAGTTTTTATATTTTTTTAACAAAAAATCCGTCTAGTTACAATTAATTAAACGGAATATCTATTGCAAGTGGTGAATTTAGGCTCAACTTGCTCACCACCGTTATTTTTTATAGACAAATACTTTGCATAATTAGTGTCGTCACTAAATATAAGAATCATTATATCAGCCCTAACACAACAAACCATTATCACATGCCATATGCCATTATCATCAACAAACATATCTTTGCGATGCCTTTTGACAATATCATTCTCGCCAGATAAGTGGTCACGAAAATACATAAAGTTATGATGCTTTAATACAACCGACCTTTCAATGAAATATTGTCTCTCAACACCTAATCCCTCATCAAGCCTATTCCTAAGCAATCTGGCATTAGGAACATTATCAATAAATTTTGCTTTCATACTGACTCCTTACCTTTGAAACAACTTTTTGCATAATTTATAAGTCACAATAATTGCTTTATCAATATGCATATTGCTAAGACAACCTTTTTCAATGTCTAAATCAAAATATTCTTTCCATTTATCCTTAGAAAATCCCTTAACAAACTTATCTTCCAAGTCACATATTTTGTTTAGTTGTAACTGCTCCTCAGCAGTTCTTTTTTGTTCTTCTAAAATACCATGAACCATATCCAAAATTTCAAACATAACCATTACCTCAACTTAAAAACTTCTTTACAGATTTTATGAGTTTCTACAATGTGATTATTGATTTTTATATCTTCTAGTTTGTCCCTTGCTACCAAGAAATCAACAAACTTTGCAACCTGGTCTTCTGTAAGCGTTTCTACAAAAGCGTTAGAAAGACCTGTTACCAACTTCTCTTGTTCAATTTCTTCTTTGGTAAATTCGCAATTATCTCTTACGATTTGAATCAACTTTTTCATAAGTCCTCCTTAGGTTGTCTTGTGTTTTACCTCTAAAGAAGATTAATTGCAAGTCATTTGAAAAAATAAATTATTTATTTTATATAAGTATTAATAAATATTTATAAATTTTATCAAAATCCATACAAAACAACAAAAAGTATGCTATAATTGATTTAATTGAAAGTTTATGTAGTAATTTGTCAAATATTAAACGGATAGATTAAGGAGTTAAAAATGTTACACTTCAATGAAGATACCAGGGTAAAATTCCCTGCAACAATCCATTTTTTAAGATTGGGTTATGATTATCAATCACTTAAAGGTGCTCATATTGACTTTAATACAAAAATATTTGTACCTCGTTTTAAATCTGCCATCGAAAAAATCAATGGTAGAACTTATAGTAATGAAGAAATTTCTTCATTGATTGATGAAATTCACTCTTTAATTAAGTTTAATGATTTAGGAAAAGAGTTTTATAAAAGGTTAACCTCTGTTGAATACGACACAAAATTGATAGATTTTGAAAATCTTGATAATAATGACTTTGCAGTAGTTGATGAATTACCTTTTAGTATTAAAGAAGGAACTGAGGAAGGCTCGTTTAGACCAGATATAAACATTCTTATAAATGGTATGCCACTAGCATTCCTAGAAGTTAAGCATCCTGATAATTCTGGTGGAATCCAAGTGGAATTTGAAAGAATGATTAACAAGAGATTAAAAAATAGTGATTATAAGAAATATTTTAATCTTATTCAAATAGTCTCATTTTCAAATAATATGGAATATGAAGAAGCTGACGATGATATTGCTGATGAAGTAAAAGCAGGTTCTTTCTATACAACACCTAATGGACAAGCCACCACATTCTCTTTCTTTAGAGAAGATATAAAAGAATATCATGCAAGATATAACCTAAAAGATATAGACGAAGAAACAATTAAATATGTTGTTAAAGATGGTGGATATAATCCAGATGAAACAGACACTCCTGAATTTCAAACAAATTTATCTGATGTAGCACCTTGTAACAGATTTATCACATCGTTTTATGATAAAGAAAGATTTATGTACATGCTTCGTTATGGCATAATGTTTTTAACTGAAATAAAGAAAATACATAATGCAACAACAAATAAAGACGAAGAAGTGCCAATTAAACAAAAACATATTATGAGATATCCTCAATTCTTTGCTACTCGTGCAATAATCAAACGACTTGGCGAAAAGGATAAAAATGGTATTATATGGCACACTCAAGGATCTGGTAAAACAGCTTTGAGTGCATATGCAAATCGTGTTATTAGAGATTTCTTCGCAAAGAAGAATGTTAATACAAAATTTTATTTTATTGTTGACAGATTAGATTTAATGAAGCAAGCCACAACAGAATTTTCTAATCGTGGATTTAATGTTATTAATGTAAGCAGTAAAGATGAATTTGCAAGAGAATTAAAGAAACCATTAAATAGTTCTAATGATGGAGTTGGAACAATTTGTATCGTAAACATTCAAAAATTGATGGAAGAATCTAAAATGCCACATGTTGAGAATGTTTATAATGTAAAGGTACAAAGAATCTTCTTCGTAGATGAAGCACATAGGTCATATAACTTACATGGCGAGTTCTTTAAAAACTTAATGACTTGTGATACTAATGGTATTTACATTGCAATGACAGGTACACCATTGCTTACCAAGAAAGAAAGATCAAACTTAAAATTCGGTGATTATATTCACAAGTATTTTTATGACAAATCTATTGCCGATGGTTATACACTTCGTATAAAGAAAGAGCAGATTGACACAACAGCAAAAGCTGAAATAAGAGAAAATCTAGAACTTGAAAATAAAAATCTTGACAGTAAAGATGTTTATGAGTCAGACGACTATGTTGAAAGTATTAGTAAATATATTGAAAGAGATTTTAAACAATTTAGACTTATAAATACGGATGATACTATTGGTGCTATGATTGTTTGCAGATCAAATAGGCAGGCAAAACTTGTTAACGAATGGATTAATAAAAATAGCACTTTAAAATCTGGTCTTGTAATGTCAGATAGTGAAAACAATGCTATTCAAAGCGAATTAAACGAACAAAACCAAATCAATTTTAGAGAAAACGGATTTCCGGATGTTTTGGTTGTTCACTATATGCTTACTACTGGTTATGATGTAAAAAGATTGAAAAAGATGTATCTCTTAAGAGGTCCACATGCACAATCATTACTTCAAACCATTTCAAGAGTAAACAGACCATACAAAAGTCCAAACGGAAAAGTATATCAATATGGATATATTGTAGACTTTGTTGATATAGAAAAAGAATATAACAACACATTAAATGCCTACATAAAAGAACTTGAAGAAGATATGAACGCGGATAGCGACGATGAAGTTTCACTTTCTGGATTGGTTGTTGACAAAGAGGATATAAAGAAAAAATTTGATAAATTATCTATTGAATTAAAACAGTTTATACCTTTTGATAATATTGAGCAATTTGTTAAAATGATGCAATACTTCAATAAAGATGCATTGCTAAAAATTAGAAAACTATTAGTTAAAGTTAAAGAATGTTCAATAGAATTTAAGCTTTCAAGAGCTGAAGAATACTATTCTCTAATTGATAATGACAGAGTAAACAAATATTTAAGAGCCGTTAATGACAGAATCTCATTTATGAATTTAACTACTCAAACAATAAACACTCTTGACATTATGAATAATGAAGAAGTTGTAAATGTTATTTATGAGTTTATCAAAACAAAAATATCTATTCTAGACTTAGGTAAATTTGCTTTAACAGATGAAGAATTTGAAAAAGTTAAAACAGAAATAACAAATGTTCAAAATGAAATTAAGAAAAATAAAAATAAGAAAGATATAAAAGTTCAAAAACTTGAAGATTTATTAAAGAAAATTTTTGAAAGATTGCAAATGTTTGAATATAGCAGTCTTGATGAATTATCTGATGAATTAAGAACAGCATACGAAGAAGCAAAAAGAATAAATGATGAAAATGATAGATTGTCTCAAGCCTACGGCGGAAGCTATGGTTTTGTAAAAACTCTAAGTGATGGTGTTATAGAAACTGATATCGATCGTTCAATTATTGAAAAATGCTTAGCCGTTGTATATAACAGCATTAAGGATACAATTTATGATGATGCTTTAATTATCCAAGGTAAAAAAGGATTTGTAGACTCAACTAAAACAAAGATTACAAAGCAACTAGTAAAAGAAGGACTATTTAGCAAAATTAAAAATGTTTATGATGACTTATTAGAAATTTTATATACAAACTTATTGCTTTACAAAGACAGTATTTAGGAGAAATATATGCCAAATTATGTAGAATTAGAAAAAAATATTAAAAATATTATTGATGATTTGCAAGGTCTTTGCAATACAAATGGATTATCAAATACAGCATCAGAAGAAATTATTGTTACTTCTGTTTTCTTATATAAGTTTTTGAATGATAAATTTATCGCAAATTTAAAGAAGTTTGCTGATGAAATGGAAGTATCAATAGAAGATGTTAAAAAGAATAAAGACGATTTATTAGACGCTTTTTATGCTACTTATTCACAAGATGTTGCTTTTACTTATGAAGACACAATTGAATATTTGGTGGGATTTCTTGGCGAAGACAACTTCTATACAAAGTTTGAAGATGCCTTAATTAGAATTTCAAATTATTCACAAAATGAAGACTTCAGCATTGAAACTGCAGAAGGCGAGAAAAAACCATTGTTTACAAAAATAATAAGTGATTATCTTCCACCAGCAAAAAGAAATGCATTTGCAAAAAATATTTTTTCATATATCACAACAGATAGATTTGATTTTGGTGAAACAACCGAAGGAAACTATGACTTTTTTAGCACAATATTTGAATATTTAATTCAAAACTATAATGTTGCAAGTGGAACTTATGCAGAATATTTTACGCCACAAGCATTATCAAGTGCTATTGGAAAAATTTTGGTACACATGGCACCAGTGGAAGATAAGATTTATGAAATATATGATCCAAGTGCAGGCTCTGGTTCACTTGTTTTACACCTTGCCAATGAACTTGGTGATGGAAAATTTGGGAATAAAGCTAGAGTATTTACACAAGACATATCTCAAAAATCATCAAGGTTTTTAAGGATTAATATGCTTTTAAATGGTCTTAAAGAATCCCTTAAAAACATTGTAGAAGGCGACACCTTAAAAAACCCTTCTCATTATAAGATTGAAGGCAATAACACTTCTGGTCTTAAACAATTCGATTTTATCACTTCAAACCCTCCATTTAAAACAGATTTTTCTTCAACTAGAAATGATATAGAAACAAACTGGAAAAGCACAACAAGATTCTTTGCTGGTGTTCCAAAGATTCCTAATACAAAAAAAGAATCTATGGCAATTTACCTTTGCTTTATTCAACATATTTTATATTCACTTAGACCTGGTGGTAAGGCTGCTATTGTTGTTCCAACAGGATTTTTGACAGCTCAATCAGGCATTGAAAAAACAATTAGAGAACATATTGTTGATAATCACTGGCTTCGTGGCGTTGTTTCAATGCCATCAAATATTTTTGCCAATACAGGCACTAATGTTTCAGTATTGTTCATTGACAAAACAAATAAAGATGGTGAAGTATTGCTAGTTGATGCTTCAAAACTTGGTACAAAAGTTAAAGTTGGCAAAAACCAAAAAACAGTCTTAAGTCAAGCTGAACTTGACAAAATAGTTAATACATTTATAGATCATATCGCAGAAGAAGATTTTAGTGTTTCTGTTCCTTATGAAAAGATTAAAGGAAAGAATTGTTCATTCTCAGCTGGGCAATATTTTGATGTAAAAATTGAATATGTAGAATTAACACAAGAAGAATTTAATTCAAAAATACAAGAATATGCAAATAATCTTGATAAATTGTTTGCTGAAAGCAAATCTCTTGAAGATGAAATTAAAAATAGTCTTAAGGGGTTGAAATATGAGTAAAAAAATTTCAAATGTAGCAATGGTAATTGATTGTTTACATAGTACACCTAAATATTACCAAAGTGGTTATCCTATTGTTAGAGTTGAAGATGTTAATAACAATTTCTTAAATTTTGATAATTGTTTAAGAGTCTGTTTGGAAGATTTGAAACATCAAAATAAAAAATATGTTCCACAAAAAGGAGATATTATTATTACTCGCGTTGGTTCTTTTGGTAGATTGTCATATATTGATACAACAGAACCATTTTGTTTGGGACAAAATATTTCAATTATTTGTCCAAAAGTAGATAGTAAATTCTTATATTATTATTTAAAATCACCATATGCACAGAAATTTATTTTTGGAAATTCAAACGGTTCTTCGTATAAATCTTTGAGTTTAGAGCAAATTAATGAGATTCCGTTTATTGACGATAATTTAGATAAAGAAAAGATAGGAGCATTATTATACAGCATAGATAAAAAAATTGCGAATAATTCTAAAATCAATTCTAAACTTGAATCACTTGCAAAAACATTATATGATTATTGGTTTTTGCAATTTGAATTCCCTAACAAAGAAGGTAATCCATACAAATCTTCTGGTGGCAAAATGGTTTATAACGAACAACTCAAAAAAGAAATCCCTGAAGGCTGGGAAGTTTTGAATATTAGAGATATTTGTAATGTAACATGGGGGCAATGTCCTGATGGCAAAAACATTCTTCCTTTAAGTTATGTAGGCGATGATGCTATTTTATATTGTTCTGGTGCCGGAGATATGAGAAATGGTTTATTAGTGGATTGTCAAGCAAAAACAAATGCTAGCAGAAGATATGCTTATAAAAATGATATTTTAATGTCGGTTGCTGGCTCTATTGGGGCTATAGCTATATGCGATAAAAAAATATCTTTGGGAAGAGCTGCAGCTGCTTTTACATCTGAAGAAAAACACTTGATGTATTCCTATTTAACGATTGCTATGTTTATGAATAGAATGAAAAGTACCTCAAGCGGCTCAATCCAGAAAGTTGTTAACGATAATCATTTAAACGATATGAATTTTGCCTATAGTGAAGATATAGTTGATAAGTTTTCTGCATATAATACTTTAATAAATATGCAGATAACTAAAGAACAAGAAAATCAAGAATTAACATCTCTTAGAGATTTCTTATTGCCTCTTCTTATGAATGGACAAGTAACAATACAAGATGCAGAACAACAAGTCAACAACACTATTTCTAATGTTTGGAATGTAGAGAAATTATTAAGATTTGCTCAATGGAAACAAATGCAAGGCTATGCTGCTCGTGGAGAAGTTGATGAAGATACATTAATGAAAATTTTTGATACGATGGATAAAGATGCTAAGAAGTAACATAGAAAACATTGCAAACCAAGTTTTAAGTAAATATGTTGCTAAAGGTGGTGCATACAAACAGTTTGAAAAAATCTGTGCTGGTGAAAGCATTACATACAAAGAAATTGAAGCAGATGAAAAACACTTTTGTGGAGTTTTTACAAAATATTTAGATGAACAAAAACATATTATAATCAATTCAAAAATAGATAATGAAGGTAGAAAAAACTTTACAAAAGCACATGAACTTGGTCATTATTTTTTAGGTCATCAACTCAAAGGTCATGATGTTAACATAAATGAAGAGTGCGCAAACAAAGACCCTATCGAATACGAAGCAGATTACTTTGCTACTTGCCTACTTATGCCAGAAGAAAAAATCACAAGTGCCGTGAAAAGTATGTTGTATCGCATTAGTAAAGGTTCTTCTTCATTGCCATTATATATAACTAATAGAAATTATAAATCCTGGGCAATTATTAATAGCGAACTTACTAAAAGATATGGTGTATCAGAAACAGCACTAAGATATAGATTGTCTTCACTAAATTTAGTAATATTCGGGAATTAAATATTAAAGAGAGTTTCATTAAATTGAAGCTCTTTTTTTTATTTATTTGACATTAAACCTACACTATTAATGCTTTAATGTGTTATAATGATTTTGAGGTTAATATGGAAAAGTACACAACATTAGGTATTGATAAAATTAAAAAGGTAAAAGAAGTTAAAGATGCTTCTATTTATTATAAGTCTGTTTTAGAGTTAGAGGCGAACAGCTCGGCACATTTTAAGCCAGAAATCAAAGAAGAAAATAGACAATTTATGTTTAGAGATAATAAAGAGTGGGAGTTTTATACAAATGATGAAGATCTTGCAGATTATCCATATTATTTTATGATGAAAGCAAGATATATATTAAAAAATCTTAAGAGAGACAATCATAAATACAAGCGCTCAATAGAACTTAAAAAATACTGGGGCATTCTACCTCCTGAGTTTGATTTTGTGAAAAAGAATCTAACCTTTTTAAATTGGTGTTTTAGAAAAACAGAACTTGGGAAATATAAGTTAGTTTTAGGTGAACTTTACATAAATAAATTATCAATGAGAAAGTTTGTTAACAAATATAAAACACAGGGTTGGACAATAAAAAAATTACAAAATGCCAAGACTGAACTATTTACAATATTTATAGAATGCTTATCGAATAACGCATATAAAATGAAAGTTGCAGATGTAACTTTCGAACAATTTACTGGGCATCCTTTCTCTCAAGATCCTAACGATTTGGATACAATGAGACAACAGTTGGCTGAATTAATTAATGATCTTAAACCTGCTACTTTCGAGTTCGAATCAGCTGAGTTAGAACCATTTGTTTTCGAAAATCAAAATCCCCAGGAAAATCCTGACAAAAACGACAATTTTTAATTTGATTTTTTTGATTTATTTTGATTTTTCAAGGTTACAAAAAAGATACAAAATCGCTCTAAAAATTATAATATATATAGATAGTGCAAAAAACTTATGAAAATTACACTATCAAAAATTTAATATCGACATCGCAAAAAGGGAGAATTTTGTTCTCTCTTTTTTCATGTCTAAAAGGAGGTGCGATTATGGAGCAAAAAGAAAGAATGTGTATTTCAATCCAAGAGATGGCTCAATTACTTGGAATTGGGATGACATCAGCCTACAAACTTGCAAACGACAAAGAATTCTACCCTGCAAAGCGAGTTTGTGGAAGAATCGTTGTTCACTACGATTTGTTGCAAAAGTGGATAAAAGAACAAAATAACTAGGAGTGATTATGGAGAACATTTTTACAGAGGTTAAAAATCGTTTATCCATAAAGGATGTTATTGAGCATTACTCCCTTGCAGCATTTAACAGAGATAACAAATGCCATTGTCCGTTCCCAGATCATCAAGATGTAAAAAGTCCGTCGTTATCAATACTGAAAGACAATAATACATTTAGATGTTTTGGGTGCGACAAAAGTGGCAGTGTTATTGACTTTGTTATGATGTATAAAGGAGTTGATAAAGTCCAAGCAGTTCAAATGCTTAATGAAGATTTTAACCTAGGGCTCAATTTCAAAGAGCAAAGCAAAAAGAAAATTGATATTAAAAAGTATCTGCTGACTTGTGAGAAAGACATTGATCAAACAGATTACTTTATTAAAAGAGGTTTGTTACCTACAACAATTAAGAAACATAGGCTTGGCTATGACAAAGTTAAAAAGGCGGTAACAATACCATACAATGGCAAAATGAATTATGGACAAATTCGGTATGTTAATGAAAAAAGATTTTGGAAACCACCTACAAATGATGCTGGTGCAGAACCAATATATAATGAAAATGCAATCAATGATAAAGATAATGAGCTAATATTTATCGTTGAAAGCCCAATATGTGCGATGAGCGTTGAACAATACAACTCAAAAGCAATTGCTATATGTGGCGGTGGTGGTGTTTCAAAATTAGATAAGGCACTTAAAGGCAAGAAAACATCGAATCTAGGGTTTATTCTATCCTTAGATAATGATGACACTGGTGCAAGATATACAGACGAATTTGTAACATATTTTAAAGCCAAAAGAATCAGATATGTTATATGCAACATATCTGGCAAAGAAAAAGATCCCAATGATTTGTTAAAGAAATCATCGGAGTCGTTAGTAAAGAATATTGTAAAAGCAAGAAACGAGTTTTTCAGCAAATGCACATCGTATGGAGATTTAAAGTCGGCACAGGAAATAACAAACATGACATTAAAACCTGTGAATTGGTTGGTCAACGATTTATTCCCTACAGGACTAAGCATTATATGTGGTGCATCTAAGATTGGAAAAAGTTGGTTTGTGCAAAACCTTTGTTTATCTATAAGTAACGGGGACAAATTTTTAGATAAACCTACATCAAAACATGCTTGTTGGTATATGGCACTTGAAGATGATGAAAGCCTATCTCAAACAAGACTAAAAATGATGCTGAAAGGCAAAACTGCACCAGCCAACTTTTTTATATCTTACGAAATATATCCAATGGACAAAGTTGACAAAAATAGACCTACATTAATGGAATATATTGCTGAAAATATAAAGTGAAATCCAGAGATAAAATGTGTAGTTGTAGATACCTTTCAAAAAGTGCGAAGTGCATCAGCCTATGGCGAAAGCATGTATGCACATGATTATAGAGATATATCCACACTGAAAAAACTTGCTGATGAGTTGCATATTGCAATAATTCTTATTCATCACACCAATAAAATGAAAGATAGAGATACAGATGGCGATCCATTTGCTAAGATTAGTGGAACTAATGGGCTTATGGCAAGTGCTGACTGTATTTTTTTATTGGATAGAAAGCGTGGCGAACAAGAAGTTCAATTCGCTTTTACAGGTAGAAAGATAAGGTGCGATAATTGGACTATCAGTCAAAACGACGATATGACCTGGTACAAGATTGGAACAGCCGAAGAAGAAGCCCATAAAAAGAAACTTAAAGAATACAACAATAATCCTTATGTAATAACTATTAAACATTTACTAGCAATGCATAACGGAGATTGGAGTGGCTCTTCTACTAAGTTTATAGAAGAACTTGGCAAGTTATATCCTAACGGATTTCCGATAAATCCAAACCCTAAAAATGTTGGAAAGGAACTTAATGGAATATCTGCTTATTTAAAAGCGATTGATAATATAGTTCACCTATATATTAATCCTAATGGTGGGACAAATGGTAGGTCTCACCGTTTTTATTATATATCGAAAAAGCGAGAGCAAACCTCTATATATTAGATACTTGTTATTCTTGTTATTGATGTTACGGGGACAATTAAAATAACATCAATAACATTAATAACATCAAAAAGGTATATAGAGATAATATGCTATTACTACACCCCAGGGGGTCTAAATCTCTACGAGTTCACCCCTAATGAGCGGGGCGGCAATCACGCACAAACTTTCGCGTAATCAAAAATCAAAATAGTAGTTTTTAATACTAGTGGAAAATATCTGCTAGTATTTTTTATTACTATAAGGTTTATTTGAAAAAACAAATAAATCAAAAGAAAATCAAATTATTTGCAACAAATTTACAACCTGTGGCGAGTTTTATGTTTAAGCAAACAAATACTCAAATGTAAGGTAAATAGCGAAATGTAAGGCGTTTCTGGGGCGAATTTAGACAAGTAAAGAGATTGTTTACAACTTAATATTGTTTTTATAAAAAATTAAAGGAATAACACTGGACTTTTTCATTTCTTTGCGGCTTAATGTGTCGTGAAAAGTGAAAGCCAGGTTTAAGGAGGCAAAATGAATTTAGAAAATACTAGAGTGATTAACTGGCGCACTGCTCAACAAGCATGTGATCTTATAAAGGAAAAAGATAACGATACTGGCATTACAAGATTTTATATTGTAAAACTTGCTAATGGAGAAAAAATCAGATCGTTAAAATCTGGAAGAAAGTTGCTTGTTGACTTTGATTCGCTTATAGCATTTCTGCAAGGTACAGAATATGAGTTCGAAGCAAAACAAATAAAAATTTAAGGAGGTAAAAAGTGGCATCGATAAGAAAAAACGAACTAAAAAGTGGCACATCGTATAGAATAGTTGTTAAAGTTAAAAGCCAAAGAACTGGAAAAGTCGAAACAAAAAGTATGACTTGGAAAGTTCCAAAAGGCTTGAGTGATGATCAAGTTCAAAAACAACTAAAACAAGTTGCAGATGAATTTGAATTCAATGAAAAATGTAAAGAAACATCTTTCAAAGTAAACAACAACACTATGCGATTATATCAATTCATCGATAAATGGTTAGAGCGATTGGCATTAAATAGAAGTAAAAACTTTTATAGAATAGCCGATGCATCAACAAAGAATATAAAGGAGTTTTTCGGAGATATTAAACTCTCCGAAATAACCCCAGTGTCAGTACAAGATTATATGGATAGCATATCAAAGCACATCGTAACTAGGCATAGTGCAAGGATGATAAAAAGTTTAAAAAATGTAATGCTTTCAAAACTTCTGAGAATACGCCAGTTAACAGAGTTATCTGGAGTAAAAAGAAGTGTATATGAAAGTGCATTGGCTGGCAATCCAATAAGATATGAAAATGCAGTTGCAATGTGCAAAGGATTGCAAATATCATATGAAGAATACTTTGAAGATATTAAAGTAGAAAAACCATATGCAAAAGAATCAATCAAAAAGCACAGAGTTGTGTTAAGTTCAATGCTGGCAAGTGCAAAAAAACTTGGACTTATTGAAGATAACTATGCTTCCCCTGAATACCTAGAACCCATAAGAGGCTTTAAGGTTGAAGTTCCAATACTTAATGAGCAAGAAGTAAAGATACTTCAAAAGGAATTAGAAAAAGAAACTGATCCAAGAAAACAAATATCACTTATGATAGTTCTACTTATGGGAGTTCGTCGAGCAGAACTTGCTGGACTAGAATGGAAAGATATAAACTTTGAAGATAAAACAATGACAATAGCACGATCAAGTTTTAGAGATAAAGGTGGAAAAACTTATACAAAAAGTACTAAAACAGAATCGTCTGTTAGGTGTATTACAATGCCAGACAAACTGGTTGAGTATTTACTCAAATATAGAGATTGGTGGCAAGAGCGACAATCAATATTAAAGGCAGTCTGGAAAGATAATGATAGATTGCTATTATCTGATGATGGAAGAATTGTCTGCCCTACGATGTATGTGAAATGGTTGCATGTAATATTAGAGCGAGTAGGATTACCAAAAGTAACATTGCATTCACTAAGGCATACAAATATCACCTTGCAATTAATTGCAGGAGTAGACATGAAAACAGTATCCACTCGTGCAGGTCATGCTAGAGCCAGCACAACAAGTGAGTTCTACTCTCACTTCTTAAAATCTAGCGACAAAAATGCAAGTGCAAAAATCAATGATATATTCAACAGAGAAAAGGGGTTATATAGTGGCGACAATAATTAGAAACAATCTTAAAAATGGCATATCTTATAGAATTATGGTTAGGCAAAAGCAACCAAATTCAAACAAAGCAGTTGTAAGGTCAATGACCTGGGAAAAACCTTATGATATGACGGACAACGAAGCAAAGCATTACATTCATAAAGTTGCCTATGAGTTTGAAGAAAAAATAATCAACGAACTCAATGGTAAAGGTGTGAAAGATACTGATATCTCACTAATTGACTACGGTTTAGAACGATTAGAAAGAATGAGAAATGACATCTCTCCACACTCATATATTACAGGTGTCAGAATGCACGAAGAAATGCGAAAGTTCTTTGGGAAGATTAAGTTGAAAGATGTGTCTCCAGCACTCATTCAAGAATACCTGGATAAGAAACAAAAACAAGGCATTATTATAGAAAAAGCCTTGTTAAAGAAAAGTTTAAAACCAGTACTGAAGAGTAAGCGTTGGAAGCTCATAAACTTTGTAAAGAAAGCAAATATATCCAAAGAAACTTTTGAAAAAGCAGAACGAGGTCAAGAAATATCTCTTGCAACTGCCGAAAAGATATGCAAGCCACTAGGAATTAAAGTAAAAGATTATTTCGACATTATAACCACTAGAAAACCATTTGCAAAGGCAA
This sequence comes from uncultured Clostridia bacterium, assembly GCA_944377145.1. Lineage (GTDB taxonomy): Bacteria > Bacillota > Clostridia > Christensenellales > UBA1242 > Onthoplasma. Next base: position 15,284 of record CALWEH010000013.1, on the reverse strand, counting down.
CTATCAATTCATACAGAAAAAGCCTTTGTGCCACCCTTTCCTCAGCGAAAAGGCAAAGATTAATAGCACACAACTATGCAAGTAGAGATTATATAGAAACTCCAAACGGAACAAAGAGAGATACCATTATTCTGAACGAAAAGGAGTCAATCAAACTTGCACAGGAATTAGAGAAAGAAGAAAACATTATAATAAAAACTTCACTTATGGCTTGCTTATATATGGGAATAAGACGAAGTGAACTCGCAGGACTACAATGGCAAGACATAGATCTAGAAAACAATGTTATGAAAATACAAAGGTCAATGCATTCAACTAAAGGTATTGGATTATACTACAAATCCACAAAAACTGAAAGTTCAAAGCGTGAAGTAAGTATGCCACAAGCACTTACAGAACAATTAAAGGAATACAAGGTTTGGTGGGATGAACATAGACCATACTTCATAGATCCAAAGTTTAAGGATGCATTGTTCAAGAAAGATACTCTAATGCCATACAACCCAAGAATATTCATAACCTGGCTTAGAAAAATTCTAGAACAGGCAGGATTAACAAAAGTAACCCTGCATTCATTAAGACACACAAACATATCATTGCAATTAATGGCAGGAATAGATATAAAGACAGTTGCTGGAAGAGTTGGTCATAGCCAAACATCTACCACAACAGATATATATTCCCACTTCCTGCAATCAAGCGATAAAAAAGCAAGTAATATATTAGATAAAATATTTGAATAAAGGAGAAAATAAAATGGAAATTTTTGTATTTAGATATGAGCATGTGGATTTTATGCCACAAACGGAAAAGGGTTCTTTTGAAGTATTTAAAACATTTCATCAAAGTGATTTTGATAGAAAAACTTTAAAAGAATTAAAAGAGATGTATGAAAGAGAAAGGAATGAAGTCGCAAGAGCGTTTGTAAAAAATGGCTGGGAGGGAGACGGAACTTTAATGTGTTTATGGATTCCACCATTCATTGATTATAAAATAGAACATGGCTTTGGTCGTTATATTTGGCATGTTAAACAATGGAGTAATGGTACTTCATTTTTAGGTTTTATAAACGAGCCACCAACTTCTGCTTTTAGAAGTTTATTCAATCATACAGAATATGCTAGTAAAGATTACTAAAAAATTGCCCCTATGAGAGTAAAATCTCTTAGGGGCTTTTTTTATTTGTATTCTAATTCTTTTATAAATTTCGCATAGTTAACTTGACCTAGTTTATTAAGTTCATCAACAACTTCCTGTTGAAGATTTTGTGGTAAAATATCAGTATTAAGTTCATCTTTCTTATAATAGGTTAATAACAACAAAGCAAGTTTTAATCCCAAATTAGTTGGTTGTTTGTTTAAAAATGCTAGGATAAAGTAATATATCATTAAAGGGTCTTGTGTTTTGTTATTTTTTATAGACTTATACTTTTCGTTTATAGTTTTGTACTTGTTAGGCTTATTTTCACATGCAGTAAGAAAAGCTTCAGAATATGCCCATGGTCTTTGATTTGGTTTTACTTTTGGAAAACTTTTAGCAAGTAAAGAGGATTCTCCCTTTGCCTCAATAACTCTACCACAAATCAAATGATAAACGGCTTTTGCTAAATGATAATCGATAGTATAGTAATCATTTTTAATTATTGGTAAGGATTTAGCCATGGTATCCAATGCACTTTTTACCATTTCTGTATCATATTGGTCATTGTAAACAAAATCTTTATATTGTGCTGTTGTAATACAAATAGCTGATGAACAAATTTCATAATTAACAATTATAAGCATCTGCTTATAAAATTTTGTTGTTTCATTTTTTATTTTTGCTTCAATTTCTTTAAATAATTGTAATGCTCCACCTGGAAAACCACTATATTCATTTGCGACACCAAATATTAATTGACAAACAAAATATAATTGCGTACTTAAATTTTGTAAATTTTTTAGGTCTGACTTTTTGTTTAGAGTACTAGAATGCAACCCTCTAAAAACACAGTTAAAATTGTTTGCTAACATTTTTTCTAAAATTTCATTTAACCATGGATGAGTAATCATCGCATTCATCTGTAATTCATATTCGTCACTCTCTTTTCCAATGTCGGTTGATTTCATGAATACACCAAATAAGCAATTTGTTTTTTTTAATAATTTATGTTGAACATCATGATTGGAAATATGTTTAATTACAGAAACTTGTTTTTCTGTTAAAATTATAGGGATTAGTTTGTTTTTATCAATTACTTCAGATAATTCTTCAAATTTTTCACAAAATTTATTTGTTATAGCATCGTAGTCTGAAGAATTTTTGTGGGTATTAATGTAGAACAACACCCCCATTTTGCCTGTTTTATTTTTAGGCAATTTGTAATATAAGCACAAAACATAAATCGTGTATCCTAAAAATACACAACAAAGTACTGATAAAGCAAGAATAGAAACTATTCTTGATGTTTTATCATTAAAGCCGACTTGTGTGTATATTGTCAACATAATTCCTAAAACTATTAGCAATACAGCAAAAATACTTTTCTTTGTAAATTTCATACTTTTAATTAATTCTTTCATATGCTTGTCCTTTGTGAAATATGTTAATATTATACCATAAAATAAAAAAATACACAATTATATGTGTATTTTTAAGTTATGGTGTTCCCGAGTGGATTCGAACCACCGACAAACCCGCCTTAGGAGGGCGGTGCTCTATCCAGCTGAGCTACGAGAACATATATGAAGATTTTAGCACCAAATGTCATCAAATGCAATATACTGCAAGAAATGTAATTTGATAACTTTTTACAGATTTGGGGTCAGTTTTTTATTTTAGTAATTTGTAATAATGGCAAAAGTGCCGTAATTACAAGGGTTTTGAGGATTATTATTTTTGTCAGGGCATTCCTTAGGAGCGCCCCAAAATCGTTTAAATAACATTTCTAGCGCTCATTTCGTCAATTATGACAAATATTATAATCAAACTGATGCAAAATGTCAACCAACTTGGCTAACTTTTCCACCATAAACACCCCTGCCACCTAAATCACGGTGCAAAAATGGTGCACTTTTGCTCACTTTCCCATTTTGGGTGCAATTACAAAATTTTAGCATAAATTATGTGACACTTTAAAATGTTATACAAACACTTATCTTTATTCATTTCTTAAAAAGCTCAATAACTTGATCTAGGCTTTCGTATTGTCTATGTGCCATTTTTAGAGTTTCTAATTTAGGCTTCTTGATATCTGGAATTAAGACAGGTTTTATTCCGGCTAAATATGCTGATTTTATTCCATTATCAGAATCTTCAAGAGCAATTACATTTTCTGCTTTGATGTTTAAGCATTGAATTGTTTTTAAATATATTTCAGGAGAAGGTTTTGGTTCTTTAACATTTTCGCCACCAATAGTATAATTAAAGTAATTGATTGATATATTAGCATCTATCAGACATCTCTTTATTCTTTGTGTTGAAGATGAGGATGCTATTGCAATTAATACGCTGTTTCTTTTTAAAAACTCTAATAACTCAATCAGACCTTTTTTTATCGCCAATCCGTTAGTTTTCACATCTTCTTTCATAAATTTTTCATTTAATTCCAAGAACCTTTTTGCATTAAAATCCACACTCATTTTATCTTTTAACTTTAATTCTATTACATCATTTCTACAGCCAATACACTCAATAATAACTTCTTCTGGAACTTTATATCCAAAATCTATATTTGTTTTTAATACACTATTCATCCATAATCTTTCAGAATCAAACATTAATCCATCCATATCAAATATTACAGCTTTTATGTTTTCCATATCACTCCTTTAAATACACTTAAAATATTAAGCAAAAAATACCCAATAAGGGTACTTTTACTTAAATATTTACATTATAAACTGAATGTTAGTTTTTTTTTACCCCTTCTAGGTCGATATTAAACAATGTTCCTTTACCTACTTGAATTACCATTTCATCAACAATTGGATATGCTAAATCTGTAATCTTTTCACCGTTGACTTTTACAGCATTGGACATGATTAATCTTCTTATTTCACCTTTTGATTTGTACTTCCCAGAAGACATAAGCAAGTCAACCAAGTTAATATCGTCATTTTCATTTAGGAATAATTCATCACAAACTAAAGTTGGAGTTTGTTCGGAAACAACATTCTTCTGATAAGTGCTAACAAAATAATTTTCTGCTGCATTAACAGCTTCTGCTCCATGATATAGAGCAACAAGCTCTCTTGCCAACCCCATCTTAACATCCCTAGGATTTGCACCATTGTTCAACTCGTTTTGAATTTCTGCAATTCTATCAGGATGAACATCGGTGGTTAATGTATAGTAACGAATAATTAAACTATCTGGAATCTTCATTACTTTTTCATAAATCACTTTTGGTTCTTCATTAATTCCAATGTAATTACCTAGAGATTTGCTCATTTTTTCTACACCATCAATACCTTCTAATAATGGAACAAACAATGAAACTTGGGGGCTTTGTTCGTAATCTTTTTGAATATTTCTTCCAAGCATAATATTAAACGTTTGGTCTGTTCCACCCATCTCTATATCTGCTTTACAAACCACTGAATCATATGCTTGCATTAATGGATAGAAAAATTCATGAACTGAAATTGGAGTTTGCGATTTGTATCTTTTTGCAAAATCATCTCTTTCCAAAATTCTTGCAACTGTAGCCTTGCTACATAAAGTGATAATCTCAGGGAATGTCATTTCTGAGTACCAATCACCATTATATAACACAGTGGTTTTTGTTTTATCTATTACCTTAAAAATTTGATCCACATAAGTTACTGCGTTTGCTCTAACTTGCTCTTTAGATAATTGGTTTCTTGTTTTTGATTTACCTGAAGGGTCACCTATCATCCCAGTAAAATCACCTATAATAATTGTAACATGGTGTCCTAGATTTTGTAATTGTCTAATTTTTCTTAGAGCAACAGCATGGCCTAAATGAATATCAGGGGCAGAAGGATCCATACCAAATTTAATATTCAAAACTCTATTTTGTTTATAGACTTCTTTTACCTTTTCTTTAATGGCCTCAGTATCTATGTTTTCTGTTCCATTTATTAAATATTTTATAGTATCTTCAACATTAAACATAATTCACCTCTAACTTGTATAATATCATAAAATAATTTTTAAATCAAGTGTTTATTGCTAAATATCATTTATAAATTTATTTATTTCTCTTTGATTTAATAATATTTTTGTATGTTCTTCCAATTCTTTATAATCAGGAATATGGACACAGTTAGCAATGAAAAATAATATAGGATTTTGTAAATTTATAAAAACCGAGTTATCTTTACCAAAATCATATTTCACATTTCCTCTACACATTTGAATAGGATCAATACAAGACAATTCTTGATCAGATGCATTTTTAATAACATTATTAATATGGTTCGCACCAATACCTCGGATAGTGTAATCATCGATTACTCCTAGTTTACCCTTAAATTGATTTAATTCTTCGGAGCAATTGTTACATTTTTTACTGGTTACTACAAAAATATGTATTGTCTTGTTGATTAAGTTGATCATTCTTGTAGGCAAGTCATATTGCGTTTCTGGCGATGTTAATTGCCTTTTGTATAGCATCATAAATTGTCTTCTACTAATCTTTTTACGGATTATATTTTTAATTACAAAATCTTTATTTTCTAAAAACGATACAAGATCATCTTCCATTTTTAACATTTCAGGTTTAACGATTATTAAGCCATATCTTCGAGTGTCGCTTTTTATAACTTTTTTATTAATCTTATCAATATTTTTTGAAATTATGGGCTTAAGGTTTTCCGCATCTACAGAGTCTTTAATTGAATATAACCAATTTATCATTTTTTTGTTATATATAAGCATTTGCTCTGGAGCTAATTCGTTATTTAATAGTTTTATTTCATCTTGAGTTAAAAACCTCTTTAATAATTTTTTATTATTTTTAAATGGAATAAAAAACTCATTCATTAAAAATTCTCCTATATATAGAGTTTCTTTCTACTTGTTGTTGTTTCAGAAAAGACAATATCTGCCGGTCTGTTTTTTTATCAAATTTCATATTTTCTATAATGCTTTTAATCTCTTTTGCTTTTAGTTCTATATCACACTCTTCAAGTTTTGGATAAATTATTGAACCATAATTTTGAATGGGTTCTATTATAGTCCCCATTCCACATGAAGCTTCCTTTATTCCCCCAACATCAAATCCCACAACTTCGCAATTGTTTAACATTGCTTCAGTCACAACCCTGCAATAAGCTTCTGGAACAATTGATAATGCTAGCAAAATTTTAGTTTGCCTCCAAACATTAAGTATGTCTTTCTGAAAAGGAGCAACACTCACATTTTTTGTTTTAGGCTTATATCCTTCGGATTCTTGCCACCCGCATACAACCAAAAATTTTTTATCAGGCATAATTTCAGCAACCTTTTCAAAAACTTTTAAACCTTTTAATTCAATTGGATTAATAAATGTTATGTAGTCATCAATTTTATCCACAATTTCAGTAGATATATTTGTTAGGGGATAAATCACTATTGATTCTACGCCCAAATCTTTTTCCACATTATCTCTAACAAAGTTAGAGCATGATATTATTGTACTATTTTTCAAAATATTTTTATATTGCTGAGCATCTGTTTTAGATAATTGATCGTATTTGACATATAAAATATCATTGATATTGATTATAAGTTTTTTACTATGTTTTTGCACTAATTCCAATAAATCCAAATCTTTTTTTTCTAAAAAAACTGAAAATAAAGTTATTATTATACATTCAAATGAATTATTTAATAAAAAATCTGCAACTTTGCATAGGTCATATTCTAAACTGGTAACATCAATGCCTTCAATATTGTCATAAAATGTTTTTATTGGATTGTTTCTATCAGTATTGCTATCTTTTAAATTATAAATTTCTAAAATTTCAACATTATTATAGGTACTGATTTCTTTTAACATTCCTATTGAATTTCTAAGCGAACCTGATTTAGCTCCTTCATAACATATGTTATCCACATCAACAAATAGAGTTCTCATATTTAATAATCTCCCAAATTTCATCAATCAATTTATCTATATTAGCAAATTCTTTAATTGATTGATTTAATAAAATTTTAAAATCTTTTGATTCCAAGTTCTTGATTTTAGTTTGAAAATAGTACACGCATACTTCATTAATAAAATCTTTAATAATAAATTTTTTAACTATATCTCTTGTCAAATTTAACTTTGTTGGACAACTTTTTAAGTAGGTCGAAACGAAAGTCTGTTTATCTAATTTATTTTCAAAATTTCTGCAAGCTCGAATAAGTTCTTCCTCTCTGCTACCATTGGACAAACAATCAAAATCTATCAATCCCACAATATCATTTCCTTTAAATAGCACATTATTAATTGCAAAGTCTCCATGTATTAAACAGGTGTTTAATTGTTGATTGATACTTTTATAGTCTTGATAATATGGATTTAACATGCATTTATAATTTCTGTTTTTAAACAACTTGGAAACATACTTATCAAACATACATTCAAGATTACATTGTAAGTCGCTAGCCATATTATGAAATTGATTCATAATTTTTGCCATTTCTTTAATATGTGTCCGATTGATACTGTGATCATCATCACTATTAATAAAATGGAAGATAGAGAAGTATCTATCTCCCCATTTATTAACACTATAAATATTTGTATTTGTTAATGGCGCGATAAACTTTGGGTTTGAGTTGTTAAGAGTTATTATAATGTTATAGATTTTTTGAAAATATTCAACATCTACTCTTTTTAATAAAAATTGAGGTGTTAAAAATTTTATAATATATTTGCCTTTATTTGTTTCACAAAAATAAGTTATATTTTTCTTTCCATTATTTAAAGCAACAAAATTAATTATATTAGCTTCTAGTATTTTATTTAGATGTTTTTTTAATTTTTTCATATTTCAATCTATCTTCTTTTAACATATCATAAAACGTTTTGGTAGTTTTTTTAGAAACATATGATGCTAACAAATAAACTCTTATCCCTTGAATTGCTTTCTGTAAATCGTTATATATTGCTGCTGAAGATTTACTAACAGCATATCTTTGATTATTTCCCATTATAAATTTTGCAAAGTTACCTGTGGATTTGTTTATATTATCAACATTTATGTTTATATTGGGATCCAATTCTCCAAATCCTTTCAAACCAATAAATACATCACTTCCGTAGAAAGTTTTATTTACTATATATAATCCATTGTCTTCTTTTTGAATCAGTTTTCTTAAATAATTAGCGCATTCCAATGCGTTTCCCAATAATTGTTGATATCCTTCTACTCCTATAGCATTTATTGTTAGCCAAACACTAAGCATTGTTGCTGTTGACCTTGATGTCTCAAGTGTAAAAATTCCAGGATTATAGCACATATCATCATGAAATAAAGGGGTTAATCTTTCTTTTTTCTTTTTTAATAAATTCAGATCCTCTTTATTTTTGAATAAAATCATGCTAGCAACATATTGTACGTATCCCGTTTTATGAAAATCAATACCTAAAGAATCCGCATATTTAAATTTATCAGTTTTTTCTTTCAAGCATTCTATTTGTTTTAATGTAGATTTGGAAAATTTAAATTTATTTTCTATTAAATCATAATCTTTAAAACAGCAATATGCCCAACCAATAACACTATCACAATGAATATGAGGAGCATAACTTAAATTGTATTTTTTTACCATCAAATTTCTAAATGTATATATATCGTAGATGTCATCTATTGCCATGTTAGATGTTGTTCCGCCAGAAAGTATTATGGCTGCAATATTACCTCCATTAGAAACAATCTTTTCTATTTCTTCTTTCATTTTGGTCAGATTTGTAGTTTGATCCGTATTTACAGGAACCCGTATATAATTGTCCTCACCAATGCCTAACCAATTAACAGCGGATAAATGGCAATAATGTGATGCTCTGCTTCCTATAACAAATGTATTATTAATATTGCCTTTCGTTACGCTATCTTTATTAGATTTTGTTAAACCTACTTTAATAGCATATAAATTAGTCCCACTACCGCCATAAGTAAACACTCCAGCCGAAGCCTGTTTGTTGTATCCCACATAATCTGCCATGGCCGCCGAACACTTTAATTCGCAATCAAGTAAAGCTCCAGCATCTTCCCCAGTAACCCCATTAGCCATATAAATATTACCAAGCAATAAGCCCACTAAGCCAGCAATATTAGATTGTGGCAAGATATTTTTTACACACATAGGATGTCCTGTTTTTACACATCCACCGAATTCTTCATAAACATTTTTTAACAGTTCTGTTAAATTTAATCCTTGTTTAGGGATAACTCCCTGATCTAACAAGTTGTTAATAGTTTTTCTTTCTGTTGTAGGATAGGTTGGAGTTTCTCCGGAATTATCATGAATAGCTTTTAACCCCATATTCAAATATTTAATTAACTTTTTATAATCCCTTAAATCGGAATTTATAAATAATTCTTTTTGTTTCATTTAATCTCCTAAATTTCTTAATTTATTTTTAATATCTTCTACACTTAGCCAATTAGTATTAATTTTAGTTGTATAGGTAGGACTGGTTATAAATTTAAATGCAGGATTGTATTCCGTATAGTTTATATTTGTATCGTTCAATTCAACATACATACCATCACTTTCATATATAGATTTGTCTAAATTTAAAATTGACTCTTCTATTTTTTCGCCTTTACGCAATCCCACAACACGATGTTCATTTTGTCCTGAAATCGCTTTAGCTAAATCCAATATTTTAAAAGATGGCATTTTAGGAATAAAAACCTCCCCACCAATCATATTGTTTAATGCATAATCTATTGACTTCACAACATCTGATGGTTCAAACCAAAACCTACACATTTCAACATCTGTAATTGGCAATATAGTGTTTCCTTGGGCTACCAGTTTTTTGAAAAATGGTATGACCGATCCGTTACTTCCAGAAATATTCCCACACCTTAGCACTGAGAATTTGGTAATTCCACATTTATTAGCATTAATAAATTCTCTTTCGCTAATTAATTTTGTTGCGCCATATACAGATGTTGGTGAACATGCTTTATCTGTAGATAGTAAAATTACTTTTTCAACATTATTGTTAATTGCATTGGTTATAACATTTAGAGTGCCGTTAACATTCGTTTCAAAAGCCTCTCTAATATTTTCTTCACACAAATCAATGTGTTTCAATGCTGCCGTATGAATTACAATGTCACAATTTATAAACAAGTGTTTAAAAATCTCGTTATTTCTAATATCGCAAAGAACAAAATGTAATTTATTTAAAATATCTATGCCATATAATTTAATTATTTCCCTTTTTAAGATAACTTGATTTAATTCATTTCTTGATACTATTGTTATACTTTTTACATTTTCCTTTATCAAAAACTTTATCATTTCCTTCCCAACAGTTCCAGTTCCTCCAGTTACGAGTACATTTTTTTCTTTATAATCCATTAAAAATTAGCTCCTTTTGTTGTGTAAATTATCTTTTTTCAAAATTTTTATCAAACCATTTTATTAAATTTTTCTTTGCAAAATCAGTGTTTACATATGCTAACCATCTTAGTTCTGCATTGTTTTTGGTTGAGCCATTACCGCTTTTATCAACCACTATTTCAACTTTGTCTCCCTCGTACAGTTTGGTATAAGGAGGGGATTTAGTTTTTGAGTTGTTGACAATTGCGTATTTAAATCCAAAACCTATATCTTTATGTATCTTGAAAGCAAAGTCTAACACAGTACTTCCCTTTGGAATAAACTTTGTTTCACCAGACCTTGTGGCGACCTTAATTAATTCTACATCTAAACTATCCAGATTATCTTCGTCCAACAATTCATTATTTTGTCCGTCTAAAGTTCCATTTCTAAGCAACTGATAATCTGATATAGACATTACATATAAGTTATATTTGTTTTTATAATTATCTTCCAGTTGATAAAATGGTTTTTTAGTAAAAGTCCCAACCTTTGCATCAATAATCTTTATGTCTTGATTTAAATTTTTATTTATAATATTTAATATTTGCCCTATTACATCTTTATACTTTTTGTTCTTATATAATAGGTAGACATTATAATTTGTAACTTTTAATATTTGCCCTTGTGATACTTTTGAAATATTTATATTTTTAAATAACTTACTTAAATCTTTGTAAACTTTATACTCTCGTACATTTTTAATTTTTATATCTCTCACACAAGTATTTGCAAAGTTTTCTTTCAATTTTAGTGTAAGTTGTTCAATATTGCTGGCATTTGATTTGTGATAAGTCTTGTATTGCTCCAAGAACTCTGTTCCACTAATCCTGTATTTGATTTTAAAACATTCATTAGTTATTGCTCTATAGAAATATTCCGTATTTAATATTTTGGCAATTGGAATAATCCACTTTTCAGTTTCCTTAACCTTTTCCAACTGCTTACTATATTCAAAACAACCTATCGTTCTTAAATTATGTAACCTATCCGCAAATTTAATACAAAACCCTGATGGATTATTTTTACCTATTGCAATTAGTTTCTTAAAGGATTGTTCCTCTATTGACGCTTTTTGAAAATCTTGTATTTCATACAAATCTTCTTTATCAAAGATGTACTTTTCCTTATCAATAGCACTAACGCAATCAACCATTTCGGCAATATCTGTGTTAAATTCTTGTTTAATAGTTTCCAAATTACATTCACAATCTTCAACCACATCATGCAACAACGCTGCGCTAACAACATCTTCGTCAAAACCCAACTTTGACAAAATTAATGCCACTTCTACTGGGTGGGTTAAATACAATGTTCCATCTTTGCGTATTTGATTGCCGTGTAGCTTCTTTGCAAATTCATAAGCCTTAGATATTAACGAAATTGAATTTTGATTACCTGAAAATGATTGATTTATTTCGTTAAATCGTTTATCAACCTCATCAAACATCTATGCCCTCCTTAATAAGTTTATAGATTTTATCATCTTCCTTATTTGACACCTTTGCAAATCTAAATACATTTGCATCTAATATTTCATCAAAATGATATTCTAGCTTATTTTGAATAATTGCATTCTTTTGATTTTCGGTTAAGGTTGTTGATATTTCGTTTTTATCTAAATACAATCTCTTAAACAAATCCACAATATCTCTTATAGCATAATCAAAATTTATATTATAGTCATCAAACTTTAAGCAATTATATATCTCACCGTCTGGCTTATCAATAAGCTTCTTTGATAGGATTACAAATTGCACACAAGGATTATGTTCTCTGCCTCTAGCAATTGAATTAACAGTTCCAACACCACCAATATAGTTATTTTTAGTAGGTGGATTATTAAGTATAATAAAGGTTTGGTCGCCATTAAAGTTATTGTTTAAATCAATAAATATACTTTGGTCAGTCGTTGAAATACTGCCTTTATATAAATTACCAATGTCTTGATATTTAGAGATTATATCTTTTGATTGGGCAGTTGCATTTAATTCTTTTAATAATTTAGTTGCTTCCATCTTAGATTTTACAAATGTACCATATATCACAACGTTTTTGTCCAAATCCTTTTCTTTTACAATGCTAATAACACCGTAGTTCAAAGTGTTTGTTATATTTACATGAACTTCACCCTTATATGAATTGTTGTTATAGTAATACACAATGTAGTTTCCAATATATTTATCGTAAGATATTTCATTTGAAACATCTATGTCTGAAAACAAAAAATCGTCCAGACAAATTCCAAATGCGTTTTTTAAGGCAATCAAGAATTGTATGGACGGTTCACTATTTTTGGTTAGGTAGTTGTTAATGCTAGATTGAGAAAAGCCCGTGCGATCAGCAATATACTTTTGAGTATATTTATTTGATAAAACTTTTAAATTTTTTTGAAAATTACTCATATTAACCTCTTTCGTTTAATGCAATTATACTCACATCAACTCAAGATGTCAATACCATTTTAACAAAAAACTAATAAAGTTTGCCACATTTTTAATTTTAGCAATTTAGGATACTAATTTAAGATTTAGAAATGTGATTAATTATGGTGTTTTATATTGATTAACTTGTTTAACTTTTATAACCTCAATTATTTTTAAAATCCGCTTTTAAAAACAAAAAGCCGTAATAACTCGGCCTTGTGGTGTTTCCCTGTAATTTCTTACCTACATTTAAAATTTAGGAGGGAATTGTTATCTCCATTTAACTAAGGGAACATATTTTATATATGATATTATAACATGGAAATAGAAAAAATAAAAGACATTTTATATAAATTTTATATTTAAAATATAGAGAATTATACAGGTATAAGTAAATTTATTTTAAAAAAATGGTTTTATAAAAATTATATAAATAATAAGACTAAACAAAATAAAATTTTATTTGACTAAAAATATAAGCCATGATATAATTTCCATATAATCATAAATTAATGTTTTATTGATTAAAATCAATATTAAAAGGAATACATATGAAAATCGCAATATCAGTAGATAGTGCTTGTGATATGCCACAAGAATTAAAATTGAAATACAATATTTTTACCATGCCTTATTATGTTATTCTTGGAGAAAAAGAATATATAGACGGCGTAAATATTACAACAAATGATTTATATGAATATGTGGAAAGAACAGGCAATTTACCTAAAACGGCTGCTATTAGTGCAGATAAATTTAGAGCTTATTTTAATAATATTTTAAAAGAATATGATGAAGTTATTCATATTACATTATCTCATCAAATGACTTCTTCTGGGATAAATGCTATTGCAGGGGGAGAAGGTCTAAATGTTCATATTGTAGATTCTAAATCTTTATCATCAGGAATAGCTTTGCTTGTAATAAAATGTGCAGAAATGGTAAAAGAAGGCAGTTTGTCTGCTAGTGAAATAGCTGATAAGTTAAGAGGTATGACAGGAAGAGTGCAAGCAAGCTTTTTAATAGACACATTAAAATATTTATATAAAGGCGGGAGATGTAGTTCAATAGCTTTAATTAGTGCTAAAATACTTAAAATAAAGCCTAAAATATTGGTAAAAGATGGTAAAATGGAAGTTGCTAAAAAATATATGGGGAATATAAATAATTGCTTAATTAAATATGTTGAAGATACATTGGCAATGAATAATCCTGAAAAAACAGTTGCATTTTGCACTCATTCAAGTAAAATGGATATTAGCGAACAGATTTGTAAAAAATTAAGAGAATATGGTTTTGAAAAAGTGTATGATGTTGATGCAGGATCTACAATTAGTTCTCACTGCGGGCCTGGAACATTGGGAATTTTATTTATGAATAAAGAATAAGGTAAAAATTAAAAGTGAGCTTTCTAATATAAATAAAAATAATATATCTAAAAATCTTTATAAATTAATTAGCCTAATTTGTTTTAGAAAATATAATTTATTAAACTGATAGATTGTAATGTTAGATAAATAAAAAAGCCCTATTATAAGGGCTTTTTTGTAGAATAAAAATCCACAGGTATAATCCGTGGGGTTTTAACAGACTCTTGCATTGGTGTAAAATATTGTGGATGATAATTAGATTTTAGCCATTTGATTAAATTATCTATTGTGTTGAAATTTTCGCCAAACTCCTTAATTAATTCTTTTTGTATTTCTGTTTTAGTTTTCATAATACCATTTTTTTTAATAATAAAAGAAATAAAATTTACCTAATGGTTAAAATATTATAGTTCTATTACTAGTAAACAGTTTTATTTAATGTTTAAGATTTTATTATATATTAATTTCTGCTAGAAAGAAATTTTTCTATGTAATTATTTCCTTCTTCATAATTTTTAATAACATATTTAACATTTGAAGCCAAATGTGTTTTACCCTTCTTTTCAATTTCTTTTAAAGTTTTTTTCGCTTCATTTGGATATAAAGAAAATACTATACTTGCACTATAATATCTAACAATTTCATTTTCGTCTTTAAGCATTTTAAATAATGCCTCAACTCCTTCTTGTAAAACAATTAGTTCCTTACCTTGTGCAATTAATTTAGTTTCTAATCTATTTCCTTTTTGATAATTATCTTCAAGATATAAGGCATTATATCTATTTATACAGACATTTCTAAAATTTTCTATTTTTTCTTCTAAACTTAATTCTTTTTTCATAATTAGTCCTTTTATAGCCATATAATGCTCTCTTCAAGCTTATCTATAAATAAATTATACTTGGTAAATTCATGAAACATTTTCACGATTAAGAGATTCTAAATTTTCACA
>CALWEH010000012.1 GCA_944377145.1 uncultured Clostridia bacterium | reverse complement strand
ACTTTGCAATACCAGTCCGGATATTTTCTAGGTAGACTATTTTTAATCATTTCGTCAGTGCACTTACCATCTTTTACCAACTCTAAATCTTCAATTTTTATAGGGATACAAATATCATTTTTTAATTTGAAAATATTTTCTTCTTTACTCATAAATTCTCTATCTAGTGTTCTTTGGTCTTGAAAGCAAACAAAGAACTCACCAAATCTTATTTCAGCATCAATAATTGTGCCAATCATTCCAGCAAATATATTTTCTTTTCTATATTCATCTCTGTCTTTTATAACCTTAACATCATCTAACATTTTCATTACTGCCAACCTCCTAATGGTGTATTCATTTTTAATTTTTTATTTGGGAAAATCATATAATTTGTTGTTACATTGTATGTTTTCCCTATTTTTTCATTTTTGCCTGGAATGCTAATATTTAAATTTATTTTAAATCCAAAGTTATTATAGTTTTCTTTATAATAATTCCCATAAAGATATGCTTCTTTTGTTTTTTGCAGTAACATATCAACAAATTCACTAAATTCTTTTTCTTGATATCCCATAGACTTAATCCAACCGGACTTGCTTTTAAATAAATATTGTATTTTGCTTTCTGGGACAATAAGTTCTATCTCATCTATTGAATTAATTTGTACTGGCACTTCTTTACAATGACATCTAAAATGATACAACCCGGGAATAAGTCCATTGATAATACTATTTAAGATATCAATTCCAGTTATATCAAAAGGTTTTGGTTTTTTATTTTCTTCATTTTTAAAACAGCATTTATTTACAGCCACACACTTTACAAAATGATTTTTTGTTGTCCCTTCTATAACTCCAGTATCATAACCATAATCTTCTATAGTTATATTGTTTTGATTATCTACAACCTGAATCCAATTCCCTAGAATATTATCAAATACACTCGTATTATATCAAATCTCCTTTTAAAATACAAAAGGTTGAAAAAACAAATTATTTTTCAACCCATATTTGTATTATATCATTGAATTTTTATATATTCACTAAACTGTGCCATATTTTACTATTTACATCTCAAAATCTTTTCTTATTTTCTTGATTTATTTATTAAACAATCAAAATTTGAACAAATTAAATACAAATAAACTTTAAATATGACAAAACCAACAGTAAAACACCCTATATAGAAGCCAGTTATATAAATTATTAAAATTGTAAATAAAAATATATTTAAATAAATTATTTAAATAAAAAACTATTATTAAAAACAATTTTTCGTTTAAAATTTAATATTTTTTTATTTATTTAATATTTTTTTATTTAATTTTAATTATTTTTATATAAAAAATCCACTTTGAAGTGGATTTTTTCTTTTATTTATTTTTATTTTAATAATTTATTTGGATTATATTTTAATGCTCTTAAACTATTCAATATTGCAATTAATGTAACGCCAACATCAGCAAATACAGCACTTAACATTCCTGTAATTCCAAATGCACCTAATGATAAAAATAATACTTTTACTACAGCAGATAAAGTTATATTTTGCCATACAATCTTACGAGTATATTTAGATATTTTTATTGCAATAGCAGCTTTATCTGGATTATCATCTACCAATACTACATCTGAAGCTTCAATACTTGCTGGCGAACCATTGATTCCCATACTTATTCCAACATCAGCTCGAGTAAGAGATGGAGCATCATTTATTCCATCTCCTACATATCCAATTTGAACTTTATTTGTTTTTTTCAAATTATCTATCCATTTAAATTTGTCTTGTGGCAAAAGCTGATATTTTACTTCATCTACTCCTAATTCAGCTCCCACTTTTTCTACAGTTTCTTTATTATCTCCAGACAATAAACATGTTTTAATATTTAAAGCTTTCAAATCTTTTATTGTTTGTTTTGCAGAATGTTTAATTGTATCAGACAAATAGAAAATGGATATTAAATTATCATTTTCATATAACTCTACAATGGTAGATTTATTTTCTTTATTTTTTCTTCCTATAAAATATTTTTTATTTTGATATGTATAATACACACCTTCTCCAGCCACCTCATTAACATCATCAACTTTTTCCAATTTTTTATTATTTAAAGCCAATATTGATTTTGCCAACGGATGTATTGAATTTTGTTCTCCTAAACTTGCCAAATAAATAACATCTTCTCTCGATTTTTGTTTATCTTTAATTTCAATATTTTCTACTGAAAATTCACCTGTTGTAATTGTTCCTGTTTTGTCGAAAGCAAGTATATTAAGTTTAGATAAAGCATCTAGATAATTTGAACCTTTTATTAATATACCATTTTTAGAGGCATTTCCTAATCCTGAAAAATATGATAGTGGAACTGATATGGCAAATGCACATGGGCAGGATACAACAAGGAATATCATTCCTCTATATAAAGCTGTAGTAAACTCATTAGTCACTAGATATACAATTCCAAATACTAAAACTGAAATTAATAATACTCCTAAAGTATACCATTTTGTAATTTTTGAAATAACTGTTTCTGTTTTCGATTTTTTTTCTTGAGCATTTTCAATTAAGTTAATTATTTTATTAACTGTACTATTCTCATATTCTTCACAAGTTTGAATGGTTAAAACCCCATCTAACACTATACTGCCAGATAAAATTTTATCGTTAATATTTACAAATACAGGCAAACTCTCCCCTGTCAAACTTTGAGTATTTAAGCTAGCCTTACCATTTAATACTTTACCATCTAATGGAACACGTTCTCCCGCTCGCACTATTATAGTTGAACCAACCTTTACTTGATCTGGAGATACTTTTTCCTCTTTACCATCAATTAAAATATTAGCATATTCAGGCTGTAAATTAGTTAAATTTTCAATTGATTTCCTTGATTTATTTACAGCTAAACCTTCTAGCAATTTACCTATTGAATACAACCATATTACCATTAACCCTTCTCTATGCTCTCCAATTGCAGTAGCACCAATCACAGATAAAGTTATAAGTAAATTTTCATTAATAGTTCCTTTAAATAACAATATGATTGCTTTATAATAAGTCTTATATCCTAAAATAAGTGTACTTATTATAAACAATATCCAAAACAGTGTGTTTGACATAGGAATAAATAATGCACATATTCCAATAACTGTTCCTACAATAATTGTTAATAAATCAATAATAAAAGTTTTATTAATCAAATTTGTCTTTTTCTTATCTAAAATAATTTTTACATTTGGTTCTAATTGTTTTGTTAAAGAAATAATTTGACTAATGGCAAAATCTGCATCACCAGCTTCAAAGCTTAATTTTGAATTTACAAAATCAATTTCCGCATTTTTAACACCTTCCAATTTATTAATAGCATTAGCTAAACTTCTTGCACAATTTGGGCAATCAAGTCCTTCTATTCTTACTACACTTTTCATTCTACTTCTCCTTTACATGTTCACAAGTTATTTCAAACACAATATTTACATGTTTATCAGCTAAGCTATAATACACCTCTTTCCCTTGCCGTCTAGACTTAATTAAATTTAACTCCTTTAGGTTTTTAAGCTGATGAGATATTGCTGATTTTGTCATATTCAATAATACAGATATATCACATACACACATTTCGCTAATGTATAATGCATTAATAATTTTAATACGAGTACTATCAGACAAAGCTTTATAAAAATCAGACATATCAATCAAATTTTCATCATCTAACATATTTTCTTTTACTTTTTTTACCACTTCATCATGAATTACTTCACAATCACAACTTATTTCATTTTTCCCCATAAACCCTCCAACAGTTGAACAAACATTCAATCATATATATGCATTATAGTTGAAGGAATGTTCAACTGTCAAGTGTTTTAAATAAATACATAAAAAATATTAGGCAAATTGGTTATTAAAATATTAAAAAATTAATATTTATATTAAAATAAGAAAAATATCCCACATTTTTAATTTATTTTAACTATTTTATATTATTTTAAATTTAATTATATTTTAAATTTAATTATATTTTAAATTTAATTGTTAAAAATAAACTTTAAAATATTAAAAAATATTTTTTTAATTATTAAAAATAAAAAATCCGCCATTTAAGCGGATTTTTTATTCTATCTACTACATTATTTTTTCAATCAACATATAGTTTTTGTCGTAAGTTAGGTTGTTAGATTGATTTGTTAAGAATCCAATATTTGTATGGTCTGTTTCAACGAACAAGTGATTACCTGTTAAATTATTTGTAGAATTATAATCTCCTGTTCTAGTAGTTTCGTTTATAGTTACACCATTTCTTTGTAAAGACATAGTTGGAAGAGCTTTACACATACTATTATAATCTGTACCATATCTAACTAGATATGTTCCTGGAGTTAAATTAACTACATTACCAGATAATACAATGTGTGATTGACCAGCTGGGCTTTCTGCAGCTAAATTAAATATTGGGTTAGAATTTGTGGTGCTTCCAGCTGTAAATAAGGCAGCAGCATTTACAGCAGTGTCTCCAGCAGGTCCTGTTGCTCCTGTAGCACCAGTTGCCCCTGTTGGGCCGGTAGGTCCGGTTGGACCTGTAGGTCCTGTTACTCCAGTTGCCCCTGTCAAACCTGTAGCTCCTGTAGGCCCAGTTGGTCCTGTAGCTCCTGTTGGCCCGGTTGGTCCTGTTGGTCCGGTTGCTCCTGTTGGGCAAGTTGGACAAATAGGTCCTGTTGGTCCCATTAAGCTAGTAAATATTATTTTATCTACAATGTTTCCGCACTGAGGTTTTGTGCAGTCACAACAATCATTATTACAATTCATAATTCTCCTTTTATTATGGTAGTGTTGTCACTACCTAATACATAGTATGTACAAATTTAAATTTGGTGAATTTTTAAATGTTGCATTTTAAAAATTAAAGTCTCGAAATGATATATAAAATGTAAAAATTAAAACTTCTTTAAATAAATGAAATTTTGAATATAATTTATATATGCAAAGTTAAAGCTTATTTCAATAAAAAAAAGAGGTTCAACCTCTTTTTTTATAAACAATTTACTATGTTTATAAAATTCTTTTCTTTTGCTCTTTTATATGATAAAAACATGTCAATAATTATCCATGGAAACAAAAACCAGCCAAAAAGTAATTTACATACAGCTAAACCAATATCTCCTAATACAAATCTATCTATAGCAAGACCACCTAAAAATATGGATAATATTAAAATAATGGTTGGATTATATAGCTTTACCATATATAAACTATCTTCATCACTTTCATCTGCTCTAGATAATTTATTTTTTAAAATTGAGAGTTTTTCTTGTGGGACATAAGATGAATATATAATTATATATGCTTTGACTTTATCATCACTCATATTTTACCCTCCTTTATTTTGATTATACTCTCAAATATTGAGAACGTCAATACTTTTTCTCGATTTTTGAGAATAATATATTTATGTTTAAGGATAATTTAAAAACATTGAGAAAATTTAATAACCTATCTCAGAAAGATTTAGCATTAAAACTTAATGTAAGTTTTAAAACCATTAGTCATTGGGAGCAAGGTTATAGCGAACCATCTTTATCTCAATTAATAAAATTAAAAGAAATTTTACATGCATCGTATGATGAATTGTTAGAATAATTTTTATAAATGTTTTTATCTAAAAAACAATTAATATATTTGCCTAAAAAAATAATTAAGAGTATAATATAAATATGAAAAAAATAAATAGTGATATAAGAAAAATTTTTGTAATAAGTTTAATAGTAACTATATTATTTATAGTAGGTATACCTCTTATTCCTCTTTTTGCTGGGAAAAATTGGGTGATAATGACTATAGGAATTATTTTTGTAGTTATTGGATTTTATGGTTCCCCTATTTTGTGGACATCTTATGCAAGCAAAAAGCGAACTAAACGCATTATTCAAGCTATTGAAGAAGAAAATTTATATACCAATGCAGATATAGCTAGTCATTTGCAAATGAAAGAAAAAGAAGTATATTTAGAAATTAAAAATGCCATAAATAAGGGATATATATTTGGATATAAATATAATGGACAGGAATTGGTAATAAATAATGCAAAAAAGCAAGTTAAAGAAGAACAAATAAGCATTAAAAAGTGCATTAATTGTGGCGGAAGGTTGGAAAAAACTTCGAATGGCTGGCATTGCCCTTATTGCAGTATGGATTTTTCACCAAATGATATAAATTAATTAAAAAACTGTTGTAAAGACAGTTTTTTATTTTAAATAATAATATAGTATATTATTGTTAAATTAATTTAAAATATTATATAAAGATTTATTTGTTGTTTGACTTTTTTATTTAAATTATTTAAACTAAAAATGATATAACCAAATTTATCTTATTTTCAGCATTCCGGTTTATATTAATTTTTAAGTCAAAGGAGAAAATATGAATAAAACTTATCAACCACTTTTTACGCCTTGGAAAATTAAAAATGTAGAAATCAAAAACAGAATAGTTTTATGCCCTATGGGCGGAACCAGCATATTTGGCTGGATGGAACCTCATCATTTTGATAAAGATGCTGGAGACTTTTTCATGGATTTAGCTCAACATGACGTTGGACTAATTATTCCAGGCATAGCACCTTTAAGAAATATGATTGGAAACAGCTGGCTATATAAAGCTAAAGGAGCTTTTAAAAAACTTAAGGCTTATATGGAAGAATTCCACAAAACAGGAGCTAAAATGTTTATTCAATTAACAGCTGGATTTGGTCGTTCTTTCACAATTCCAAACTCTATGAAAAAAATTGCACAAAATAAATTTTTGCGAGGGTTAATAAAACCTGTTATTGGCATTGATAGGCTTACAGCCTCTCCTAGCGAATTACCATCTCGATGGTTAGATGGATATACAACTCGAAAAATAACTATTAAAGAAATTGAAGAAATTATTGACGCTTTTGCAAAAACTGCAAAAATGTGCAAAGATGCTGGAGTTGATGGAGTTGAAATTCATGCTGTTCATGAAGGATATTTGTTAGATCAATTTACAACTGAATATACAAATCATCGTACAGATGAATATGGAGGAAGTTTTGAAAATAGATTCAGATTTGCGACTGAAGTTGTTAAAGCTATAAAAAATGTGTGTGGACAAGATTATCCTGTTAGTTTAAGATATTCTGTAACAAGCAAAACAAAAAATTTCCAAGAAGGAGCTGTTCCTGGAGAAGAATTTAAAGAGCTTGGCAGAAACATGGAAGAAAGTGAACGTGCAGCAAAATATTTGCAAGACGCTGGATATGATATGCTTAATGCTGATAATGGAACTTATGATGCTTGGTATTGGGCTCATCCACCTGAATATATGCCTGAAAACTGCAATTTAGCTGATGTAGAGCATATTAAACAGTTTGTAGATATCCCTGTAGTTTGCGCAGGACGAATGACTCCTGATGTTGCAGCAGCTTCTATAAAAGCTGGCAAAATTGATGGCATGGGAGTAGCTCGTCAATTCCTAGTAGATAGTCATTGGGTAACAAAACTAAAAGAAGACAGAATAGAAGATATTATGCCATGTATTTGTTGCCATAATGCATGTCTTCCTATGGCTCATTATAAAGGAGTTTCATGCGATGTACCTATGTCAGACTCTATACACATGTCACGTTGTGCTTTAAATCCTACAACTATGGATGGTGGAAAACATGATTTAAAACCAGCTAAAAAATCAAAACATATTGCCATAATTGGTGGCGGAATAGGTGGAATGGAATCTGCTCGAGTAGCTAGTATGAGAGGACATAAAGTTACAATTTATGAAAAAACTGATAAATTAGGTGGAGTATTTATTCCAGCATCTGCTCCAAGCTTTAAAGAAAAAGATAAACTATTGCTTAAATGGTTTTATCGTCAAATGGAAAAACTTAATATTGAGATTAAATTTAATACAGAAATCAAAGATTTATCTCAAATTAATGCTGATGAAATTATTATTGCTACAGGTTCAGTAAAACGTAATTTAAATATTGAAGGTGCTGATAAAACAATAGATGCTATTGATTATTTGAATGGTAAAGAAGTGGGAAATAATGTTCTTATCATAGGTGGCGGATTAACAGGTTGTGAAATAGCATACGACTTAATATTAAAAGGCAAAAATCCTATTATAGTAGAATCTAAAAATGATTTAATGGCAGTATCAGGGTTATGTCTTGCAAATTCTTCTTACTTGAGAGATTATTTTAAATATAAAAATATTCCAGTTTATTTAGAAAGTTCAGTTGAAAAAATAGATAAAAATAATGTTAAAATACAAACAAAAAATGGTGAAACTAAAAATATTAAAGTAGATAATGTTATTCTTGCTATTGGATATAACCCAAATCCTATTGCAAAACCAAGCAAACATGTTCATATAGTTGGAGATGCTCTAAATGTTGGAAATCTTCGTACTGTTATTTGGCGAGCTTGGGATGTAGCTGAGAAACTATAAAATAAACATTTTATAATAATTAAAAATTTTTAACTATATAACATTACTCAAATTTATAAAAAATCTCTTTAGAAGTAAAGAGATTTTTATTTTCTAATTATTCTGTAAAATATATTTATTAGCTTAAAAAAATAAATATCTTTTACATTATACAGAAAAACAAATTGTTCTTACTGTATATGGATATAATTATATTAAATTCTTTACGAGCATTTTTAATAAAATCTATATAACTAACTTACAAAATTTTATCAATTATATAGAAATTTTGTAGAAAAAACAACATAACATGTCGAATACTTGTAAAAAATATGACTTTTTTCTATAAATTTAGTTAAAATGCTTTTCATTTAACAAAACTATGTGTTACAATGTATTTGTTATGAAAGAAAACTTATTATTACTATTATTTCCATGCAACGATTACCTAAAAGACATTAAACATCATGATTTATTTAATGAATGTATTAATGAGAGATATATTAAAAATGGTTATGACTTTTGTGTTGTAAACTATAAAAATTCTAAATTGGATTACATTTTAAATAAATCAAACATATTGATTGAATATAACTTAACAGAAGAAGAATCTCACAAAGAAATTATTAATAATGGAAAATTGAATATTGAAAGCATTTATAAAAATACAGTATTTAACTCTTACAAGCAAATTGTTGTAAGTGGGTTTTGCTGTTTTAATTGTGTTAAAGAACTGGCTAATGTTTTATATTCTAAAAATTATAATGTTCAATTAGATGCTGATTTAACAGATTTATTTGATGCAAACATTATTGATGATAAATGGGATATTTCTAACTTCTCATATAATTCAAAAATAGAAAAATTATTATTATATAAAAACAAACTTCCAAAATCCATTTTTAAAAATCTTATGCAAGAATATCTCAATCCTATTTGGAATATTAATAAAAATCTAATTGAAGAAATAATAAAATAAGTTTCTTTTAATTTCTTTTATTAAGGAGAAAACATGAAATATTTATTGAAAGAATGGGAAATTATGTTTACTGACGCCAATAGTGGAAAAGATGGTTATGCTGATGAACTTTCTATTGATAGAATAAATAAACGCTATATTTTAGATATAGATGTTTGTGATAACTGCCTATTTCCAGATGCGAAAACTTCAAACGAACTTTTATTACATCCAAGCTATGTTAGCAAACTTAAATTTGTTCAGACATTAAATATGTTAAAAAATGAAAACTATACAGAATTGCGTTAAACAAACTATTTAGTTACATATATAAAAAAATGATATTAACTTTAATATCATTTTTTGTTTAATTTTGTTTCAATAAAATCCTTTAATTTGCACATTAGATATATATCTATAATAAAAACATTTATTAATATTATCCAATCTAATATTGATAATGCACTAAAATCTATCAATCCACTGCCCAAAAAGCATATACAAGCAATTTCTAAAGACCTCATTATTAATGTTATTATTGCAAAATACCAATATTTCATTTTGCTCATACCAGCGAGGAAACAAAGACTATCATGAGGAAATAAAGGTATAGCATATAATACAGGCAACATTAACTCTCCTTTAATTTTTAAACTCTCCTCATATTTATTTAAGCTCTCTTTACCTAAAAACTTTATTACAATATCACGGCATAAAAATCTTCCTATTAAAAATTGCAAGCTAGATGTTGCAAACATATTAAAAGATGCTATTAAAAATCCTTTAATGGGACCAAATAAAATTAATGCTACAGTTACAAGCAGTTCGTCTTCAAACGGAATAATACAAACAAAAGTTGAAGTTATAACTTGAAATACAAAAAATGCAAGATACCCCCACCCTCCAGCTTTTGAAATTAAATTTCTAATTTTATTAACACTTGTTAATCCAGACAAATCTAAAATAAGATATATAATGCAAGATATTAATACATAAATTATAATTAAACCTATTATTTTTAACACTTTTCTTTTCATAAGCATAACACCTAACTCATAATATGAAAAATTGCTAAAATGTGTAATTATATATAAAAAATAAGAAGAAATACAAAACTTCTTCTTACTTATAAAGGTAGTTATTAGAATTAAATTTTTAACACTATATTTTCTTATATCAATCTTCTATTTTCAATAGCTTTTCCAAGTGTAACAGCATCAGCAAACTCTAACTCACTACCCATAGCAACTCCTTGAGCTATACGTGACACTTTTACACCTAAAGGTTTTAATAAATTAGCTATATACATTGCAGTAGCCTCTCCTTCCACATCTGGATTTGTAGCTACAATTACTTCTTCAATATGTTCCTCTCCAATTCTAGATAGCAAACTTTTTAGATTTATATCATTTGGGCCTTTATTTTCAAGCGGATTTATAACTCCGTGTAAAACATGATATGTTCCATTAAAATTCATAACTTTCTCTAAAGCCGATACATCTTGAGGATCTTTTACCACACATATAATTGGTTCAACGTTTTCCTTTGCACAATTATCACACAATTCTTTATCTGTAAAATTCCCGCATCTTTTACAATAATGAATTTTTTGTTTTGCTTCTGTTATGGCAGTTTGTAAATCTTCAATAGCTTGATTATCAGCCTTTATCAAATAATAAGCATAGCGTTGAGCAGTTTTTTTGCCACAACTAGGAAATTTAGACAATTCATTTACCAATCTTTCCATAGATTCAATTATATTAGACATAATTTCCTTAAATCAAACCTCCAAGATTACCAAATGCTCCCATTTTGCTATCCTTCAACTCTTTAGCTTTTGCATTGGCATCTTTAATAGCGGCTATAATTAAATCTTCTAGCATTTCTATATCATCTGGATCCACAGCTTCTCTTTTTAAAGATATATGTTCAATTTCTCCATCTCCTGACATTGTAACTGAAACCATTCCGCCACCACTAACACCTTCTACTTTTGTTTCAGCTAATTCTTGTTGAGCTTTTAACATATCCTCTTGCATTTTTTGAGCTTGACGCATAAGATTTTGCATATTTCCAAATCCGCCCATTCCACCTCTAAAATTACTCATAACTTTACTCCTTTATTTTTAATTTATCCATAAACATATTTTTCAATTCAGCAACAATATCTTTACTACTCTTGTTTGCCTCATCGTATTGTACTTCAACATTTTTAATATTACTATTAAATGAAGATGCTATATTTAATATTACCTCAATTCTACTAGCTTCGTCAATTATTTTTAGCACGCTTTGATCATTTGTAGTTAAAATTAAGCTATTCCCAACAATTTTAACTCCATATACATCTTTTAAAGACGCACTTAAAGCAAACATATTTAATTCTTTTATCTTTAACAAAACTTTTCCCCATAATACATTCACATCTTCATTATCAATATATTCTGTATTATTTTTTTGTATGTTATCTTTTATGTTATCTTGATTAATTTGGTGATTTTCAGTTTTTACATTTTTTGAAACATCTGCTATTTCTTTAGATGTAGTTACATTATTTGCAAAAGATTCAGTTTTTGAATTTAAAACATTTTGTTCATTATTTAC
Source organism: uncultured Clostridia bacterium (assembly GCA_944377145.1). Lineage (GTDB taxonomy): Bacteria > Bacillota > Clostridia > Christensenellales > UBA1242 > Onthoplasma. The sequence goes on along the minus strand of CALWEH010000012.1, from coordinate 156,928 downwards.
ACTATTTTTCTCTCTTGCTGTATTTATTAGAGAAATACAAACAGCTTCAAATAAATTTTGAGGATTTACACTATATTTTAAATCTAATTCAATTCGTGCAAATTTATCAAAACCCATTTTTAATACTTCTTCATTTAATTTTGATGCTTGTTCTTTTAGAATTTCTAATTCACTTGGCATAATATTTAAAGTATTAAAATCTTGTACTCCTGATTTAATTAATAACAAATTCTTAAAATATTCTGTAATTTCTTTGCATAACAATGATATATTTTTGCCTCTATTCAACACTTTCCCAACATCGTTAAATATAGCTTTAATGTCATTATTTATAATATCGTTTACTAATTGAGCCATACCTTCATTAGAACTTAATCCTAAAACCTCTAAGCATTTTTCATAAGTTATATTGTTATTACAAAATGCTGAAACGCTGTCTGCTATAGATAAGCTATCTCTTACACTGCCTTCACCTTGACTTGCAATTAAATACAAGCTATTTTCATCACAAGAAATATTTCTTTTATTAAAAACATACTTTAAATGCTCAACCAACTCTTCTACTGTTAATAATCTAAAATCAAATCTCATACATCTTGATAAAATGGTTGCTGGCAATTTGTGAACCTCTGTTGTGGCTAAAATAAACACTACATGTTCAGGAGGCTCCTCCAAAGTTTTCAAAAGAGCATTAAACGCACTTTCAGTAAGCATGTGCACTTCATCTATTATATATACTTTTTTCTTTGCTATTGTTGGAAGATATTTTACTTTCTCTCTCAAATCTCTTATTTCATCTACTCTATTATTACTTGCAGCATCTATTTCTAAAATATCTGTATTAGGAGCATTTAACGCTTTGCATATATCACACTGCCCACAAGGAGAACCATCTACAGGAGATAGACAGTTTATAGCTTTACTAAATATTTTTGCACAACTTGTTTTTCCTGTTCCTCTAGCACCTGTAAATAAATAAGCATGAGAAATATTACCACTTTTAACTTGATTGGACAATGTTTGCGTTATATGATTTTGTCCAATAACTTCTTTGAAACTTGTTGGTCTAAATTCACGATATAATGCTAAGTTCATATTTATTCTCCTTTTAATAGTACTTTTAATTTTCTTTTTATCGATTGGATTTGATTATCCACATTTTTATTACTAATATTATTAGCTTTTGCAATTTCGCTATAACTATATCCATTTAAATACATAACCAATATTTTGTATTGCAATGTGTATAACTGTTTTTGTAAATTTTTATAAAAAATATTTATATTTTCCTTATCTAATGATATTTGTTCTACACCTTTATCATTTGCTTGTAACATAATTTTAGGAGAATCTTCTCCCTGATTTACTTTACCATCTATACTAATTGAAATATAATCATTTAATGGAAGATTTTTTTTACTATTTGCAACTTTAACCGCATTTTGAATTTGATGATGAATACACATTGATGCAAATGATGAAAAATTATCATTTTTATCTTGATTATATCCCATTATTGCTTTATATAATCCAATCATGCCTTCTTGTAAAATATCATCAAAATCAGCACCAATTAAAAAATATTCTCTACAAATAGCTATAACCTTTGGCTTAAAATATTGAAGTATGTAATCCATACTTTCTATATCACCATTTTTAGCTTGATATAAATATTTATTTAATTCTTGCATAACAACCTTTGACGCAATACTTCATACATTGCTATCGCCCCAGCATTAGATGCGTTTAAGCTATTAACTTCTCCTTGCATAGGAATAGAAATTGTTCCGTCACACCTTTCATTTACTAATCTACTAACACCTTTTCCCTCACTACCTATAACTAACGCTATAGAGCCATTTAAATTTGTTTCATAAATAGACGCATTTCCAGCTTCTAAAGAATATACCCACACATTTTCTTTTTGGAGTTTTTTTATTGTTTCACTAATATTCACAACTTGAGCAACTTTCATATAAGCCACTGCCCCTGAACTCGTTTTAAACACTGTTTCATTTATTTCACAAGCACGGTCTTTAGCTATAATAATTCCATTAACTCCAGCACATTCTGCTGTTCGAATTATGGCTCCAACATTATGAGGATCTTCTATTCCATCTAAAATAATTATAAATGGCGGTTTGTTTTTAATTTTTGCATCATTTAAAATATCTTTAACTTCACAATATTTAAATTGTTTTACAAAACATATTATTCCTTGAGGATTTTTAGACTTAGTCAACTTGGTCATTTGACTTTTATCTACCATTTCAACATTTATACCCTTATTAATAGCCATATTAATAATTTTTTCAAATTTTACATTAACTTCCTTATCTATAATTATCTTTTCAACAGGATAATTTGATTTTAATAATTCTGTTGCACAATTAATTCCTTCCACTATCATAATAATTCTCCAAACTTTGTTTTATAACTTTTGATATTTTATCTTCTTGATTTGTAAGAAACCAAAATCCTAACAATGCTTCAAATTCTGTTGCTTTAGTATACTGCTCAGGTGTGCTATTTTTAGCTATATTATTAAAATGTAAGTTTTTAGCTCTATTTACTATATCCAAATCAATTTCATCAAGCTGAGGATATATTAAATCCATTAATTTTGCTTGATTTATAGCACACACAATTTGATTTACGCATTTATTTAGCTCAGAATTTTTTTTAGTAGTATTTGCAATAAAATGCTGACGTATATATAATGAAAATACACTATCTCCCATATATGCAAGTTTTATAGCATTTAACTCATAAAATTTTTTATATTTCTCTTTCATATTTGTATGATAACATAATTTTATTTTTTTGTAAAGAAAGGTGTAAAAAATCTTTGACAAATTCTGTTGTTATCAATATAATAATGTATATAGTATTAAAAAATTTGTATTTTTTAAGCATTTATTAATAAAGGGGTATTTATGGAATTTTTAAAAAAAATGAAATCTCGTGAAACTATAGAGATGGTTTTAAAAACAATATCAGCATTAGTTTTAGGCTTAATACTAATTATATTAATGGAGGGCATGATTTTTGGCATTTACATGAAAAAAATCAATGAGAATGACGCTACTCAATATACTGTTAGTCAATGTATAGCTTACTGTGAAGAAGTTGGCGAAGATAAATATAAAGTATATCTTGAAAACACAGAAACAGGAAGTTTTAGTGTGAAAATCACACAAGATAGCAGAGAAAAAATAGAAACTGATGGTTATATAGATGTTATATGGCGTGCTCCAAATGTTTTTGAAGTAAGCATTAATTATGTTCACTATATTGTTATGGGAGTTTTCCTTGCTATTATTTTGGCTATTTACATCTGGAGATTTTATAAACTTTATCAAGAATATAAGGTATTTGAAAGGAAATTTATAAGAACAGGAAAAATATTTGCATAATAAAAAAGTCGTCTAACATATAATGTGTTAGGCGATTTTTTATGCAATTTTTATAAAATCCATAATCCTGAAACAAATAAAACTAAAACACCTTAATTAATTATTTTATTAAATTTAATCAAAAATGTAAAGCGATTTACATACATTTTAAAAAAAAGGTATTGACAAATTTTAGAATTGATATATAATGTAGTTATCTTCAATAAATAAATTTTATGGGGGTTGTATGAAAAAGTTTTTAATTGTGTTAGTGTCTATCATCGCATTAGTATGTATTGGTATGACATTTTATCAATTTGCAAAAAATGACGAAGTTATAAAAGTAAATACTTCTACAATTTATTTAAATTATGGCGACACATTATCATTAGATGATATAGGTTTTTCACGCCAAGAACCTAATAAAGATACTGAAATAAACTTTAATGCAGGAGGAGATGCTGTAACATCTATTATTAAATATGATGAAATTCAAAAATGCTACATTCCTACAGCAAAGGGAGGTTCAACTACTATTGAAATAACTACAACTAATCGTAAATACAAAAAATTTGCTATTGATGTAGTTGTTGGAACAGGAACTGAGGAAAATCCTTTCTACATATCTAACGAAACTCAACTATTTAATATTGGATCACAATATCCTATTGACGCATATTATCGTTTAGTAAATGATATAGAAATAACTAGTTCTCACACTCCTATTGGATTAATTGATGGTAAATATTATGAGTTCGTAGGAAATTTCGATGGTAATTTTAAAACTATTAGCAATTTACAACTAAGTGAATGTAATTTTGGAGGATTATTTTCTATAATTGGAGCTAAAGGTGTTGTAGCCAATCTTATTATGGAAAACACCTCTATCTCTGGAAATTTCGCATCTGCTGGAAGTGTAGCTGGTATATGTTATGGAACTATAAATAAAGTAAATGTTGTAAATAGTTCTTTAGACATATCTTATCCAACTGCTAATATTGGAGCTGTTGTTGGTGTATTAGCTAACGATACAAACACAAGTTCTACTGCAAGTATAATGAGAACAGGAGCTTATGCTGATAAAGATGTATATATTAGCGGAGAAGGATTAATTGGAGGCATTGCAGGACAAGTAAATGGCGGAATAATTCATGCTTGTTATACAAACTTAATGATAGACAATAATTCTAATAACGGGATTACAGGCGGTTTAGTTGGTTTGTTTAATGTAGATAGCAATAGTTATATTCGTGAAAGTTATACTGTTTGCACACTTAATAATGTAGGTTTAGTAGGAAATATCGCTGGAAAAATTGATATTATAACCGAATTAAATAATATTGATAAAAATACAGTATTATTGGGCTTATATTATAATAGCGACACTAATAATAATGGAGCTGTTGGTCAAGACAATTATAATTTTGCTAGTGCTACAGATTATTCAGTTAATGGTAAAACTACTGAAGAAATGAAACAAAAAAATACTTATGTATATTATGTAAATAGTTCAAACAATCTTGTATATTGGGATAAAGTTTGGTATTTAGCTGATGGTCAATATCCAATATTGGCGTACACTAGTGATATTACAGATATTGAAGAAGATGACAATATTACAAATTCTCCAGATATTACAAATCCTGATAATGATGATACAAGCGAAAATAGCTATATTATTTCAAGTAAACAAGATTTAATTGATGTTTTCCAATCTAAATCAACTGTTCAAGGGGATTATATACTTAACTCAAACATTGATATGCAAAATTATATTTGGGAACCTGTAGCATTCCAAGGAACATTTAAATCTAGCGATGGAAATAACTATACAATATCTAATTTACAAATCAAATCTTCATCTAATTATGTTGGATTCTTCTCAATTCTTGGAAAATCTACAATTAGTAATATAAAGTTTTCATACACTCAAATATTAGAAGGATCAAATCAATCTGCTGGAATATTAGCTGGATATATCTCAGGAAATTCTAATATTAATAATGTAGATTTATCTAATCCTTACATATCTTCTAATTCAACCTATGCTGGTGGATTAATAGGATATACAAGCAATGCTATTATTAGTATTAATAATTGTGATATAAATTTAATAAGAACAAATGGTGATATAAATAATTTAGGTGGAATAGTTGGATACACTTCTATTAACACTTCTATAACAAGATGCAATGCAAGTGGAGTATTATTAAACGCTATTAAAAGAGTTGGTGGAATTACATCTACAAACTATGGATTAATTATATCTAGCTCAGTTGGTGGAACTATAAACTCTTTAAATGAAAATTCTACAGATGCTTATTTTGGAGGAATATCTGCTGTAAATTACGGATCAATGATGGGAGCTATAGCATCTGCTAACTTTAATATTATAAATACTTCAAATCATTACTACTTTGTTGGTGGATTAGTAGGATATAATTTAGGAAATATAGAATCTTGCTTTGTTAAAGATGTTGAAAATAACCTTTCTATAAACAGTGGAAAATCTTCAGGCACTGTATATATGGCTGGATTAGTAGCTTACAATAAAGGAAATTTATACACATCAAAATGTGAAATTACTACTATTGGAAACACTCGTTCAACTAGTTATACTGCCGGGCTAGCAACATACAACTATGGCGGAACTATATATGCTTGTGAAGTATATTCAACTTTATATGGACACATTGTTGCAGGACTTACATTATACAATGGAAATAATGGTGTGATTGATTCATGTTTTGCTGGAAAATCATTTACAGGTCGTGCTACATATAATGGAACATATATTACAAGTTTTGCTTATCAAATAACTAGTGGTAAAATTGTTGATAGCTTAGTAACAGCTAACTTATACTGCAATAACACTTCAGGTTGGATTGCTGGATTTGTAGGCTTTATACCTTACACTTCTGGAATGTTTGGCATTGTTGAAAATTGTGTTGCAGATGTATCATTCAATGGAGTTGGTACAAAATATTTAGACGTTGCAGAAGATGGTTTATTAAAAGCTTCTCAAACAACAGGAACAATTAAAAAATGTATAATAAGTAGTGATGCTGAAGTTGATGGTGTTATAGTATCTGAATATAGTGAAAGCAAATTCTTGTTTATTACTATTAAAACTTATGAAGCAGGTTCTGGCTCAAGCTATATAGTTGCAACTAACTATCAATTACATGACTTCAATACTTATGCAAATCCTGAAATTTGTGATTTTGATATTAGTCGTAGAACTGATATTTTCACAAAATGGTATTATAGCGACAAAATTGAAATGGCTGTACCTCGTGCAGTAGGTATGTGGTTATACGCTGAAGGTTAATAAAAAAGTCTTCTAGGAAACTAGAAGATTTTTTTGTAAAAATTTTTATTAATACTATTTATTATATAAATCTCTTTTTAATACAAATTTTATATGATTGTTGATTAACTTTACTAGATATGCTATAATATTTTCATGGAATTAAACATATTAAAATCATTAAATTTAAAGCATGTAGTCAACAACACTATCTCTTTAATTAAAAGTTTAGGAGATAAAAATATTTGCATTATTGTTCCAGACAAATTTAGTGCCACTATGGAAAAATTGATTTTTGAAAGGCTAAATATTGAATGTAGTTTTAATATTAATGTTTATACTTTAAATAGACTAAGTAAAAATATATTGGCAGAAACAAAAGCAAGCTATAAAACTATTTCAAAAATAGGTGGAATAATATTATTAAAAAAAGTTTTAAATGATAATCAAGATATAATAACAAGTTTTAAAAGCAATAATAATTCATATCAATTTAGCAATGAAATATATAAAACTTTATCTCAACTCAAATCTTGTCAATTAGGCTGTGAAGAACTATTAAATTATAAATGTGATATTAAACAATTAGAGAAAAAAATCAACGATCTTGGAAACATTCTTCAATTATACACTGATGCAAAAACAGGAGTTTTAGATAATTCTGACACTCTCACATTAACTTGTATGATGTTGGATAAAAGTGAACTAGTGAAAGATTCATACTTTATATTTTCTGGATTTGATGATTTTACTTCACAGGGATACAATTTAATTGAACGGCTAATGATGTATGCTAAAGGAGTATATGTAAACACATATTTCTCTTCTGGATTTAATAAAAATATTTATTATCAAGATGTGCTATATAGGCTAACTTCTATGTGTGATAGTATTGGAGCAAAAGTAAACATATTAAATCCTCCTTATGAAGACAGTGATCTGCACAAATATTTGACGAATAATTTATTTGCATTTAATCAACTTAATTTCAACCTTAAATCTAGTAATGAAATAAAGCTATATAAAGCGGATAATATTAGAGATGAAATTGAATTTGTAGCAAGAGATATTAAATCTAAAATTTTGCAAGGTGAACGCTTTTATAATTTTGGTGTAGGTGTATATAACTTAAGTGGAAATGTGGATAATATAAAACAAATTTTTAATAAATATGAACTATGTACATATATTGATATTCAAAAACCTTTTTCTTCTACTTGCGTATATAAATTTTTTGTAAACTTATGGCAATTATATTTAAAAAATTATGAAACCTTAAATTTAATTGAATTTATAGACAGTGTCTTTATTTCAATTCCAGAAGAAGATAAATACAATATTATTCAAAAAATAAAACGTATAGAATTTAAAGGAAAGTTATCCTCATTAAATTGTAATGATGAACAAATTAATTCTTCTATTAATATTTTATACAACTTTTTAACTTCTCACACTCTAACAGCTAATAGTAATATAGACGAAGTATTAGTTTGGCATAATAATATAATAAATGAATTGTCAATGGAAAATACAATTTACAATATGCTAGAAAACTTAGAAGATAATTATGATAAAAAAATATTAGCTCAAGCTTTAAAATATTCAAAACAATTATTAGAAGAAATTGCTCAATTTTATCCAAAAGCTAAATTAAATGAAATATTAGATATTTATATGCAAGCTGGTATTGAACTTGCAATCTCCCCTCTTCCATTGAGTGCTGATTGTATTCAAATTGTAGATGCTGGTGAAATATTAACTAGTTTTGATAATTTATATTTAATTAATTGCACCTCTTCAACAGCTCCTAGCACATTTCAAGATCTTGGCATCTTGCCTGATAAAGAATTAAGTTATGTACAATTATCCCACAACATCGAGCCTACAATAGCTAGAATTAACAGGCTAAATAAATTTAAATTATTTAACTCTGCCTTAATGTTTAATAAAAATTTAACAATTAGTATGACATTAAATTCAAATAGCGAAATGAGTTCTTTAGTAAACGAATTAAATAACAGACTTTTTGTAACCAATGGGAAAAATGAGGAAACAAATATTGGATATATATATCCTAATAAAATTAAAGATAATGCAATTTACACTCCACTTAGTTTGTGGGATTTAATTGAATATGCATACTCAAACAAACTAGAATCATCTTTAGATAAACATTTATTAGAAAAAATAAATATACAGCAAAGTCCAAAGCATCTAACTATTAACCCTCAATATTCTAATTTAACTGAAATTTCTGCTAGTGCTTTAGAAAATTATTTCCAATGCCCTTTAAAATATTTCTTTAATTATGTTTTAAAATTAAAAGAACCAACATCCGCCAATATTGAAATGTTAGATATTGGAAATATTTTGCATGAACTTGCTTATAAATATTATTTATGCAAAAATAGAGAAAGTGTGGATATAAAACTTTTTTGTCAAAATACAATAAAAAATTTAATTTCAAAAAATGAAAAACTTAATTTACATATAAATAATCCTATTATAATAAATTTAACTGCTGAAAGCGAAAGATTTATTTCATATTTAAAAGAATTAGATAAAAATAGCATGTTTATTCCTTCTTATTTTGAAAAAGAATTTGGGAAAAATAAAGACTTCCCTGCTTTGCCATTAACAGAAAATATATATCTAAAAGGAAAAATAGATAGAATTGATATTTATAATAATTATTTTAGAATTATTGATTATAAATCAGGTAATGCAGACGCTTCGTTAAGTGAATTATATTATGGAAAAAAACTTCAACTATTTTTATATGGGCTTGCAATAGAAAATGCCATAGGGAAAAAATTAAGCGGAACATTTTATTTGCCTATAAAAAATGTTGTAGAAAAAGTAGATAATGATGAAAACATATATAAATTAATGGGCTTTTATACAGATAACACTGAATTAGCTGATATTTATGATATTAATTTAACATCTAATTTAAAAAGCAACTTTGTGAATATGTCCTTAAAAAAAGATGGTTCATTTAGTAAACGTAGTGAAAAAGTTTTAACAGATAATGAAATGGAAAATATGTTAAATTACTCGAAAAATATATCTATAAAAGCATTAAAAGAAATCTGTTCTGGGACATTTAATGCTTCACCATTAAAATTTGATGGCACAACTAATGCCTGCACTTATTGCCCATATCTTGTATTGTGTTCAAAGTCTAGCAACAATATACAATTTAGAGAACAAAGTAAAGTAACTAAAGAAAGTTTTAATGGAGGCGAACATGAATAAACAATTTGATCCTCAACAGCAAATCATTTTAGATAGTTCTAGTCAAAATCAATTAGTAAGTGCAAGTGCTGGTAGTGGTAAAACCACTGTTATGATACAAAAAATAACTAATTTACTATTAAATAATATAGCATCAACTGATGAAATTTTAGTAGTCACATTTACCAATTTGGCTTCTGTAGAAATGAAAGAAAGATTAATTACCAATCTTACAAAAGCTTTGATAAATGCCTCAGAAAATGATAAATCTAGAATTCAAAACATGTTAGACAATATTGAAACAGCGGCTGTAGATACTATAGACGGATTTTGTTCTAAAATGTTGAAAAAATATTTTTATAAAACAAATTTAGATCCAGAATTAAAAATAATATCTTCTTTTAGTCAAGAATATTATATTAATAAGGCTTTAGATTTAGCAATACATCAATATGGTTCTCAAAATGAAAATGAATTAATTATTTTATGTGATATTTTTGAAAAAAAATCAAGAAGTTTAGACAATTTAAAAGAGAGCTTATTAAAAGCCTTTAATTTTTGTATTTGTCAAAAAGACTATTATTCATTTTTAGATAATGTTCTTGATCAATATAAAGATCTAAATACCCCATCTAGTAAATATTTAAATCAATATATATGCAAAAAAATTCAATCTTTTAATGGCAATATTTTAAGAGCTTTACCAAATTTAACAGATTACCCAAATCTTCACAAAATGTTAGATAACTATACAATATATTTATTACAAATAAAAGAAGAAAACGGATTATTAGATAATGCTAAATTATTAGACATTTGCCCTGTTTGCAATTTTAAGTCTTGCGAAGATGTAGATAAAACAGATATAAGTTTTGAACAAGTTAAACATAATATTGAACAAATAAAAAAATTTACAGCTTCTATTAAATTTTTAAATAATTTAGACAACAACATATATTTAAATTTCATATCAAATCATTTATCTAGCTTTATTTCTCTTCTTAGACAATTTATTGATTGTTATACCAGTTTAAAAAAAGAAAATAATGTTATGGATTTTGGCGACTTAGAGCGAAAAATGCTAACAATTTTGGAAGATAAAGAAATTCTTGAAAATTTTCATAACAATTATAAATATATTTTTGTAGATGAATATCAAGATATTAATCCTATGCAAGATGAGTTAATTAAAATATTATTATCTAACACTAGCAATTTATTTTTAGTTGGAGATGTTAAGCAAAGTATATATGGATTTAGACAGTCTAGTCCAGAATTATTTATCAAAGCATACAAAGATTATAAAAAAGATAATAGCAATGGTTCAGCTTTTGATATGAACATAAACTTTAGGTCAGCACCAGAAATATTAAAATTTAACAATGAGATATTTTCATGTTTAATGACTGAACAAGATGCAGATATTGATTATGATAAAACAAGTAAATTTGAACCTAGACGAGAAGATTTCCCAAATGATAGAGCTGTAGAAATTTTAATAGCAAATTCAGATATTGAGGCTGAGGAAAATGTTGCTAAAGGTATATACAGTGTAAATCAACATTTAAATCCATCAAATAGCATATTAGCTGAAGAATTGGAAGCTAATATTGTTATAAACAAAATTCAATCTTTAGTAGGAAAAGAATTTTACGATTCAAATATGCAAAAATCTAGAAAGTTAGAATATGAAGATATTGCAATTCTTACAAGGAGCATTTCTAATGATAAAGTGCAAAATTTAGCTAAATTATTAACTGAAAATAATATTCCTATAAATATAAATAAATTAACAAATTTAAAAGATAGTGAAATAATTGCAAAAATTATATCTTTATTAAGAACAATTAATTTTACTGCTAGTGATATAGATTATACATATTTTTTTACCAGCCCATTAGTTAAACTTTCATACGATGAACTTTTGCAAGTATATACTAATAAAGAGTTGGATTTATACACCAATTTAAAACAATATGTTAAAAATAATTCAAATGCCATATCAATGAAAATTAATAATGGTTTTAATATACTAGATAAATTTCGTCTTGCATCGTCAACACTAAATATTGTAGAATTGATTGAACATATTTTAAATAAATATCATTTAAGGCAATATATAATAGCAAGCGAAAAAGGTTTTGAACAATTAAATATGTTAAATGAATTTTTATCTTCTTTATCAAATGAAGAAAAAAATTTAACAATTCCTAAATTTATTGATTTAATAGAAAAAAATTTATCATCTAAAAGTGAATTTGTTTTTCGAGATAGTACAAATAGTGTTACAATTCAAACCATACATGCGAGTAAAGGTCTTGAATACCCTGTTGTTATATTATTTAATTCTTCTCAACAATTTAAATACTTAACAGAATATCCTGAACTTAATTTTGACACTTCTCTTGGAATTGGCATGCAATATTACGATTTAGAAAAAAGAAAAAGATATGAATCTCCTACTAGATTTGCTATTAAAATTAAAAATAGAGAAAAAGGATATAAAGAAGAATTAAGATTATTATATGTTGCTACTACAAGAGCAAAAAATAAATTAATTATAACAGGCTGTTGTAGTGAAGAAAAATTGAAAAACAATACTTTAACTAAAGACAATTATTTAAATTTAATATTATCTTGTTTTTATAATAAAATTATTACTCAACCATTGCTTAATAATTATAAATTTGCGAATTGCGATATTAAAATATATAATAATTTAGAAAATTATAAAAATTTGGAAAAAATTGAAAAAAAATTAATAAATAATCAAATTATTTCTAATAATATAAATTTTTCTTATCCTTATATTGAAGAAACTAATATTTCAATTAAAAATAATGTTACAGCTTTATCTAGAACATTAAACGAAGATTATAATATAATTCCAATAAAATTAAATTTAAATGAAAATTTACAAGCAATAAATGATGATTTAGCTCAAATTGGAACTCAATATCATAATGTTTTATCAAATATTATATACTCTAAACCTTATATTCATATAAAAGAAGATAATATTGATGAAAATTTAATAAAAAAAGCTTATGACACAATATCACCTCTAAGCACAAATTGTATTAATCAATATAGTGAAAAACAATTTATGATGTATATTCCATATAATGAGATTTATCCTGAAAGTAATATTTGTACAAAAATACTTATTCAAGGAGTTATAGATCTAATATTAGAATTTGAAGATCATGTTATACTTATAGATTATAAATTTTCTAATCTTCCAATAAATAAATTAGCATCTAAATACAAAACTCAACTTGATTTATATAAAATGGCTTTGCAAAAAGCATTAAAAAAACCTGTAATCAATTCATATATTTACAGTATTAAAACAGGTGAATTAGGTTAAATTCTACAATTTTTAACATTAAGATCATATATTTAACTGATTAAATCAAAAATTTTAGCAATATAATTCCTATATGAAAAAATTATTTGTAATATTATCTATTTTCACATTATTTATTTGTAACATTATTGTAGAGCAAAAAAATTTTAGTTTTAGGGATTATTTTGATAATGGTATTTTATATACCTACACAAAGGAACCTATTGATGAATCATCTATTTTTCTTGCCAACAATTATATGACTATAAATGCTTCATCTCAGCAAGAAGTATTAGGAGAAAGTGTATATTTTGAAAATCTTGAATTAGGCTCAGCTATAAACACTCTACAGGCAAATATTAAATTTACTGAATATCTTGAAAATGAACAATTAACAATTATTTACGCTTACAGCAATTTAATTCCAACACATAAATATGTAAATAATTATAAAATAAATTTACAAATATCTGTTGCAAATGATTATATCGTGATTGGTTGGCCATTAATTTTAGGAAGTTTTTAAATTTATGTTTAAATATTGAAATTTTGGCAATTATCCTTTTGAGGAGATAAAAGATATGTCAAAAATTCAAGAAAAAAAGATTACAATGGATAAATCAAAAAAAATACGAACTGCAACATACGCTTTACTAGTAGCTTTCGCAATAGTACTTAGTGCCACATTAATAGCTGTTAATGCAAATAAATCTGTAAAACCAAACAATGCTTCAATTTTAGTATCTAATACTGCTACTAGTTATCTTTCCCCTATGGAAAATGCAACTGTTGTTAAAGACTTTTTAAATAAGGAACTTCAATATAATGACACTTTAAAACAATGGGAAATTCATAAAGCTATAGACCTTGTTTCTGACACAAGCAATAATGTTTATGCAATAGCTGATGGTACTGTTACAAATGTATATGAGAATTATCTTGAAGGCGGAGTAATTGAAATCACTCATGAAAATGGAATTAAATCTGTTTACAAATCATTAAGTGATGTTTCTGTTAAAAAAGGAGATTTTGTTCGCCAAAGTGATGTAATAGCTTCTATTTCAACTTCAATGGCAAGAGAATTAAATACAGGTGCTCACCTACATTTTGAAATGTTTGAAAACGATATTTCTGTAAATCCAAATAATTATATTGATTTTTCAAAAAAATAATTTAAAATAAAAATCCTAATAAATTTAGGATTTTTTATTATTTTTAACCAATTTTATTTATTATCTTTATTTATTAATTAATTTTATTAATTATTTTAAATTAATTTTGTTTTTTACTTTTTAATTAGTTTTATTTTTATTAATTTAGAATTAATTTTAATTAATTTTTTAATATATTTATTTTTTAAAATATTTATCCTTCTGATATTGGATTGTAAGTATCTAGCCAATCTGCTGGAGCTGTTGTCCAAACACTACGAGCTGCATTGTTAGCTTCTTGAATAGCTTCAACTACTACATCTATATTATATGTTTTGTTAGCATCTGCATTTGTTAATGTTGTAGGGATTGTAATGCTTGTTACAAAATCAATAGAATCGTTTGCACTTGCTACCCCTTTGTAATAATGATATTCATCATCTCCTAATTGCCATGAATCTACTGTAGTTGCAGTTACATTTAAAGTTGCTCCATCATTATTTGTGATAGTTAGTTTTGCTCTTAATAAAGCGTCTGAAGTATCTGCAGGAACACTAACTCCAATAACTTGATCATAAACATGTCCTGGCAAAGCATCTCCACTAAAAGTTAATGAAGAAACAGTTGATCCCCCTTGAGTAATATTAATATTAATAGGATCTCCTAAAGTAATATTTCCTGTAGCACTAGCATTAGAAGTAAAATATGCCAAAGTAACCCCAACAGCAATACTTGCCAACAACATTATTGATAATACAATTATAGCTATAGTTGAACCGCTTAATCTCCTTTTTGTTTTTACATTATTCATATTCCTCTCCTTTGATAGTGATAGTATATGAAAAAGAAGAAACATTATTCATGAAATTTATTTCAATTTACGCTTTTTTAATTTTTTATTACCTATTATATAATCATATATAATAATTCCAAATCCTATAAATAAATAATTATAATATGAGATTAATCTCCATAAAATCATTGCCCAAAATAATACTCCTGCATCAAATAAAGAGGCAAATACAGCATAAAAAGATAATTCTGCCATACCACTTCCTCCAGGCAAAGGAACTATATGGCAAGCCAATTCAATAATTAAAGAGATAGATAATAGTTGCCAATACATATCAAAATTCAAGCCATTAAAAGCACTGTATATAAAAAACGGAATACTATATTCTATTATATATTCAAACAATGAAATTAACAAAAAAATTAAAGTTACACTTTTTGTTTTAAAAAATGCTTTCATTTTTCTTTGAAAAATTAAAGTTGGACGCATTATTTTTAAATATAGAGCAGATGGATTTTTAATAATTTTAAGTTTTGAAAGCAATTTCACTATCCATGCTATAATTTTATGTCCACACTTTTTGTTTACACATAATAAAATGATAAATGTTAAAAATATAGCTAGAACTGTAAAACTTATACAAGCGAATATAATTACTAAATTAGTCTTAACATTATTTGATGTTAGTAATGGATTAAACGCAAAAGTAATTATCATAATTAAGGCTAATATTCCATAAACAATTTTATTGGATACATAACTACAACTAACCATTGTTAAAGAATTTGTAGCTTTAACTCCATTTTTATTAAAATAATACACTTCAAAAGGTTGTCCACCTATTCCAAATGGAGTTATTTTAGTGTAATATTTACTAATCATATGTGTTTTAAAACATAATAAAGGTCTAAACTTATTTTCTAGTTTTTTGTAATACCAACTACATTTAAAGCTGGATAAAATATTTGCTACAAAAAAACATAATAAGGCAATAATAATGTATTGAAATTTTGCATTTGATTTAAATATAGAGGAAAGTGATGTTACCCCTTCTTCTGAATTAAGCTGTATAATTAAAATAGCTACAATAACTATAACATTAATAGCAAAAAACAATAAAGACCAATTTTTCTTTTTTTGTACAGGCTTCTTTTTTATCAATTTTTTATTTGCTGTATAATAAAAAGTCCATACATCATAATTGTTTGTCTTTCTTTTTTTATATATTTTGCCATTAAATCTTTTTTTCAGCATGAAATTATTATATCAAAAATTTAGCATATATGCAATACCTAATTTTAATAATATATAATAAAAAAGACGCATTTTTGTGCGTCTTTAAATTTTATTTGAAGCTTTAATTTTTGTCTCATACAATACCACTTGATATTTTGAATACAATGATTCAATTAATATTGTTTCAAAGTCAGAATATTTTGTATTAGAGCTAAACATTCCTGAGCTAGATGCCGGATATACTAAATCAAATATTCTATCTAAATAAGTTTCTCCTGTAGCAGGATTTAAAATTGCTGAGTCTAATTGCTGAACAGTAACATTGCTAAGTGAAGAATATTCTATTTGATTTACTAGTGGAGCTACATAATACAACAAATGTACTCCATAAGAAGATATAATATATTCATTTGCCATTGTATATTTTTGATTAGATTTCATTAATCTAACAGCTTCATTTGTAAAAGATTCTACCATTGTAGTATAAGTTTCATCTGTAATTGTATTATATCCTATCACATAAGGCATATCAGCATTTAGTGTAGCTGTATCTGTAGAATATTTAAACATAAACTCTACAAATGAATTTAAATCTGTAACTTTAGAATTATATTCTTGCAATACATCTTTTATTGCCACTTGCTCATCAAGAACAATGCCTTCTTCATATACCAATATATCATCGACATATTCTTCTTTAATTGTTCTTTGTTGACATGTGATTTGATTAATATATTCTAATTGCAATGCTTGATATTCTTCATCTGTATACATCATTTTATGATCTTTAAGCCAATTTAAATCATCTTCCATATTATTAAAAGGTAATAAAACATGTAAGAAATATCCAAATTTAGCATCACTATTAGGATTATAATATATCAATTCACTTTCAGCAGACCCTGTTGTAATAATACTATCGTTATATGCGTCAATATCTTTATTATATCTAGCATAATCACTTTCATATAAAGCTTTATAAGCATTTATTATACTTTCATTTGATAATTGTTCTTCCTGCATATATACATTGCTAACTTTTGAAATATATGCTGATTCTAATTCGCTTGTAAAAGTTCTTTCTATATATCTTATCAACACATCTTTTTGATTTGTTGACAATCTTTTTCCATCTTCTCTTAAATAATATTCATAATTAATCAAATTATTGCAAGATAATTCGATAGCTTTATCGCACACTTTTTTAAACAATTCTTCATCTTCATTATTTTCATTATAATAAAATTCTTCTATAAATTTATCATATATAGCATTAATTATTTCTTTTTCACTTCTATTGTAAAAGTTTGTAATATAAGAACTATCTAGTGCATAATCAATAATTTCACCATCTGTATCTATGTCTATATAGCTAATATTTCCATCTTTTATTTGAACTCTTTTTTGATATTTATAATCACTTAATTTAATTTGAGATGTTGGGTTCTCTTCTTCTTCAACTGAACTTTCAACTTCTTCTAATCCATAAATTTTTCTAGCTGTGGTTAAATTATCTTCAAAACTTTGGTGTAAATAATCAATGGTATTTGTAAGCAGATTATTAATTTCATATTCACTTAATGAGTATTTAGATAAATTATCTTTAGCATATTGCACTAGCATTTTTCTTTCTACTAATAAATTGGCTGTACTTAATAATGCTTCTTTTTCAGTTTGACCTTCTTGAGTTACAAAATTTGTGTAACCATAATTATTATACGCATTTACCAATTCAAATCTAGTAATATTTTGATCCCCAACTTTTGCAACTATTTCATTGTAATATTTTACTTTATCTATTGAAAATGTTGAACACCCTGTCAACACAACCATCAACATTAATACAAAAGCCATACATATTGTAGTAAATTTTTTCATTCAACACTCCTTCGCCTAGTAACTGATATTTTATTATAAATTATATCCTAAAAAATTGCAACTAATTTAAATAAAATTTAACTATTTCCCTTACATTTTGAATTTAAATAACTAATAATATATCCTTGTGCAGTTTCTGGAGAAAATTCGTTTGCATTTAACTTAATTGTTGGCAAAATAGACTTTTTTAAACTAAATTTATTAAATTTAGTTATATCTTTCATTAATTGATTTAAATCTACAGCGTCTTCATAATACTCTATAAACATATTCTCTTTATCTATAACCAGATGTTTCACCTTTAATTTTTGGCATAAAGCTTTAATTAATGCTATATTACTAAGCTGTATTACTTCTTTAGGCAAACGGTTATAACTTGATTTTAAACTTGAAATAACCTCTTTTTGCGAAGCTTCGTCTGTTATATTTGAAATTTTAGAATATATTTTAATTTTTTCTACTTCATCATCTACAAAGTCGTTTGGAATTTTTGCATTTATAGCTATATCTAATTTAACATCTCTAACATCTTCAACCTTTTCACCCATCAAGCGTTTAGTAGTTTCTTCTAAAAGTTTTATATACATATCATAACCAACTTTTATTATATGCCCATGTTGAGACTTGCCTAATAATTCCCCAGCTCCTCGAATTTGCAAATCTCTCATTGCTATTTTAAATCCGCTACCAAGTTCTGTATTTTCTGCTAAAGCTTCTAACCTATTACTAGCTTCAATAGTTAAAGTTTTATGTGGCGGATATGTAAAATAGGCATAAGCTTGCTGGCCACTTCTTCCAACTCTACCACGGAGTTGATACATTTGAGATAATCCTAAATTTTGGCTATCTATAACTATCAAAGTATTAGCACTTGGTAAATCTACTCCATTTTCTATAAGAGTAGTGGAAACAAACAAATTAGTCTTTTTATCATATAATCTTTTAATTGCATTTTCTATAGCAGTTGTAGTCATTCTTCCGTGTGCCACATCAATATTTGCAATATCGCCAACACTCTGCTTTAATGTAGAAGCTAAATGATATATTTTGTCAATATCATTATATACTACCAAAACTTGTCCACCTCTCTCAAGCTCTGTAGTTATTGCTTGGCTAACCACATCTATATCGTAAGGAATAACATAAGTTTTAATTGGCAGTCTATCTTGAGGAGGAGTGTTTATAATACTAATATCTCTTAATGTTAACAATGCCATATTTAATGTTCTAGGAATAGGTGTGGCAGACATAGCAAGCACATTTACATTTGGAGCGATATTTTTCAATTTTTCTTTTGCTTTAACTCCAAAACGCTGTTCCTCGTCAAGTATTAATAATCCTAAATCTTTAAAACCAACATTTTCAGAAAGTAAACTATGAGTTCCGCATATAATATCAATTTTTCCTTCTTTTAATTTGTTAATTATCTCATTTCTTTCTTTTGCTGTTTTAAATCTATTCAACATTTCTACTCTCATGCCAAAATTTTTAAATCTTTTGCTAAATGTTATAAAATGTTGATATGAAAGTATTGTAGTTGGAGCTAATACTGCAACTTGCTTGCCTTCTATACATGTCCTAAATCCAGCTCTCATGGCAACTTCTGTTTTCCCATAACCAACATCACCACAAATCAATCTATCCATCACTTTGCCAGATGTCATATCTGCTTTAATATCTTGAATTGCTTGCATTTGATCTGGCGTTTCAGTATATTCAAAAGCATTGTCAAATTCAGTACACAAATAATTATCATCACTATATTTATATCCTTTACTATTTTTTCGTTTTGCATATAGCTCTAATAATTCTTTTGCCATATCCTCAATAGCAACTTTTGTTTTAGCTTTATTAATAGCAAATTCTTTTCCACCTAATTTATTTAAAGTTACATTATTGTTATCACTTAAATAAAGAGATAAAGCACTTGTATCTTCTGTAGGAACATATAAAACATCATTATTCTTGTATAATATTTTAAAGAAATCCTTGTCCGCTCCCATAACATTTAAAGTTACAACACCTTCACATAACCCAATGCCATGAATTTCATGTACAACATATTCACCTGCTTTTGGTAAATATTTAATTTTAGATGATGTGCGAGCAGTTGTTGATTTTTTATGTGCAAAATTGCTACTACCTATAAACCATACATCTTCATTTGCAAAACATACATTATATGGTAATTTATTTTGTGTTAATACTATTCCAATATCTTTTAAATCTGTAGATATCCCCACTCCATTTGAAATCAACAAATTTTTAATTGAATTAAATGTATATTCATTATCTAAACATAATTGTATTTGTTTGTTTCGTATACTTGCTAATTCAAATTTAATTAGTTCTGTTTTAAATAAATAATTAGATAAATTTTTAGTTGGTAAATCTATTGTATTTTTGCTATTAAAATTGCCAAGACTATCAAACACAATGCTATCTTTTTTCAAAAATTCTGTAATATTTGGTTTTATACTATTTTTAATTTCTTCATTTACAAATAAAGCTTCCAACAATTTGTTTTGTTCGTTTATAACTTGTTCTAATTGAGTTTTTACATGTAGAGGATTGCTAACAACTAATCTAGCTTTTGGCATATAATTAAAAATATTGTCTGGTTTAAATCCTACCAATGTTAAATATTCAACATTAAATTTTTGATTTATCTCAAATTGAGATAATAATTCATACAACTTTGTTTCATTTGTTTTTTGCACTAAAACATTAAATTTATGAATAAAATTATTTATTTCCTCTTGCGATAATATAACATGTTGCATAGGACAAATTTCAATATTAGTTAATTTTTTAATAGTTCCTAAATTTATATTATCAAAATATATTATATTTTCAATCACATCATCAAAAAAATTTATTCTTATAGGATATTCATGATTAGGTGCAAATATATCTAATATATCTCCTCTTACAGAAAAATCTCCTATGTTTTGTACCATATCAACACGAGAGTATCCTGTTGATATTAAATAGGATTTAAATTTTTCTAAATCTAGTGTTTGATTCTCTTTTAAATTAATGATATTTTTCTTAAAAATTTCAAAATTACCTAATTTTAAAGTTAACACCTGTGGAGTTATTACTACTACATCTAGTGTATTATTAGCCATAGAATACAAAGCATTTAGTATTGCTATATTATTATCTTGGCTTTGATATTTTGTTATCATATATGGATTATCTATGTTGTCTATTATTACACTACGCTTATTTAAAGCTAAAAGCTGTTGATTGGCTTTTATAGCAGTTTCACTATCTCCAACAAGGAAAAAAACAGGCGAATTTAAATTTGCAATTAAATACGCTTGTTCGCCAATTTTTGTACCTGTTACACACAAATCATCTAATTTGCTTGCTTGTAAAAATTTTTCTACACTATTCATCATTTTCTATAAACTCATTAATTTTTATTATTGCTTCATTAAAAGCTGAATTTAAAATCTCTTGACTTCTCACATCAATATTAGAAAGAACATAATCTTTTAAATCCATAGTTTGATCTCTTCCTATGCCAATTCTTAATCTAGGTGTAGGTCCCACTTTAGCTATAATATCTCTCAATCCGTTATGCGTTCCTGCACTACCTGTTTCACGATATCTAATAACCCCTTTTGGTAAATCTATATCATCTAATACTATTAAAATATCTTTATTTGATATTTTAAAATATTTTTTTAATTCCAATACACTATCTCCACTTAAATTCATATACGTGACTGGTTTTGCAATTACATATTGTGGAGTTTGAGCTAGCATTGCCTTACACTTATTTTTATTAAATTTTAAATTATTTATTTTGGCAAATTTATCAACTACCATATATCCTATATTGTGGTAAGTTTTTGAATATATTCCATCAGGATTGCCTAAACCTACAATTATTTTCATAATATCTCCTAATTTAATTATAGCACATATTAAAATAAAAATAAATAGTTATTACAAGTTTTATTACTCGTTTTAACTATTTATAAAATAATATTAAACTCTTAAAGTTTTATTTGTTTGTTTGACACTACTTGTAGCCAGTACGCCCACATCAACATCTTTAGTAATTAAACTATTGGCATCTATAATAGCATTATCACTAATTATAACAGGGTTTATAACTGTTGCATTTTCAAGAATTGTTACACAATCTCCAATATTTATACATTCAGATTCAACATCACAACATGCACCACTTTTCATTTTAAAGTTGTTACCTATCTCTACATTATTAATGCAACATAATGACCTTATATCAGCATTTTTACCTATATTTGAATGATTTATACTAACAAAATTACCTATTACACCATCTTCACCTATGTTACAATTATATATATGTGTGAAAGGTTTTATAATGCAATTTTTTTCTATAGTAGAATTTGTAATAACACTTGAATATATTTTACAATCATTTAAAATTGTGCTATTGCAAATCTCTGCATTAGAATGTAACTCTACCCCATTTGCTATGTAACTTTTGCCATATACTTTCACTCCAAAATACAACTTTACTCCCTCGCTAATATCTGCTTCAGGTGAAATAAATATGTTGTTTTGTAATAAAACTTCATCTTGCAATTTAGTTGAATAAATTAAAAATTCCATATTAATATATATGTGTAAAAACTATAAAATTTAACCATAAAATTTTATTTTTTTATATTTATTTGCAAATATTCATATTATTTAGTATAATTATATTATGAAAAGTAAAAATAAAGCCACAATTTTCACTGCAGGAGCAATGTTTGTTCTTGGTTTTATTTTGTCACAATTTACAGCAGCATTTGGAGTGGTGTTAATTAAGCAAATTTTAATATTAGCTGGCAAAACATCTGCTCAAATAGAAGTATTTTTCGATTCTGCTTCTGGATATCTTGTTCAAGCTTTATGCATGAATATTGCTTTTGTTATAATGTTTGTATGGTTTTATAAAAAATATTTAACTAAAGCTGAAGTAATTGAAAAACCTAATAAAAACACTTCTATATATGTATTAATTTGCGTTTGCATTGGAATTTTAACTTTATTTTTATTGTCTGGAATATTAAATTATTTTGAATTGTTTGTAAAATTTATAGGTAAATCAGCAAATTCTGTTTCTTATCCTTTAAATACTAAAAATTATTTAATATCCCTTATATCTCTAGCTTTAATTCCAGCAATATGTGAAGAATTATTCTTTAGAGGGGTGCTTGTAAATAGTTTAAAAGAAAAAGGCGAGATTTTTGCAATTATATTTAGCTCTATAATGTTTGCTATATTTCACTTTTCTCTTTCTCAACTTTTATATCCAATATGTTTTGGACTTATTTTAAGTATTGTATATTTAAGAACTAAAAACATATTTTTCCCAATGTTATTACATTTTATAAATAATGCACTTACTATTAGCATACAATATTTTAGTCATACTACAAGTCAATTTAGCCATTCTTTTCTCAATTTAATGTATGCCATTATTACTTTTGCTATATGGATTGTTATTATGTATTATTTGTTTAAAGATTTTAAATCTCATCAAAAAAACAATAGTTCAAATGTTGACCTGAAAAATTCATATACATTAGATTTGAAAACGAAAAAATTTAATAATTTAATATTTTATGGTTCTATTATTTTAATGATTGTTATATACATTGTATTAATATGTACCTATTAGATAAGAGATAATTATGAAGAATAAAAAAATATTTTATATCAATTTAATTTATTATATATGTATGCTAAGCGTAGCATTAATTTTTGTGCTAGGTTATTTTGATATTATTAAAAGTTCATATTTATCTACATTTTTAATTCAAGGAATAGTAATGCTTGCTTTTCCTATAACGCTATATTCTGCATTAGTAACAAAAAATGTTAAACAAACTTTTAGTGATTTTGGATTTAAAAAAATATCTTTTACAGTTTTATTATCCTCTATTGGGCTTGGATTTGTATTGTTTTTTATCAATAATTATGTTGCAGATATATTTTATTCCATTTTATCCTTACTTGGCTATGATAGTTCTATAAACATTAGTTTAAGTGTAGGAGGAGATATTTCTATTGAAATATTGTTAACTGCTTTAATTCCTGGATTTTGTGAAGAAGTTTTGCATAGAGGAATGTTTATGAATGGAAGTAGTAAACAAGGCTATACAAAATATGGATTGCTATTTTCATCTATATTATTTGGTTTAATGCATCTTAATATTCAACAATTCTTTTATGCTATGATATTAGGAGCTTTAATGGGAATTGTAGTAATTGTTGCAGATAGTATTTATCCTGCAATGATTATACATTTTATGAACAATGCTTTAAGCATATATTTCAGTTATGGAGCTAAATATGGTTGGGCTTTGTCTGAATTTAAAATGATGGTTGAAGAATTCATATTTTCTACTAACTTTGTCTTTTCAATAGTGATTATAAGTGCACTAATTATGCTTTTGCTATATCTATACAGAGCTTTACTTTATGTTATTATTAAAAATAAAAACAAACATACAGCTATAAAATTAGCAAAAGATTTACAGTTAGAAAATATGTCGTATGTTGAATTGCAAAACAAACTTGGTGAAATTGACACTGTGTTAAAACAGACTGCTAATAAAAATCCTTTCCAAATAGATAATGAAAACCCTCAATTAAAATTTGTAGACAAAATTTTCCTTTACTCTAGTTTAATTCTGGGAGCATTAATTACTATATGTTCATTTATTTGGGGAATATTATAAAATTTAAAACCGTCTTTTAAATAAATTATGTATTCTAGGTCTAGTTATTGAACTTTTTTGTACAAAATTTATTTGATTTCGATATTCTATTGCTAAATTTAAAGCCACTAATGGAACATCTTTATTTTGCGCAAAAATTTCGGGTAAATATTCCTCTCCTATTGGGTGAGCCAAAGAATTACTACCCACCTCAATAGTATATGCTGGAATAGTAAGCTTTTGAATACACCAATCCTTATATCCTCCTGAGCTATTTTCAGTAAGCTCTAGCGGATATCCTGTAGTTGCAGATAACTGCTCACCTATCATTCTATCTCTTTCTAAATTTTGCTCACTTTCACCTGTAAAGCCATAATATATAACTTCTCCCTTAGAATGATATGAAATTGTTAAACTTGGGCGAACTTGGTATGTAAAATTTATCAAGCTATTGACTTCTCTTTCACTATTAGGATAAAATCCTATAAAATTTTGAGTGTTTGGGCATCTAACATTTTGACTGCCACTACCCCAATCAGCATCAAAATTTGTATTTAAATCCACTAAATTAACATTTGCTTTATATTGTGAAAAATCAAATCCCCCATTTGCTAATGATAAATATTGTTTAGTTATATCGCAAGGTAAATTATTTATTCCATCTAAAACAATTTCTGCTCCATCTGGATTAGTTAAAAATATAAAGTAAATTCCACCATTTTTAACAGCATCTGTAGCATGTAAATATCTTGCTTGTTCTACCATAAGCAAAGATGAAATATATTCCCTTGCATGAATACCTCCTTGAATTAAAATTTGCACACCATCAAAACTTCCTACATGTGTAGCTAAAAGATTTTTCCCTAGCACACTTTTGCCTGCATTAAACAGCTCCAATCCTTCGTCTTGTAAATCTACAATTCTTTGAACTAATTCTTGATAAGTCATTTTTCACCTCTATTTTATATATGAGATGGATATAGTTTTAGTGAAACTTGTTGAAATTTATAGCTATATGTGTTAAAATTTAAAAGAGGTTGTTTATGGATTTTATGGACATTGCTATAAATTTGGCAAAAAAAGCATATAAATTAAAAGAAATTCCTGTAGGAGCTTTAATTATAAAAGAAAATAAAATTATATCTAAAGCCTATAATACTCGTGAACATTCTCAACAAGCAATAAACCATGCTGAAATTATTGCCATTAAAAAAGCGTGTAAAAAATTAAAAAGTTGGCGATTAAATGAATGTGAAATGTATGTTACACTTGAGCCTTGTGCAATGTGTGCTGGAGCTATATTAAATTCTAGAATAAAGAAAGTACATATTGCCTGTTTAGATAAAAATCATGGTGCAGTTGTTAGTAAATATAACATTTTAACTGATGGAACCCTTAATCATAAATCAGAGATTATTGTGGGAGAACACGAACAAGAAGCTAGTATGTTATTAAAAAATTTTTTTAAAGAAATAAGAAATCGTTAATTATAATATATAAAAAAACTTTTGAGGTTATACTCAAAAGTTTTTATTTATTTTAAAGATTAATTATTAGAATTTTGTTTTATGCTTTCCATAGCTGTATTATGCTCAACAACAGATTCTCCCACAATGTAACTAGCAATCATATATAATGTTGTAGACATAACAAGAGCTGCTAAACCTGTATAAATTGGCATGAATTCTGCTGTTAATCCTACAGTTAATCCAGCATTAACTAAATATAATATTGCAGTAACAATAACACTAGCTATACTTAAAACATATATTATAATTCCTGGAATAAATTTCATTCTATTTACAGATGTGCAAAATATATCATAAACAAGTACAGCTATTACAGCACACGCCCAAATAACATACACTATTGTAGCCCAGATTGGAACATCTCTATTAATTGCATACAGAATTGTTAATGTAGCCATTATAATTGCTAAGATAAATAAAGTGTAATAAGATATTATGGATAGAATTTTTTTATCTTTTATACTCATATACCCTCCTTAAGATATTCTTATTTTGAGTAAATTTGTATAAAATATTCACTTTTTATAATTTAGTTTATATATTTAAAAATTTATGTTATCTGTTAATATAATCTTTAATTTGTGCATCTGTAGAATTAGATTGCAATAATTCTTCATACTGTTTTAATTTGTGATCGCATATATCTAGTACATCTTGCAAATTAGCTCCATAGCATCTTGAATTTTTTGCTAAAATTTTTACTTTAGTTTCATAATCGCAATCAAGATTATATGCTGCAATAGAACGATAAACATTATGACGAATATGAGTTTGTCTATTTTTATCTACTCCACCATTTTCAAGATCCATAATTGTATAATAATTTCCCATGCAAGCATATCTAGGATACAAATCTTTTAGCTTCATTTTAGCAAAAATTCTATTTCCATTCATGACACATTTCATCATATTTATATCACAATTCAATTCAAAATTTAATAAAGTATCTTTTAAATCCTGATTTAATCCATCAAAATAAATTTTTGCTGTAATGTAATTGCTTTTAAACTTATCTTCTTCCATATTAGCCCTCCATCACTAATTTATATGTAATTATACCATAACTATTTAATTTGTCAATATTAAATCTAAATTATAGTTGTTAATAATGGATATAATTTTTCATAATTTGAATAAATATTATAATATAAATTGCAAGTATAATAAGAAACAAATTCATCACTTTCTTCTGTTGGAATTATATATACTTTGTTTAATTGCCAAGAAGATGTATCTGTTATGTTAAACATTAAACTAGTATACCAATAATTTGTATTATCATATTTATATGTTCCATTTTTAGTTTTAACTACTTGTGGAGTATCATAAATAAAATTAATATTAAATCCATCAAAATCAATATTTGTATTTTTTATTTTTATAATATCTATTTCTTTAAAAATTCTGCCAGAGAATATTGCCTGTAATGTTGATTCCTTATAACTATTTATAACTTCATTATATATTAAGTCGTATTCATTTGTATTGCTTTCAAAAACCTTGTTTATTGAAGCGTTATTTTTATATACAACTATTCTACTAGGCTGTTCAATTTTCATGCAATATAAAATTGTTGTATTGGAAAGAATTGTTAACACAATTCCAACCAATACAACAGTTAATAATATTATTACTATTGTTAATTTAGCTGTCTTGCTTATCTTTTTTATTTGCATCGACATTATCTTTTTCTTCCTTTTTACTAGCAGACTGTTTAGTTGAAGGATTATCTTCTTGTTTATCTTCCACTCCCTCTTGGCTGTTTTCTTCTACATTGTCTTCTAGTTTTTCTTCCCCATTTTGAGAATTAGAATCCTTTTTATCATTTTTCATATCTATATATTTTTTTCTATTTTTCTCAACATCTTGTTTTATTGCTTCTAAATCACTTTTACTTATTAATCCTACTCTAAAAGAAGCTTCTGCTGTTTCTAAAAGAGATGTAATTTCTTTATTTTGACGTTCCTCAAGTGCTGATTTCCTAGCCTCTTCCTGATATTTTTTCTTCATTTCAGCATTTTCGTCCATTATACGTTCTACTTCTTCAACACTTTTTCCGTCATACAACAATTTAAACTCTTCATGATAAATGGTTTCTTTTTCAAGTAATATTTTTTCAAGTTTCTCAATTAAATCCTTTTTCTCACTCAATATTTTAACTGCTTTAGCATGAGCTTCTTCAATAATTTTTTTAGTTTCCTCATCGATTAATTTTGCTACATATTCACTATAACCTTTAGTTTGCTGATAATCTCTACCCACAAATATTTGGCCACCTTCACCATAGCTAAGCAATCCAAGATTATCACTCATTCCCCATTCAGCTACCATTTTTCTAGCAAGATTTGTAGCTCGCTCAATATCATTTGAAGCACCTGTTGTAATATCTTTTAACATAACTTCTTCTGCTGAACGGCCTCCCAACATCATTGTTATGCTATCTAACAATTTTTGTTTTGTCATGTGAGTTCTATCTTGTTCATCTAAAGTCAACGTATATCCACCAGCATGACCTCTAGGAATAATTGAAATCTCTTGAACAGAATCACAGTTAGGTAAAGTATGAGCAATAATTGCATGACCACTTTCATGGATAGCTGTTATCTTTTTATCTTCTTCAGTTATTAAACGAGATTTTTTCTTTGGTCCCATCAATACTTTGTTAATTCCCTCTTGAATATCTACCATAGTAATCTTAACTCGTTTATCTCTAGCTGTAAGTAATGCTGCTTCGTTAAGCATATTTTCAATATCTGCACCAGCAAAACCGCTAGTTAATCTTGCAACTCGTTTAATATCCACATCTTCTGCCAAAGGCTTATTTCTAGAATGAATTTTTATTATATCTTCTCTACCTTTAACATCTGGAATATGAACATATATTTGACGATCAAATCTTCCTGGACGTGTTAAAGCTGGATCTAATACATCTGCACGGTTAGTAGCTGCCAGTATAATAACTCCACTATTACTCTCAAAACCATCCATTTCAACTAAAAGTTGATTTAAAGTTTGCTCTCGTTCGTCATTTCCGCCACCCATTCCAGCTCCACGTTGACGACCAACAGCATCAATTTCGTCTATAAATACTAAACAAGGGGCATTATTTTTAGCTTGTGCAAATAAGTCTCTTACACGAGATGCACCCACACCAACATACAATTCTACAAAATCAGACCCTGATATTGAAAAGAATGGAACTTTAGCTTCTCCTGCAACTGCTTTTGCAAGTAATGTTTTACCTGTTCCAGGAGGTCCAACTAACAATACTCCTTTAGGAATTCTTGCTCCTAAATCAGTAAATTGTTGAGGATTTTTTAAAAACTCTACTAATTCTTCTAACTCTTGTTTTTCTTCTTCAGCTCCTGCAACATCACTAAATCTAACTTTAGAAGACACAACTAATTTTGCTTTACTTCTACTAAATGAAAATCCTTTGCTTCCACCACCTGCCATGGTACGATAAATCATAAAACCAAATATTATTATTAAACCAAAGCTTAGCCAAGGAAGAACTGAGTCAAACCAAGATCCTGTATCCCACTTTCCATCATATTTAATATATCCGCTTATATAATGAGCTTCTGTAACTTCTGTTCCAATAGTGCTATCTGTAACATCTTCTTTTCTTGTAATTGTCCCTGTTTCTGCATCATAATAATCACCTATATTTAAGAAGAATTGTTCATTATATTGCTCAATAAATTGTATAACTAATTCATTATTCATGTAATAACAATAATAATCATAATTATCTGGGAAAGCCTCTTCTTTAATTTTACTGCCAACTGTTCTAACATAAATTGTATAATCATTTAAATATATACTATCCACCTGCTTATTTTGAACCATTAATTTAAATTCTGTATAATCAAGCCTTTTATCATCTTTATTTAATGCATATATAGAATAAAACAACGCTATTATTAATAAAGCTCCTATAATTATAAATAACGTGCGCTTATTATTATTTTTTTTAGCAACCATTTTTCACCTCGCAATATCAATGAATATATTGTAGCATATATTTGTAAAATTAACAATCGTTTTCATAAACTTTTAGTTATATTTAAATATTATTTGCCTAACTAGTGTAAATATGAATTATTTGGATAAAATTTTTTAGATATATTTAAAAATAAAGTAAAATTTTGTTAAATTGGTTTACTTTGTTTACTTTTGCATTTTGATGTGTTACAATCATATATATTAAATAAGAAACAAGGAGGAAATTATGCTTTTATCAGTTGCTTCTACTGTAGGCATTGTATTAGATGTAGCCATTGTTGCTTTATTACTTATTTGTGCTTTTATTGGGCTACATAAAGGATTTTTTAAATCAATTATTTCAATGATTTCCACAATAGTTGTTCTTATTGTAAGTATATATTTTGCAAGCCCATTAGCAAAATTAATTAATAAAATTTATGATTTTACAGGTCTTATAGCAGGCAAATTATCTAGTAGCATTGCTAGTATGGGAGCTTTTTATAGTGAAGTTATACCGTCTGGAGTTTCTGGTGCAGATATTGCAAATAATATACCATCAAGCACTAATGGTTTTTTAAAAACTCTTATGTCTTATGTATTAAAACCTTTAACTGCTAGCGAGATTGAGGGTGCGACTGTAGCTGAAATTGTAAGTGGAGCTTTTGCATCTATTATAATGACCATCATAGCTGGTATTTTGCTATTTATATTGATTAAAATAGTTTTATCTTTAGCTTCAAAATTATTTGATAACATAACTCAAAATAAAGTAATTGGTTTTGTTAATAAAATATTTGGTTTTATATTTGGATTTATTAAAGGCGGACTTATTATATTTGTATTTACAGTAATATTAACTCTTCTCACAGTTATTCCATTGGTAAACACTAAAGTTTCACCTATTATTCAAGATCATACAAAAATAGCAAAACCAATATATAACTATACAGATGAATTAGTGGAAAAATATGTGATAGATGGTAAATTAATTCAAAAATGGGTAGATAGTTTATGGGAAAATAAATATAACTCAAATGAAGATGATAATACAGAAGTGTCTGAAAATGGAAGTTTAGAAAATCCTTATACAATAACTTTAATAGAAAATGAAGGTGAATGGATAGCTAATATTAATATTGAATTTAGTGATGAAAATCTTGTAAAATATTATAAATTAAATGCTAGTACTATAACCTCATCAACTTTTAATCTAACCATTAATATAGAAGGTGCAGATTACTCTCTATATACTTCTTCAAATACAGATGAAGAGATTAATTCTTATTCAAATCTTAATAAAGAAAATGAATATATTATAAAATTCACAAGAAATTCAACAAGCAATTCTGTGACAGCAATATTAAATATTACACAAAACGCAAATTAAAAGGAAAAAGAAATGGAATTATATGAATTACTAAAAGATAGAGGGTTGATTTATCAATCAACAGATGAAGATAAGTTAAAACAATTATTAAATGGAAAACCTATAACAGTTTATACAGGAACAGATCCTACTGCAGACAGTTTGCATATAGGCCATTGTGTTCCAGCTTGTATAATGCGCAGATTACAACAAGCTGGACATAAGGTTATTATATTAGTAGGTGGAGCAACTGCTGCTATTGGAGATCCTAGTGGAAAAACTGAAATGCGTAGCATGTTAACTCATGAACAGCTTAATAAAAACATTGAAAAAATTAAGCAAGGATATAGTAAATTTTTAAATTTTGATGGAGATAATCCTGCTATTATTGTTAATAATGCAGATTGGTTTAAAGGATATGATTATGTAAATTTCATGCGTGATGTAGGAGTTCATTTTAATGTAAACAAAATGATATCTAATGATATTTACGCAAAAAGAATTGAAGAAGGCGGATTAACATTTTTCGAAATGGGTTATATGTTAATGCAAGCATACGACTTCTTATATTTAAATAAAAATTATAACTGTGTGCTTCAATGGGGAGGAGCAGACCAATGGGGAAACATTGTTGCCGGAGCCGAATTAGGCAGAAAAATGAATTTTATTGATAACGGCAATAGAGTTATGGTTGGCGTTACAAACCCATTGCTTCTTACTCCTGATGGAAAGAAAATGGGAAAAACTGAAAAAGGTGCAATTTGGATAGATAAAGATAAAATTTCAGCATACGATTTTTATCAAGGAGTATTTCAAACTCCTGATGCTTGTGTAGAAATGATGTTTGCTATATTTACAGATGTTCCAATGGCTGAAGCTAGAGAGCTTATAAAACAAGATATTGTTTTAGCAAAAAAACGAATGGCGTATGAAATTACTAAATTTATTCGAGGAGAACAAGATGCAATAGAGGCTCAAAATATGAGTGAAAATCTATTTGGAGGAGAACAATCTCTTGATAATGCCCCTACTGTTAAATTAAATGTAAATACTTTAGACGATAAATTATTTATAGTAGATTTATTAACAGAAATAGGTTTTACCAAATCTAAAGGTGAAGCTAGAAGACTAATTGAACAAAAAGGGATATCTAAAAACAATGAAATAGTTTCATCAGTTATGGATCAAGTATCAAAACAAGACTTGCAAAAAGGCATATTATTCAAAAAAGGAAAGAAAAATTTTATATTAGTAATTGCAGAATAATAAACTCAAGGTTAGTCAACTTTGAAAATAGTAAAGCAAAAAGAATAACAAAACAGGCGTTATTCTTTTTTAATTTGAAATTAGCTATAATAAATTTAATCGCTACGCATAAACATATCAATATCTCGTTTTGAAAATAATTTTAACAAATATATTATAACCAAGTATATAACTGCTGTAAACAAACTTCCTAATATAAATATCCAATTAGAATTAAACATTTTAAACATAGTTAACAATAAAATTACTATTGAACATGCAAGAGTTAATTTTGCTAAAAATTTTTTGTCGAAAAGTTTGTTTGTAAACCTTTCTATTGCATACAGATTTAACACTCCAGATATAATGAATCCTACACTAGTAGCTAAAGCATAAGCATAAATTCCCAATCTCCCACAAGGAATAAACATTAGTTCAAGAATAATTTTACACAAAACACCTATTCCCAAATTTATTATAGGCAAAAAGTTTTTTTCTAAATTTTGTAAAATAACAGCACTTAATTGATTTATACAAGAAAATACAACAGAAACGCTATTTATAATTAATAAAATTTTTGCTACATATTGCCCATTTACACCATATCCATTAATGCTAGTACCATATAATATATTAATAATATTTGAAGCATTGATTGCAAAATAAATAGCACAAGGCAAAGCTACCCAAACAGCCAATTTGAAAGCTAATTGCACTTTTGTATTAAACTGGTTAATTTTTTTATTTGCATAATCACCACTTAATGAAGGCATCAATACACTCGCAAGAGCGAATGAAAATATTGTAGGTATTGATATTATTGACCCAACTGCCCCATTCTGCAATCCGTATAATAAAATAGATGTATTTCGTGAAACATTTAAATTTAAAAGTTTAACCACCAAAAAACTATCTATAAAATTAGTTAATGGAATAATCAAGCTATACAGCATTATTGGATAGGCTAATTTAAACACTTTTTTACCAGAATTTATATTTTTAATAGAATATTTAAATGAAATTTCTTTCCTTGACATCACTTTTAAAAATACAAAGCTTGCTATATCTCCACACAATGTTCCTAACATTGCTCCAAATAATGCTCCAAGAATATAAAACTTTTGAAGAACTAGCATGAATATTAATCCTAAAACAACTTTTAATAGTTGTTCAATGATGGCAGATATTGCTGGAAAAGTAAAATTCTTTACCCCTTGAAAATATCCTTTTAATACAGCAACTCCAGCAGATAAAATTAGTGATGGAGCTAAAATTATATAACAAAGATATATTCTTTTATCTCCTTGCAATAACGCTAACCCTTTACTTCCAAATATTAAAGCTATAGCCAATATACCACTAATAGTAAATAAAATAGAAATAGCCCCATACAACACTTTTTGACGAGAACTATTAGTATTTTTGCTAGAAACAATTTTACTAATCGCCATTGGAATTCCGCTAGATATTAAAATTATTAAAAAAGAATAAACAGAAAATACAATTTGAAACAATCCTATATCTGTTCCTAAAATGCGTGTTAAAACAATTCGATATACACCACCTAGCACTTTAGCAATAATCGAACAAATTAATATCCAAGATAAATTTTGTAAAATAGTCTTTTTCATACAATTAATTTTTGCAAAAAGATAAAAAATATGTTTTTTACTATACAAAAACTAATTTATTATATATAATAACTAACATGAATAGGAAAATTTTTAAATTTAAAAAATTTATTTATGCTTTAGCCCCTATGGCTGGGGTAACTGATTTTGCTTTTCGAAAAATTTGTAGTGATTTTGGGGCAGATTTGGTTGTAACTGAAATGATAAGTGCAAAAGCTTTAGAATATAAAAACAGTAAAACCTTAAAAATGTTAAGAGAAGAAAGTTCATGTTTAAAATCTGTTCAATTATTTGGACATGATGAAAATACAATAAAAAATGTGGTTAGTAGTAATATATTAGACCATTTTGATATAATTGATTTTAATTGCGGTTGTCCAGCAAAAAAAATTGTAGGAAACAATGATGGCTGTGCTATGATGAGAAATTTAGAACACACAAAACAAATTCTTTCAGCAGTTAGACATAATACAGATAAACCTATTTCTGTAAAATTTAGATTAGGTATTGACAATAAATTAAATTACATTGAATTTGGAAAAATGTGTGAAGAAGTTGGAGTTGATTTCATTGTATTGCATGCTAGAACAAGAGAGCAAGGTTATAGTGGAGAAGTGGATAAGTTTGCTTATAAAAATTTAATAAACAATGTAAAAATTCCTGTTATTTGGAGTGGAGATATCAAAACAGCAAAAGATGTTAAATATGCAAAATCTATAGGTTGTGCAGGAGTTATGATTGGAAGAGAAGCATTAGGTAATCCTGAAATTTTTTCAAAATTAAAACATAAAAAAATTTCTATAACAAAACAACAAATAGTTCTTACACATTTAAATAAAATAAAAGAATATTTAAATAATGATGACGCCACATTTAATTATTTTAAAAAACATTTATTATGGTATTTAAAAAATTATAATAATTCTACAGAATTAAAAAAACAAGTATGTAATTTAAGCTGTTTAAATGAAATGTATGATTTTATTGAAAATAATATTTAATTAATAATTAATTTAAATTAATATAACAAATATTTAATTTTATTTAAAATTAATTTATAATAAATACAAAAATATTTAAAAATAATATAAAATAAAAAAAATAAATTTAAAAAAATTTATTTTTTATTTTTTTAAGGCAATATCTCTGCTAAAAATTTTGCATAAGATTTTGCTACTTTTATTGTGCCATCATCAAAACATTTGTCTTCCATTGCCACAACAATTATACCTCCAAGCACATCTCCATCTTTAACTATTGGAACAAATAGTTCACATATAGGATGTATGTCAAATTCTTTAACCACTTGAAGCATTTTACTATTATCCTGACTTTTTCTAACCACCACATCTCTTTTATATAAAAGATCTTGAGTTTCTACATGCAATTTTTTATCTGTATATTTTTTTTTATTTGTACAAACCACTTGTTCTAAATCGCATATCAATATATCATGTTCTATTACACACTCCATAGCATTTATTGCAGTGGGAGCATAATCTTTCATATTGTTCATAGGCATATATTTACTTAATAAAAATTTATCCCCATCTACAATTCCAATTTGCAATCTACACCCTTCTTTAATATCCAATAATTTCCTCATCTCTCTTGGCAAAACTATTCTTCCCAATTCATCAACTCTTCTAACAACACCTTTCCCCTCAAATTTATCTTCCATATTCACCTCTTAAGAATTATATATATTTAAGATGCTTATTTGGAAGATATTTTATTCATAAAATTAGTTCATTTTTTTATTTTATATAAATAAAAAACTCTTAAATAAACTTTAAGAGTTTCTATATCTTGGAGCACCCTCTCCCATTATAAACGACACATTTGGTAAAGCGTGAATATCTACAAATTGTCTTGAAATAGGGCCTGAAATTAAGAAGCATCGCCCTTGAGGAGCTGTTACAATAAGCTCTTGTTCTTGCTTATTAATTCCACCAGCAGAACTATACAATTTCATTAAGTCGCTCATATCATTAGGAGCCATTTGGAAAATTAAGCTATATTGGCTTGCATTAATAATTGCAGCTGATCTACGCTGAATTTCAGGAGTTCCTAAAAAGTCTTTAATATTTTGAGTAATAACTATTTGCATTCCTTGATATTTACGAATACGCTTTGCCATTTCAGCCATAAAGTTAAGTGCAACAGGGAAATCAGGATCAATAAACATGTGTGCCTCATCTACTGCCACAACAATTTGACGATCAATTTTTACATGATGCTTTTTATAATATTGCTCATTAAATTTTTTATTATTTATAATTTCATTATTTAAATATTTAAATATTAATAACATTTGAGCATTTGCAAGTTGATTATTTTTACTAGCAAACAAAGTTTGAAAGTTAAAAGTAATTAGAGTTTCATCTGTTTCAATACTAGTTGGACCATTCCAAAGATCTGAATTTCGTCCTCCTGTAGAAAATTTTTGAATATATGTTTTTAATATTAAATAATTCGTTTTTAAATATTGGTCTTTTTCAGTATCCAATTTCTTTTGAATTAAGTTAAATAAATCGTCAAAAGTTGGATAATCTGTATTTTTTAATTTGGTTAAATCAGTTTTTTCACTAATTTTTTTAGAATGATATAATTCAACTACCAAACTGTTCAAAAGCTCAAAAGCATCAGAACTAATACCTTGTAATATAACTCTAAAAAATTGCTCTAAGAATTGCAAATGAGTATAAAAAGTTTTATTTGAAGGAATTTCAATCTCATCTATTTCATCACTTTCTACACCTTCATCTTCTTTATCATTTTCTTCGTCATTTTGCATTGAATCCAAATCTTCTAAGCTTGCCATAATATGAAAAGGATTTAAAATTCCGCCAGAATTTGTTCCAACGTCAATAATTTTTCCATGCAAATTTTTTGTTAATGTATCATATTCTTGTTCAGGGTCTAGAATAAACATTTTTGTTCTATCTGCAGCAAGATTTGTTAAAATAGTTTTAGTAGCAAACGATTTTCCTGAACCTGATTTACCAACAATCATCATATTAGAGTTTATACGTCCCATTTTTGGATCTCTTATAAAGAAATCTGCAAATACAGGATATCCTGAAATAGTATCTCCAATATAAAAGCCTTTAGAATCTTGCATATATGAAGCAACAAATGGGAATGATGCAGCAATAGTAGTTGTAGGCAAATTTCTTGTACAAGACTTGATATTTTGAATTCTGCTAATATTAGAACTAATAAATGCGTCTACCTGCCTTCCAAACATTTCACTAACTCTATAACCATCTTGTCTTAATACAGCTTTTAACTCTTTTCTTTGCTCTTCAAGCACTGTAAAATGAATAGAAACATCATATAACAACTCATTATTAGATTTTAATTCATTTAATAATAAACGTAAGCTGTCTATATCATTTTGCTGTTCAATTCGTTTACTTGTTGTATGAGTTCTATCTAATTTACTTTCTTTTTCCATAATAACTCGGTCAATAGCTCTCTCGCCTTTTTCTTTGTCAATAGGTAGCATTTTTAACGCAACTCTTGTATCTGGCATACTGAACATATTATAAGCCCAAGCGTTACCAACTGTTGTAGGATAATTAGATACGCAAAATTGACGATAATTTTTGCCATCTATTACTACTTTAGATGTTTTAAACTCTATTTTTTTTGGCAATATCCATTCTCTAAACTGACTTGGAGGCAAATTATCTGCTTCTCTTTCACTAAAAATTTCTTTATAGTTAGATTTTAAAAATATTATTAAATCTTTTTCTTCCAAAATATGAGAATTCATTCCATTTTGTCCTGCACCCAAATCATTAACTATTCCTATCACTGTATCACTCAAAGCTGTTTTATCTTCTCCATATACAACTAAAT
Organism: uncultured Clostridia bacterium; assembly: GCA_944377145.1. GTDB lineage: Bacteria > Bacillota > Clostridia > Christensenellales > UBA1242 > Onthoplasma. The sequence continues at coordinate 118,235 of CALWEH010000012.1, read as the reverse complement.
AGAAATGATTTTGCAATATTGGTTCAGCATTCATAGCGTTTTGCAGAGATGCAACACGTTCTCTAAATATTTCTCCACGAGCACTTATCTCATTTGCAGTATAATAGCCATCTTCATATAAACGATTCAACAACTCATATTTCTCATCATCATTTTTTAAAAATATATCAAAACGCATAGGCCGTCTAGTTTTTACTATTGTTGCAGATTGATTTTGCGTTAATCTTCTTAATCCTCTAGCAAAAGTATTTATCATCTCATCTTGCTCTGACTCTTTCATTAACTCAAAAGCTATTGGCATAATTTCAATTACCATTGCATAATATTCACCAAAGTTAATATATCTTCCTGTATCAAGACTTATAAAAGGAGTTATTTCGCTCATATTTCTATAGCCTTTAATTTTTTCTTTAGAATTTGCATATTTTTTTCTAAAAGCTGTAAACCTTAAAATTAATCCTATAGAGCTATACAATCTTAAACCTTCATCAATAGGAACAAATAATGAAATAGAAATAGAAATCCAAGCAATAGCATACCACCATTTGTAATCCCCAAATAAATTACTTAATAAAATTAATCCTAAGCCAGCAAGACAAAATAGAAATACAATAATATCACCAAGCGTAATATTTCTGGCAAATTCTATTTTAATTCTAGTTTTACCTGGAATATATCTAACCATATCTCCCCCTAATTTTATTTTTGATTCTTCAAACCTTCAGCAATAGTTTTTGCTTGATCTGGAGTAATGTTTCCATTTCGAACTTGTTCCATTTTACTAGCAACATCTCTAATAACATCTTTGATTTTTTCGTTAATATTTTTCTCTCTTTCAGCCAAATCATCAATAGCTTTAGAAACTTCTCTGCTGTAAATATCAACATTGCCTGTAGGATCTACAATTTTATCTCCACTAAATGCAAATACTTTTTCTAAAGCTTTTTTAACTTCTGCATCTGTTTTAGATAAATTTTCAGCAGCTCTCACAGCTCTGCCCTGTTCTTGCTGTGCAAGAGTGATAGACTCTGCCAATTTTTCGTATTGTGCAAAACGAGGATCTGTTTGATCTAAAGATTTTACCGTTAATCTATGATCACTAACACCCAAACCATCATCTCCAAAAATCTGTTCATATAACGCCTTTTCTGTTTCCACAGCCTCATAATAGGCTTGTGCTGGAGCAAATCTAGATTTATCAGTATCAAGTTCTTTTTTACTCATATCAATAGCACCCATATCTTTTGCACCTAAAATTTTACCAATAGTTTGTTCTGAAGCAAATTTATATAATTGAAGTTCTGCATTATCTCGTATAGCCTGTATCTCTGCATTAGTAGCACCTTTGGCTATAGCTTCGTTAATAAGTTGATCTCTCCAAGCTTCTATAATTTTTTGTTGTTTAGCAAATTCTTTTTTCTCTTTATTTATAGCATCAGCCACTGTAAATCTAGCTTCTCTTTCCTCTCTTATATCTTTATTAAATGATGAATTTGTATATACATTTCTATAAAACTCTCCACCTTCTTTCGAAGCTTTAGCAGCATCTGTAACTGCTTTTGTAGGATCAAATTTATCGCTTAAACCTGTTCCTTTATACGCACCCAATAAAGTGGCGTAAAACTTTTCTCCTCTGCCAGCACCAGCTTTTTTAGCAGCAGTATAAGCTCCTGTAGCTCCTGCAACACCCTTAACAGCTCCTCCAACTGTAGCTTTAATAGGCTTGCTAATAGCATCTTTGGCACTTTTACCTTCATCATACGCATTTCCTGTTCCTATCCAACCGCTAATAGTAGATATTAAATTTTTAACTAATAAATAACCAGAAATTGTAATTAAAAGTCTAATCCATAAATTTGTTATAACCCCTGCTGCAGTACTATATATATTTATATTTCTTACAAAAGGCAAAACTGAATAAAATATATTTAACACTCCTACAGCTACATAAGCCATACTAGCATTTTTAGCAAAATCTCCTGCCCATGATTTTAATGCTTTTCCTTCATCTAAAGGATACATAGCCATAAATGCTGGAGTCATGCAATAAGTTATTACCATTTTAAATATACGATTTAATAATCCCCAGCTAATCATAAATAAGGCGTATATCATAAATCCGCCACCAACCCATACAGTTATATAACTTAGCTGAATAAGTTGATAATAGTTTGCCACTGCTGAATAGCTCCATTTATTTGCAATTAACTCACCTGCCACAAATTTTTCATCTATTAAAGTGGCAATGTTCTCTATTGTAGTAGAACTAGCAAATTCAGCATCAGCAGATGAATAAATCCCATATTCAGCTAAATCGTCCATAATATTATTGAGCCTTCCTTGGTCAATAAGATAAGCCAACTCTTCACGCTGATCTACCAAATCTCCATCTCTAAGCATATTTGCATTATATGCCGCCGTTATAAACAGCATATCGCTAGCCGTTCCTGACGTCTGCGTTCGTGTAGCACCATCTATAGCTTGAAGTACTATATTACCCACTGTCAAACAAACCACTGTAGCCGCAGGGACTAATATATACATTAATAAGCCTTTAAAAGCATTGCTAATTATTCCAGATACAGGTTTTGGTTTGTCTGTATACTGATTTTTAACAATAGCAAAAATAGTAAATATAATTAATAAGAAAAATCCTAAAATCATAATTGAGAAAAATATATCTTGAACTATAGTGCTTGACAATAAGTATAATACTATATCTCCTTCAATAGCCTCTCCAGAAGAAGTGTATACTACATCTAACCCAGCAAACTTACGGAAAAGCTCTTCAATTAAATCTATAAGCACAAAAAATATGTCTGCCAAACCCCATAATATCATACCTACAACATACATGACTGAATTTATAATATCATCGAATATACCTAATAGAGTTAAACTCATATTAATCCCCTTTTGTAAATATTTTCCCCAATTAAATAATAAAAATATAATTTATATATTTATTATAAACTTTTCTACGCTAATTATCAAGCAAATAATTAATATTTTTATTTGTCTATTTAACATAAAATTTAACCTACAAAAAATATTAATAAATTATTTTAAAATTAGTAATAATATTTTTAATAAAAAGTATAAAAAAACATGTACTAAAATGCACATGTTTTTATTTAATTATTAAAATAACATTGAAATATTTTGTTTTACAAGATTAAATGTGTTTAACAAATTACCACCTATATGAGTTTGACCTTCTAAATCTGTACTATCATTAAATATGTCTTCAAAATCTGAAGTGCTATTAGCCTCATTTAATAACCAACTTCTTAAAGCATAGAATAAACCAATTAATATTACTACCGCCACAATAGAAATAGCAATATTTATCAACCTTGCCTTATTCTCATCTCGAGCATCTTTACTATCTGCCTTCATCATTTTTATACCAACAACAATAGCATAAATAAGGCCCACACTACAACCAATAATTAAGATTGGCACTAAAATCTTGTCTATAGCATTAACAATTCTATTTGTCCATTCACTAACAGCATTTTCTGCAAGTAATTGTAAAAACATATACTTTCCCCCTTTTCGCATTATCTCTTGCGATATATCATACAAGCATTATATCAATATAAAAATAAAAAATCAACCAAATTTTACATTTTTTTTATTTTTTTAGTTTTTTTATCTTTCGCTTCTAAAATAGTTTAAGTTAATTTTTAAAAAACAAACACATGATAAGAATTTTTTATTTTTAGTTATATCAATATTATTTCTAAATTTTTAATAAATATGTAAAAATTTTTGGCATACCCCCATATTAATTTTAAATATCAACTGATAAAATGGTGACAAAGGAGGATTATGAAAGATTTAATTGAACGTATTCAACTAAAACTACAAGAATTAGATAATAGGTTATATTTAATAAAACAAACTTTAGACAATTCTTTCCCAAATCTTGGTGAAAATGAAAACCTTTCAAGCTTAGTTGCTGTTTTACAAAATGATGTAAATACGGCAAAATCTCAAATCTCTGCTATTCAATCAAATATTACAGCTCTTAACAATACTTATTCAACACTAGTTCCAACAGTAGAAAATTTGAGTTCTAGTATATCTAATATTGACAACGAATTATATTTCATTGTAAAGGGAACATATTTAACTGAATCACAAATATCATCAATAACAAATGGAACATATTAAAAGGAGATTTTATGAATTCATTAGAAACTATTAAACAAGAATTAATAAATCAAAAACAAACTTTACAATCTAAAGGAATTTCTGTATCTGTACAAAATACAAATCCTTCTCCAACTGAGATAACTTCTGCTCTTGCAAATGTGCCAAATTTAACTCTTGCTACTGCTCAAGAAGAAGATGTTGCATTAGGAAAAACATTCTATGCTCAAAACGGAGAATTAAAGACAGGTAGTATGGATATTGAAGATATGCAATTTTATTATAACTTTGGCAAAATCAGTTTACTTGGAAAGGGCTCTAGCCCAATATTTCTTCCAACTGACAGTTCTATCACTGAAATAAAAGCCTTTGCATATCATTGTGAAGATTATGACAACATTTCATTTTATAGCACAAATTTAACAATACCTTCAAATATAACAAAACTTGGCTCTGATGTATTTAATAGTGCAGACATTTCAGGTTCTGTAACAATTCCTGCTACATGCACTTCTATAGAAACTAGAGCTTTTTATAAATGTACTCAAATAACAGACGTTCATATTTCTGCACCTTTAAGCACAGACTCTACATTTATGTTTGCTTATTGTTCTAATTTAGCTACAGTAGAGTTAAGTGAAGGAGTAAAAGTAGTTCCTCAAGCCTGCTTTGCAGATTGTTTAGAAATAACAGAAATGTTAATACCTTCTACAGTTATAGAAGTTGGCATGCAATTTCTTAGAAACAATCTTACTGTGGATTATCTTAGATTTTTACCAACCACTCCTCCAAAATTTGGAAGCACAACTTTTGCAAGCATAGGAACAACGTTAATTATTGTTCCTTACACTAGTTATACAGCTTATCAAAACGCCACAAATTTTAATAGATACAATGCTCCTGTAGCAGGTGCTGGAGATTTTGAAGCTGGAGACACTCTTCCAACAACTTTTGAAGATTACACTTTAACATGGTACGCTTCTAGAGAAGATGCTAAAAGTCAAACAAACCCTTGCACCACTTGTACCACCACTTCAACTTATTTTGCCATTTTCACATAATTAGAATTTCACTAGAATAAAATAATTAAAAAATAAAAAGGAGAAATATTTTATGATTATTCAAGAATTAGTAGAAATAAACAATCGCACTTTACTTCATACTTTTAGTTCAGATTCTAAATATATTTTACAAATAGAAACAGGAGTAATTTATGACGAGGCATACGATGCTCCAAATCGTGGATTTAATTATACTGAAACTGATACTTTTATACCTGCTGAAATTAAAAATTTAATGAGAAATTAATTATCAAATAATTAAAATAATCTTTACAACACTTCAAAAACTATTGTTAGTTAAATAATTTTTCACCACTATATATAGTTATGCACATAAGTTATCCACATTTCCACATTTTTAATATAATTCTTTTTGCATATTTTAAACTTTTTTGTACTTTTTTAGCTAATTTTAGCATTTTTTAACAAGTTATCCACATTGTAAAGATGTTGTTTTTAATTCATTATTTTCATTAAATTCAATATCTTTAGGGCGATTTTCTACCCCATATACTATTACTCTATTTTGAGGCAAATATTTATCTGTTCTTAACAAGGTTTTATTTTGCAACACCCCATTTAAATAACTCAATCTATATGACTTTACTGTATAACCTTCTTTCGCCTGCTTTAATTCGAAAAACTGGTCTTTATATCTAACTTTATCTATATATTTTTTTTCAGTATCATATATTACTTTTTCTTCTGCTGGTTTTACTTTATTAACAATTTCATTTTCAACCATATACTTATATCCATTCAAATCTTCCCCATAAATAGTTATGGTTATTTTATCATTAGCGTAGTTACACAAAATATATATATCTTCATTAGTGTTGTTTTCAAAAATTAAATCAGAAGACCCATAGTTTACCATGGCATCAAATCCAGCTTTCACATAACCCACTCTTTGACTGTGTTTTTGTGAACTAATTACATTTAATCCAGATAATAATGCAGCGTTATACAAAGTTGTAGAAACTTGACAAACACCTCCACCAACACCTTCAACAAATTCACCATTTAAAATAATTTTAGCTTCTTTATATCCATTTTTAGTATCTCTTTTTCCTACACAATTATTAAAACTAAATTTTTCTCGTTTACCCAATTTAGTTCCATTTATTTTATTTAAAGCCATTCTAATATTATGTTTCCTTGAAGAAGATGATGAAGAAATATTTGTAGAAAATTCAGCTCTTTTATTTGTTTCCTTTTTTAAATCTTCAGCAGTTATATTAGGAAGCTGTTTAATTACAGGAATTTTTAAATTAATAATTTTATTATTATATAATTTTATTAAATTATTATAAAATGAATATTTATCAAATTTAATTCCAACAACTTCATTTTTTATATTTATTTTATTATTTTTTATAATTATTTCAGCATTTTTTGCCATTTTATTTATATTTTTTTCAATTTTATTTATTTTATCACTAAACCCTAAATATATATAATTAAAAGCTATTTCAGGATCTATATTTATTTCAATTAATTTATTAAGCAAATCTATTTTATCTTGTTTTGTTTTATTTCTATTATAATTATTTATTCTTGCATTAATTGTAAATATATTTGAATTTAATTCAAAATCTTTCGCATAAAATATCCAAAATTTATTTTCATAATAAAATTCAAAAACAGTATCGTCTATTTCACTAGCATCTACATTTGCTATGTTAGTTAAATATGCGGACGATATTGAAGCAATTAAAACAATTATAAATATAACAAGTTTCGACAAAAAACGCATAATATCCTCCAAAATATTATGCGTTTTTTTCATATTGTTATTCAATATATATTTTAAGCACTTTGATCTTCATCTACAAATTCTATTTGATTATTGTCATCATAATCAATACCAACCACTTGTGAAACATCGCTTAATTTTTTAGCAATCTTTTTAGAAGATTTTGTTGCCAATTCGATAGTATCATTAGCATCGCTCAACTTATTTTGAGTTTTTAATAATAATGACACGAATTTTTCAAACTCAGTTTTAAATGTTGATAATATTCCCCAAATTTCACTACTGCGTTTTTCAATATACATTGTTTTAAATCCCATTTGTAAACTATTAAGTAGCGCTGCTAAAGTAGTAGGACCGCAAACAACAATTTTATAGTTAGTTTGAATAAAATCCAATAACTCTACATCTTTTACCACTTCAGCATATAATCCTTCTATAGGCAAAAACATTACAGCAAAATCAGTAGTAGTTGGAACTTCTATATATTTTTCATTAATTTTCTTAGCTTCATCTTTTATTCGTCTAACAAGTTGTTTATGATATTTATCAACCTCTTCTAAATATGCCTTTTCAGAAGCTTCAGCTAATTTGTAGTAATCTTCTAGTGGGAATTTACTATCTATTGGCAAATACACTTCTTTGTCATCTTTTCCAGGCATAATAACAACAAAATCAACACGTTCTTTTGAATTATTTTTAATTTGCACTTGTGCCATAAACTGTTGAGGAGACAACATTTGCTCAAGCAAAGTATTTAACATCACTTCTCCCCAAACTCCACGTGTTTTAACATTGGACAACATTTTCTTTAAATCTCCAACCCCTGTAGCCAAAGCTTTCATTTCTCCCAAGCCCATATCTACATGCTCTAAACTAGACTGAATTTTAGCAAAACTATCATTTAATCTTTGACTTAAAGACACATTCAATTTTTCATCAACTGTAACACGCATAGCTTCTAATTGTTTTTGATTTTCTTGCCTAATATTATTCATACTTAGATTTATATCTTGTGTTAATTTTTCAATTTTTTCTTCATTTTTTATTGTTAAAGTATCCACTCTTTTTTGAATATTTTCTAATTCCTGTTTTTGCAATGAGGATATACTTACAATAGCATTTTGAGTGTTGTTTAAATATTCACTCATTTGCCTTGCATTTTCTTGACGAATCACATTCATATTAATATTAACATCATTTGTTAATTTGGAAATTCTTCCTTCATTTCTATCTGCAAAATCAGTTAAATTTTTTTTAACATTTTCAAGTTCTTGACGTTGATTTAATAAAATATTATTAATTGCATTATTAGTATTCATTAAAGTATTATTCAAACTATCCATTAATAATTTATTATTACTATTCATTTGAGATTGGACATTTGCAAATTCTCTTTGAACATTTTGTATATCTATTCCTGCTATATTTGAATTTTTTAATTTGCCTAGTTTCACACATACAACTATACTTGTTATGCAAGATATAGCACATATTATTATACCTATTATTATATAAACCATAATTTACTCCATAATTAATTATATTATAACCCGTAAAAATTTGAATTGCAAATAATTTCAAAGAAAATAAATTAAATAATTAATTTATTTAATAAAAATACAAAAATATATAAAAATATTAACAAAATGAGATTTTTTTTAATTTTATTTTTAATTATAAAAATAAATTTAATGTATAAAATAATATTATACAATTATTTAAAAATTTTTAATAAAATTATATTTACAAAATTAAAAAAAGTTATTATAATAATATTAAAAGGTGCTTATGTATAATGTAATTATAAATCCTACAGCTGGGAAAAATAAAGCGGTAAAAATATCAAAAAAGGTAAGTAGATACCTTAAACGCCAAAATGTTGAATTTTTGGTTTATTTTTCTGAAAGCGTAGAAAATTTAATTGAAATTACACAAAAACTATGTAAAGATGGTGAAAAAGATTTTATTGTTATTGGAGGAGATGGAACTTTAAATCATTTTGTTAATTCTTTAACAGATCCTTCAAAAATAAGCTTTGGAATTATTCCAGCAGGTAGACATAATCATTTTGCAAGATATTTAAATATTCCCAAAAATCCAATTCTTGCAATAAAAAATATTCTTGAACACCCTGCTCTAAAAATAGATTATCTTAAATGTAATGAATATAGAGCGTTGAACTTAATTTCATGTGGATTACTTGAAAGTGTTGAACAAAAATTTTTAGAACAAACTGATAATAAGAAATTATCAAGAAAAGCCATTTTAAAAAATACTTTAACTAGCTTTGAAGGGCTTAAACTTAATATTGAAGCAGATGATTTACATCAAAAAGATAAATTATATACTGCTTGTGCTATTTGCAATGGAGGTTTTTATGGAAATAATATTTATATAAGTCCTCTTAGCAATATGCATGATGGTCTTGCAAATATTATAACTATTGAATTTTCTAACAATAAAACAATAAAACAAGATTACGCTTATGCAAAAAAAGGAAAACATATTTATAAGAATTTATCTTCAAATGTTTGGTCTAGCCATATAAATATAAAAAGTGAGAATAATTTTGACGCTATAATAGATGGGGAAATGTATAAATTCAATGAAATGGAGATAAATGTAATATCTAAAGGATTAAATATTTACTGTAAAAGATATTAAAAAAACACTTTTAAAAGTGTTTTTTTTATTTATTTTTTTGCATAAATTCTTACTAATTTCATAATAGCGCTTACAATAGATATTATTAAGAATATAATTAAACCAATTCCTATATTTTTAATTAGACTAATCAAAATAGCTATAATTACAACATTCATTATTAAAGTAATTGCATACAAAACTTTTTCAATAGTATTAAATATTTCATTTTCACTTTCAACTATTACAGCCATAGCACAATCAATAAATATTGATATAACATATAGCACCATTACTCCCATGAAAACGCCTGAATAATTTTTAGCTGTAACAAACAATTCCCAACCTAATATTTCAGTTTCTCCACCTTGGAATGCAAAACAAAATGAAATAATTGTAAGCAAGCTAAATAAGCCTATTATTATATTAAGTTCCTGATTTAAACAAACTTCCTTTTTCTCATTTACATGGGCTTTTTCTTCTACAACTGCAGGTTTTATCTCTGATTCTTCTAACACTACCTGTTTATTAGTTTTTAAAGCTACAGGTTTTTTACTAGAAGTTTTAACACTTTTTGATTCTTTTTTAGTTGTAGTTGTTTTTTCTGTAATTTTACTACCCTTTTTCGATTTCTCCATACTATCCCCCTCTTAATTATATTTAGTTTACTCTATAATTAATTTTAAGTCAATTAAAATTATAAATTTTATAAAAAAGAGTAAAAAACCACAAAATTAATTGTGGTTTTCTTCATTAATTTTCAGTATAATTAATTTTAATACTTGGGCCCATAGTTGAAGCTATATAAACACTTTTTAAATATGTTCCTTTAGCACTTGATGGTTTTGCCTTGATAATTGCACTCATAACTGCTTTTAGATTTGACAATAATCTATCAGCTCCAAAACTTGCTTTACCAATAATAACATGAACATTATTATTTTTATCAAGACGATATTCAACTTTACCAGCTTTAACATCTTTAATAGCTTTTGCTACATCTGTTGTAACAGTTCCACTTTTTGGATTTGGCATTAAACCTTTAGGTCCTAAAATTCTTGCACAACGTCCAATAGCACCCATCATATCTGGAGTAGTGATACAAACATCAAAATCCAACCAATTTTCTGTCATTATCTTTTTAATAATGTCGTCATCACCAACAACATCTGCTCCAGCATTTTTTGCCTCATCAGCTTTGTCGCCTTTAGCAATAACTAACACACGAACATTTTTACCTGTACCTTCTGGCAATATTACTACACCACGAACTTGTTGATCTGCATTTCGACCATCAACTCCCAATCGCAAATGCAATTCAATACTTTCATCAAATTTAGCTTTTGCTGTATCAACAACTAATTTTACTGCCTCATCAGCTGAATAGGCTTTAGTTTTGTCGATAAGCTTAGCACTTTCATTATATCTTTTACTCATACTAATCCTCCACTACTTCTACGCCCATACTGCGTGCAGTTCCTGCAACCATGCTCATAGCTGATTCAATACTGCTTGCATTTAAGTCAGGCATTTTTATTTCTGCTATTTTACGGATTTGTGATTTTGTTAACTTAGCAACTTTATCTTTATTAGGCTTTCCGCTACCTTTTTCAATTCCAGCTTCCTTACAAATTAATACAGGAACTGGAGGTGTCTTTAATACAAATGTAAAAGACCTATCGTCATAAATTGTTATTACACATGGTATAATAAATCCAGCTTGACTTGCTGTTTTGTCATTAAATTCTTTTACGAATCCAGCAATATTAATTCCTTTAGGTCCTAAAACTGAACCAATAGGTGGGGCTGGCGTAGCCTTCCCAGCTGGAATTTGAATTTTGACAATACTATTTATTTTCTTTGCCATAAAATTCTCCTCCTATATGGCTGTGGTTCCTTTGATAAATGAAATAAATTTTTATCTCCCACAAACGCTCTCTTTAAGGCTGATGCGTTTCCTAAAATTATATTTTAACTCTTACTTGATTAAAGCTTAAATCTACTATAGAGTCTCTACCAAACATTTCCACACTAGCTTTTAGCTTTAAATTATCTTTATCCACTTCAGTAACTTTTCCTACAAATGAAGCAAGAGGTCCATCTAAAATTTCAATAGTATCTCCAACATTAATATCTATATTAACTGAAATTTTACCAAGTCCTAATCTAGCCACTTCATCTTCAGTAATATTTACAGGATGCCCTTTAGGTCCAACAAAGCTTGATATATATTGAGTTCGAGTAACAGCATGCCATATATCATCACCATAAATCATTTTAACAATTATATATCCTGGCATCATTTTTTTAGGAACAAGCACCTTTTTACCACGCTTTTCTTCCAAAACATCTTCCATAGGAATAACTATATCAAATATACGATCTTCCAAATTATATTTACTTACTGTTTGCTCTAAATTTTGCTTTGCAACATTTTCATATCCTGCAAAAGTTTTTAATACATACCATTTAGGTTCAGTGTCAATATTTTTTTCAATTGCCATAAATACTCCTTATTACACAATAAAGCCTACTAGCCAACTGCAAAGTCTGTCAAGTCCAAAAGTTACAAGCAAGAATAAAATTGTAAATAAAATTACCACTCCTGTTTGCTTAACAACTTGCCCAAATTTAGGCCAACTCACCTTTTTCAATTCAGAACCAGTTTCTTTTAAAGATTTAACTATTTTATTAGGTTTTTTCTCTTTATGTTTTTTTTGAGACTTTTCCTTCACTTCTTTTTTACTAGACTTTTCATTATTTACATTTTTATCTATAGTGCTATTTTCAGCAGAAACAGGACGAGCTTCCTCGACCTTTACTTCTTGGCTAATTTCTTCATTATTTGCCATAATCTTCTCCTATTTTGTTTCTTTGTGAGCTGTGTGTTTACGACAAGTTGGACAATATTTATTTAATTCAACTCTATCAGGATGCTCTGCTGTATTCTTAGTTGTATCATAATTTCTATTCTTACACTCTGTACAAGCAAGAGTAATTTTTGCTCTCTTAGTTTTAGCTTTTGCCATAATTTTCTCCTAAAAAAACACCTTTGCGGTGTATTAATAATATAACATACAATTCCATATATGTCAACACGATTTTAAAAAAAATTGCTTAAAGATAAAATATTTTAAGCAATTCTTATAAATTTTTATATTTTACTACAAATTTAGTGCCAAAATCCTGAATTATAATTATTATTTGTTGTATTAGATTGTGAATTTTCAGTATCATCATTTTGAGCTTCACTTGAATTGTTAACTTCTTCTATTTGCTTATTTTCATCTACATCTTTTAATTCACTATCTTTTTGTTCATCATCTAATACAATTTCTTCATCTTCTGTATTAATTTCCAACATTGGATTTTCAAGTGAACTTGGTTTAGGTTCTAATGTTCCATTCTCAAGTTCTTTATTTTTCTTGATTTCAGCTTTAGTAGGCTTTATTTTCTTTTCTTTTGGAGCTGGAGTATAATTACCCAATATATATTCTATAAAATTATATCTTTTACCTTTAATCTCACTTATAAACCTAAATAAAATATATCCAAAAGCTATTAATGAATATATTGCGCATATATTTCTTATAACTAATGGGAACTTTGAACTGAATCCATTTAGATTGAAATCATAAGCAAAAAATAGTATAATAAATAAAATAAATTCAAGACTTAATAGAATAAATATATCTCCAAAACGCTTCTTATTTACTTCATCTTTTAAAATGTTAATTATTGCCATAGATAATAAAATGCTAGCACCAATTAACGCAAAGCCCATTCCTCCAAAAAATGTTATCACATTAGAAATTGCAATACCAATAGCAAAAATTCCAATAATGTATATGTAGGCTTTATTAAAATTGCTCTTTTCCATAACTACTCCTTATAATTTTCATTATTATATCATATAAATATGCGAATAGCAATAATTTCGTGCCATTTTTTTATTTTACCATTATAATATAGCTGTTTATAACTAGAAAAAATTTTAAAATATATTTGATATAAATTTATAAAAATAAGACATATTGCAAACACTATAATATGTCTTATTTTAATTTTCATGCCAATGTTAAAAATTTAATAAAGTCAGGTAATTGTTTGGAAGTAACAATATTTCAAGAATATCATAAAATTCAACCAGCTATGGTATTTTATTTTAAAAACCACAAACCAATTCCAATAAGATTTTACAGATGGCAAGAATATTATCCATTAATCAAACAATTCAACCTAATAGTAAACAATTATAGCAATTTTACTATTATGTAATTTTAAATTATATCTTTTTCGTAATTAATTTTATATAAATTTGTACTATTTTCATCTACTTTTAACATATCACTAATTTCTATATCTGCTACAATATATATAGTGTTATCTACAGCTAACACTGGGATATTATTACGCAACCTTTGTGGTATTTTTTTATCTGCCAAATAATCTTTTAGTTTTTTACTAGTTTCACTTCCAAAAGGAGTAAACACATCTTTATCTTCTTTAAATCTCCAAACAGCATTTTCAGGAACTTTATCTGCATCTATAACATGTTGGTGAGGTTTTACTTCATTAAATACTTTTGAACTAACAATTCTAATTAATCCAAATCCCTCAATATATGTTTTTCCCTTTTTAAATTCTTGACTATCTATTTCAATTTTTTTCTTAATTGGAGCAATGGTCAAATATTCATATTCTTTATGAACTTTAATTCCAAAAGGAAGGTCTATACTATCTCCATTTTTCCCTTGTTTTGCAAAATCATATATAATTGAAATATGCCTACTTTCAATATCTTGAGGAGCATAATAAGCTAACACCTTTCTAATCACTCTACTAACTATAGCACTATTATAGCTAAAATAATACATTGGAAGGCGTGTAACATCTCCAACTTTTACCACTCCACCCATATCAATTTGGCTATTAATATAATCATCATCTTCAGCACAAATTGATGCAAAATTTACTAAATTTTTGTCTACTGATCTAAACTTTTTGCGAATTGTAGGCATTATAACTTGTCTAATATAATTGCGAGAATAATTAATATCCTCATTAGTTTCATCATCTACATAAGGAATTGAATATTCATCAATATATTCCATAATTTCTTCTCTAGTAACTTGAAGCATTGGTCGAATATATATATTGTTTCGCACTGGCTCCATACCTCTTACACCTGTTAACCCACAACCTCTAAGTAAATTCAATAAAACAGTTTCAGCCTGATCATACATATGATGAGCTAAAGCAATTTTATCTACTAAGCCTTTTTTTATTAAAGCTTCAAATGTATTATAACGAGCTTTTCTAGCCCCTGCCTCTACAGACAATTTTTCATCTCTAGAAATTTTAATAGCGTCTACTTTAAAGGTATAAGCTTTAATGCCATTTTCTTTGCAATAATCCATTACAAATGCACTGTCAGCCATACTATTTTCTCTAATACAATGATCAATATTTATAGCTATCACCTGACAATCAAGTTCAGATTTTTTTTCATTTAAAAAGTGCAATAAAGCCATACTATCACGCCCGCCACTGCAAGCCACTCCAATAATTTCACCCTGTTTTATCAATTTATTTTCTTTAATAAAATCTAAAATCTTGTCCATACTTAACCTCTGGTTTCATTATACATTAAATTGAATAAAAAATCAATACCTTAGTTTTAATTTGTATAATAAAAAATGTTGATTTATAAAATATAAATCAACATTAATTTTTATTACCAATCATATACATTATGCGTGTACATTTTAATATCATTATAAAATTTAAAATAATGCTTCCCTAATTTATTTTTATTTTGCTTATATTTTTGATAAGAAGATAATTTTAAACTTTTATTTGGCTTTTCTAAAATTTTTGGAACACTCTTTTTCATGCTTTTAATTATATACTTTTTTATTTGTTTGTCAAGCTATTTTATAATTAATACATAATCACTTTATCTGTCAACCAACTATTAAAGAAATTCTGCAAATTTGTTTTTGTTGCTTTTTCAAAACAGGCAATCAATCCATCAGGAGTTGAAATTTGATAGGCATAAGTTTCAGCATATAGTTTTAAAGATTTAATAAATTGGTTTTTCCCAACTAATTGATATAAACTATCAAACATAAGAGTTCCCTTTACATACACACAATATGTATATTCAGGGGAAGTATTATATTCACTTATACTTCTATTATTTAAAGAAGTATCTACACTTCCCAACACATCTTGATATACTGATACAAACAAGTTGTAATTTTCATGCATTGCATTTAACATATCTGTATAATTTAAATTATATCCATCATTATAATTATAAAATAATAATGTGCTAAATTCTGTTAAAGACTCATCTAACCATGGATTAGAATATTCATCACTACCTACTAAGCTATACCACCATTGATGAGCTGTTTCGTGAACAATTACATTTAAATAATCATCATAATTTTCCACTTCATCACTAATTAAAGAAAGCATAGGATATTCCATTCCTCCATATAAAAAACTTGCTTGCACTACATTATAATAATTATAAGGATAAGGATAGAATAAATCGCTAAAAGTATTTATACTGTCTATAGCACATTGCAAAGCTTTTTCAGGGGTATCATCATTTAAATAATAATATGTATATTTCACATCTCCATCATTTTTTGTGATTGTTTTAAAATTTTTGCTTAGCATTGCAGAAAACTCTCTAATACACAAGCTATTAATAGTGTAATATTTTGTATTCCCATCTACAACTTCTTCCGCCCCACCTGTAAAAGCTCCAATAAAATCACTACTGCAAGTAAAATTCACATAATAATTTGCCATATCACTATAAAAAGGGTCTCCATTAAAATGATATGGATTTTTACTCCAGCCATTTTCATCGTATACGCATGCTATTGGATAAAAATTAGCCAAATTAACCCCTTTATCTGTATATCCAAATCTATGTGATACATTTGGAATTGTTATACTATATTCTATATATATTTCAACGCTTTGTGTAGGTTCTAACTTGTCAGTTAATTCAATTCGCATAAAATCATTATCATCACCTTCATATATAGGCATAATATCTTTATCATTTAATTTCACTCTAATAATATTAAGTGAAGCATAGCTTTCTCCATTTGGATAAGCTTTTGCCTTATACATATCTTCTACTGGGAAATTTTTAGCATCTTTACAAAAATTTGCCACATATAAATGAAAATACACTTCACTTAATAGTGCATTACTATTATTTACATATTCTACAGTTTGTTCTGCATATAAACTTTTATTATTATCGTCATATTGAATGTCCATATAATAATTCGATAATCCTTGTCCAAATTCTTCAATGTTGTCTTTTTGGCGTTTACAGCCTGTAAATACAACTGAACAAGATATAATTAAAACAAAAACAGCAATTTTAAAAAACTTTTTCATAATTTCCTCTATACTACTTTATGAGCAAAATTTTAAAAAAATGCCGAGTTATCCACATCGAAAATAAAAGTTGTGGATTAAAATTAAAATTTGTGCATAACTATCGTTGATTAGAATGTTAGTTTGTGGTAAACTAATTTTGAAAAGCAGATAAAAGGTGGATTTAATATGTGTTTGTGTAAATATAGTTCCTCTTATATAATTAATGATAAAACTGTGGTAGATAATATATTTATTAACAATTTTTTGCCTGAGGCTCCAGATTTATGTGTAAAAGTGTATTTAATGGGGCTTAGTAAATGTGCAAACAGTATTGCCCCTGACAATAATTTATCTAATTTTGCAAATGTGTTAAATGTAAGTGAATGTGAAATTATTGAAGCTTTTAATTATTGGCAAGAACAAGGTGTTGTGCAAATTATAAACACATCTCCATTTGAAGTTAGATTTAATCCACTTAATGCTAGCCTTGGAAATATAAAGAAATATAAAATTGGAAAATATGCAGATTTTAATGTTCAAGTTCAAGAGATTTTAAACAAGCGAATGATTACCCCTACTGAATTTAGTGCTTATTATAATATTATTGAAGATTTACATGTTGAACCAGAAGCTTTAGTTATGATTATAAAATATTGTGCTGGGTTAAAAGGAGAAAATGTTAGTTATCCATACATAATTACTGTAGCTAAAAATTGGGAAAAAGAAGGTGTGCATACTTGTGAAGATGTAGAAAATAAAATTACAGAGTTAGGAGTTCTAGACGATAAAGTTACATTAGTATTATCTGCACTTGGAAGTAAAAGAAAAGCTCAATTAGAAGATGTTCAAATGTTAAATCGCTGGTTAGGTGAATTAGGCTTTGATTTAAATACTATTACAGCTGTAGCCAAAAGATTATCTGCAAAGAAAACAAAAACTGATATAAACTATTTAAATAATTTATTAAACAAATATTATGAAATGAGATTAAAATCTATTATAGAAATAGAAGATTATGAAACTCAAAAAGAAAACATGACAAAACTAGCTAAAAAAATTGTACAAGGTCTTGGATTGCATTATGAAGATTTAACAAAAGTAATAGATACTTACATAATTAAATGGGCACAAATGGGCTATACAGACGAGATATTAATTCAAATATCAGATTATTGCTTTAAAAACAATGTTAGAACTTTAGACGCTTATGATAGAGTAGTGCAAAAATTATACAAATTAGGCATTGTCAGTCTTGAAGCATTTAATGAATATCTAAATGATTTTGTAGCATGGGATGAAAAAGTTAAAGTTTTATTAGAACAACTTGGGATTAAAAGATATGTAAACGAATATGATAGAGATTTTTACAAAACCTGGACTGAAATTTGGGGATTTAATGAAGATGTTATATCTGTAGCCACTTCTTTATCTATAGGAAAAGCAAACGCTATGCAATATATGAATAAAATATTGGCTTCTTGGAAATCTAAAGGAATAACAAATGTAGAACAAGCTAAAGCAAATTCATCAGTTGACAATTCTTCTGTTCAAACTAAAAAATCTGATAAATACACAAAAGAACAATTAAATAGCTTCTTTAGTAATCTTGATGAGGTGGAAATATAATGACAAGAACTCAAATTATTAATGAATTAAAATTAAATCTTGATAGAAAACGCCATCAAGCTCAAATAAATGCTGACCAATATGTGCAAGATTTATGTAAAAACGAACAATTTAAAAAATTATATACTAATTACAATCAAGCAAAAATAGATTTAATAAAAATTAAATATGGCGGAACAAATGATGAAATTATATCAGCTACAAATAATTTTAAAC
The DNA here is from genome assembly GCA_944377145.1 of uncultured Clostridia bacterium. GTDB lineage: Bacteria > Bacillota > Clostridia > Christensenellales > UBA1242 > Onthoplasma. The sequence continues at coordinate 99,359 of CALWEH010000012.1, read as the reverse complement.
AAATAGAACAGATGTATAATCAATTTATAGCAGAGCATAAAATTGATATTCGTAAAATGGAACCAATATATGAATGTAGTATTTGTAATGATACAGGTGTAGTAAATGGAAAAATGTGTAACTGCTTGAAAACTGAACTTAACAAACGCTTAAACGAGCAAAACAAACAATATAAACTAGCAACATTTAAAGACTGTTCTAAAGATATTAGCCCCAACCTACATAGTGCTTATGAAAAAGCAAAACTTTGGTGCGATAAATTCCCAAATTCACATATTTTAAATATAACTTTTTCAGGCAGTACAGGTACAGGAAAAACCTTTTTATTAGAATGTATGGCAAGCGATTTAATAGAAAAAGGATTTAATGTTATTTTCGTTACAGCTTTCTTGCTTAATGAAGAGTGTAGAAAATACCACTTTTCTCTTCCAAGTAAAGTAAATGAATATATGGATTGCGATGTATTAATAATAGATGATTTGGGTTGCGAGCCTTTATTAAAAAATATAACTATTGAATATCTATTTAATATTATAAACCTTCGTCAAAAAAGATATAAACCCACTTTAATATCTACGAATCTCTCTTCAAACGATATTTTAGATAGATATGATGAAAGAATATATAGCAGGTTGTTTAATAAAAACTTATCATTAAATATTGCATTTAATGGAATTGACATGCGTAAAAATTTTTAAAATTAAATTATATAGGAGTTATTATGGAAATTAAAGTTAAATATTTTACAGATATTGAACCAATACAATTTATTGAAGGAAAGAGTGATTGGTATGATTTGCGGGCTAGTGAAGATGTGGAAATGAAAGCTGGAGAATTTAAGTTAATAAAACTAGGAATTGCTATACAGCTTCCAAAAGGATATGAAGCTATAATGGCACCAAGAAGTTCTACATTTAAAAATTTTGGAATTTTACAAACAAACAGCATAGGAGTTATAGACGAAACTTTTTGTGGAGATGATGACCAGTGGAGATTTCCTGCCCTCGCTATGAGAGATACTGTAATTCATAAAAATGATAGAATTTGTCAATTTAGAATTTTACAACATCAACCAGAAATTAAATTTATAACAGTGCAAACTCTTAATAATGCTAATCGTGGAGGAATAGGGTCTACAGGTAAACAATAATATTAATATTTTTTAATTATATTATTTTATTGTATTTAAAATAATTTAAAAATAATTAATTTAATTAAAATATTTAAACAATTTTTAATTTTATTAATTATTTTTATTTTATATTTTAATATTTTAATTTAATATTTTAATTTAATATTTTAATATTCTATAAAAATATAAAAAATAACGGAGGTTTCCGTTATTTTTTAATTATTTTGATGTTTTAAATAAATATTATACAAATCTCTTTTAGACCTATTTACTTCTTTTGATATTTGTTTGCAAGCATCATTTAAATTTGTTCCTAAGTTTATAAGGTTGTTAATTAAAGTTATGCACTCATCATCTGTTATATCTTCAGCACCCTCTTCTTTTTTATCTATCACTACCACATATTCTCCAATAGGCTGTTTGATGTAAGTTATAGGATAACTTTCTTTTCTTTTTCCATCAATTTCTTCTACTATAGGTTTGTTATCCTCCAAAACAATTTCGCCCAAACTTAAGAACTCAACTTTTTCATGCACCTTGCTAATTTCATTTACTACACACACTCGCCTTTTACCTAAAATATTTGCTAATTTATTCAAATCATTATTAATATTATATTTACTTGAATATATAGCCGTCACTCCTTTGAAATTAGATATTTCTCGTAATTGACGATTACATTCTTTGTTTTTTTCACTTAAAAAGCCAAAGAAAGCAAAACTAGTTGTATCAAATCCTGACATCACTAAAGCACACAACATTGCATTTGCTCCTGGAATAACAGTGTATTCTAATTTTTCTTCTATAATTCTTTTAATTAAAATATATCCAGGGTCGCATACAATAGGCATTCCAGCATCACTAATTAGAGCAACATTCTTACCAGATTTTAATAGTTTTACAATACCTTCAGTACTATTTTTTTCATTAAATTTATGATAAGCTATTAGCTTAGTATTAATATTATATTTATCTAACAATATTTTACTATGCCTTGTATCTTCACAGGCAATAACATCTACAGCTTTTAAAGTATCGATTGCACGCAAGCTAAAATCTCCTAAATTTCCAATAGGAGTTGCCACTATAAATAATTTTGCCATATTTTCTCCTTATTTCTAATTTTATATAAAAATAGTTTAACATTTATATAAATAAATTGCAACTAGCATTAATTAAAACTAAAAACATTTTTATAAAATACTCTCACTTAATTTTTTTGTTAAATTAAACCTAGTAATTAAAAATATATTATATATAAATAAATTAATGTGAGAAGAAAAAAATCACTTGATAGTGATTTTTCTGTCGTTAGTTTTAATTTGAATTTGTCAAGTTTTTATATTCTTAACTTATCAAAATATTAACCCTCAGGTTGTTTAGTAGTTAAAGCTGTTGTCCAAGCTGCTGCAGCTGCTGCAACATTCTCAAATGGTTTACCTGCAGTAGTTCCATCATTAAGATAATCTGCCTGCATTACTTCAAATGAAATTGTAACATTAATTACAGCATCGTGCCAATATGTACAACCATCAGCAGTATTATTATAATTACCAAGCCAATCTGCTACCTCTATTGAAGTTATTGTAAATGTTTCTTCTACTCCTTCAACAGTTGCTAAAGTAGGAGCTAATTTATAGAAATAATCCCCTTCTTGTTTCCAAGTATCATCATCAGGTGTAACAGTTAAAACTTCCATAGGATCTGCAACATAGTCGTTACAGTTATTTTCAGTCTCTGCTTTATGAGTTCCGCTTGGAATAACTTCTACATCAAATTTAGCTCTAATGTAATAGTTGATATTTCCTTTTACAGTTGTTGTCAATGTCTTATTATTTATAAGTGTTTGACCAGGTTGAGCAATACTACCTAAAGTAATATTTCCTGAACTTGTAGCTGTACCCGCAACATCAGTTACAGATAATTTACCAAGACTAACAGTACCTGAAGCAGTATTAGTTTGAGCACTGAAGTATGCATAAGTACCACCAAATGCTAGAACCGCAACTAATAAAAATGATAAGATTGCTATCACAAATGTAGACTTACCTAATTTATTAATTTTTGTCATACTTTCCCCTTTTATAAATTTTGTTTTTATAAAAATAAGCGACTTCGTTAACAACTTAAAAAATTTATGCTAACGACTTCATAAATTATTCAAGTACACGACTTCGTTTACTTTACATAAATATTATAAAAAATTAGCAAAAACAAGTCAAATAATTTATGTATAAATTTGCATTTTTTATATAAAAAATATAAAAAACTCTTGCAGTTTGTTTTAAAAATTTTGAAAAATTTATATTCAAACTGTAAGAGGGTTTATAAGGCTGTATTTTAAGCTAAAGTTAAATATGCCACTATCTCTATTTTTATATTTCTAGAATTTATATTTTCTGGCAATTCTGCATTAAAATCAATTCCTTCAAACAAATGAACAGTTCCTCCACCTGATATTACTCCATCATAAATATAAGTTCCATTTTCAGCTAAAATAATATTTTCTCCAAGACCAGTTAATCCAACATCAATTTCTTCTCCATCACAGCTAACTTTAATAGTGATAGTAAGAGTTACATTTTCTTCTGTTTGAATATCAATGTTTGAATTTATCCAATATATAGTGCCAGGAGCTATTCCATCTTGAACTAAAAACTCAGTTTCTTTTGAGCCTTCTACTATCCATTCTGCTTGCACATCTCCTTGAATAGAATACCTGCAATTTGGACTGCGTTTGCTATTAATATAATTTACAACTGTTATAGTTAAATACACTAAAGATATTATTAATAATATTACCAATATAGTAATTATCGCATTATTTCTTTTACCCCTAGTATCAATTTTTTGATTGCTAGCTTCTTGGATTGCTTCAATATCTAGTACCACTCCACCTACTTTTCTTCTTTTTTCACCAGAATAGCTACTAGTTTTTGAAGTTTTCAGCTCTGCATTTATTCCTCCAGATGAACCTGTATGAGATAGATTATTTAAACTTTTCTTTAATTTTTCTTCAGCGCTCATCATTCTATCTTGATTTAATCCAGATGTAGAAGAAGATTTCTTTTCAGGAGATGAAAAATCATTAACTTTGTTTGAATTTTTGTTATCATTAAACTCTTCCATATTTTATCTCCTTTTAATACAATTTTTTATATATCAAAATCTATGCTTGGGCTTCCTTGAACATATAAATATAATTGGAAATTTTTGCCTTGCATATTAGATATTGACAATTCTCCAGATTGAGCTGTATTAGGTATAGTTATATCTTGAATTAATATTTTTTCTTGCATACTAGATAATGGCAATGGGGTTGATGATGTTGAACTTTCAGTATTATAAGCCCAACCATCGCTATTTTTATAAAATGGAGTTGTAATATATTCATTTATATTATATATAATTCCATTCACCACAGCTACAGCTTTAAACCGTATATAATATCCTTGAGAATTTTCATTATTTTGCAGTGATACATTTAATGTATAAGTATGATCCGCTTCTATTAAATTTGTACCTAAATAAATATTATTATCTTCGCTAGTTAAAATTCGACCATCTTGCTTTAACACTATATTAATATTAGAAACTGAGGCTATGAAAGTTATAGATTGCTGATCTGTTAAATAGCTATAAGTTTTCCCAATAAAAGCAAAAATACAAATTAGCAATAAATTAATTGCTACTAAAAGTATATTTCGCATTTTATTTGATTTAACTTTCATAATACCTCCCTTTTAAATTTTTATGCCCATTCAAACTGTTCTGCGTTGTTTGATGCTTGAACCATTTGAGCTGTTAACTGAATTGATATTTGTTTGCCAAATATATCTGCATCTGAATTTGGTGATAAATAAAATTGATTTGCCAATCTTACAGCACTTCCTGAACTAATAGCTGTTAAATTAGTTCCTTTGTAATAATAATAGCCATCTTCTAATTTCCAGCTTCCTGTTGAAGTAATTTCACTTCCATTATAAGCTAAAAGTATATATTCGCTACAATCTTTTGTTTCTCCATCAGATATATATGTAGCTGTAAGTTTTACCCTACAATACACATCAATACTACTTGTAGACTGTATAAGAAGAGTTATATTTTGTATAGTAGAGTTTTGCAATCCCTGAATTTGAGTGTATTCACTACGCTTTAAATTACTGCTAACAACAATAGAATTTACATCGTCAAATATAGTATCTAATGGTGACATGGTGTTTCCATCTCTCCATACCATACTTACGTCAGCCATTCCTACACTACCAGAAGCAGTTTTTATTGCAGAAAAATATGCGTAAGTTTGACCTATGCTTAAAGTTAACAACATTGCTATTGAGATAACATACATAATAATTGGTATTCTAAATTTACGCATATTTTCCTCCTTTTAATTTGCATTTATAATATCATCTTTATCTATTGAGCCAAATATTGTTTGCATAGCTGTAAGCCAATCTTGTGGCGGATTCCAGCTTGTGTAGTTTGTAGAAACATATTGAGTATCTCCATCTGTATTTAGAGAATGTTCTATTATTTCTATAGTTACACTGCTAGATAAATCTAGATTGCAAACATTTAAATACTGACCTGAATATATTACACCTTTATAATAAGCATAATAATATCCATCTTTTTGCTCTATTACAAAATCGTTTACATTTGTAAGGATATTATTAATATCTAGGCTAGATTTAAGCCTAAATTCATACGCTTTATTAGATAAATTAATTACAGCCATATTTCCGTTTGCATAATGCATGGCTTGAACATCATTATCAACATAACCGCTAGCTAAAGTTACCGTTATATTATAATTATATATAATAGCATTTTTACTAGGTTGAATTTGAACTATTGCCACTTGTTCATTTGGATATATGTATGTAGCTACACTTTTATTAAAGGCTGTAGTAGAAGATTGAGTAGATGTAGTATTATCAAGCAAGCTTGTAATACTATAGTTAAAATTACTAGAACTATCAAAATTATTTACATCTCTTGGATTACCATTTGTAGAAATTACTTCTGCTAAAGTTAGATTAGAAATATTTACAGATGTAATAATTTGATTTGTATTATTTCTTAAATATATATATTGTTGTTCATTTGCAGACATTGTAGAATTATAAGCAGAAGTTATTATTTCCACTCCAAAATATTCTCCACTATCATTAAATTCATCAGTTGAGGTAATTTCACTAACACTTGTAATATTAACCTCTAATTCACACCATAAATCATATACATATATAGCTGTTACCCCATCACTTGGAAGTGAATTTAAATCTACAACATAGTTTGGAATAGTTATTCCTGAAATTAATGTAAGGCTATGCCCTGAAGTTATATAAGATTTAACTCCGCTAGTTTTGCGAGTAAATGTATATATATTATTTTCTGCATTAAAGCTAACATTCCAAGCTGTTTCATCATAATTCAACGCATTAGTATTAGTTAAATATTGGGAAACAACTTGATTATATGTAGAAGGATTTGTATTATCTCCATACCAAAGTTTTCCTTGAACAGTGAAAGAGTTGATTGATAATGCATTTTCACTATTATTAGTAACTGCAACTTTCACATCTTTAGATATACTAGCTACAGATGAATCTTTATATCTAGACAAGATTGGAGAAACTGATGTTGAATTATGTAATTCATAATTTTGTTCAGTTGAATTAGACCAATCTGTTGGAGGAGATGTAATTGTTTGAACATCTAAATTACATATTACCAATTTATAGCCATTCTGCCATAAATTTACATAATCACCTTCTGTGGTTAACATAATATAGTCTAATATATTTATATAAGTTGGCTCTGTGATATATTTATTGTAATATAAGCCGTCAGATAAAGTAATTATATCATCACTAAAACCTAAATGGACATTGTTTATAGTAGATGTTCCCTGAATAATTCCATCTTTTTCCCAATAGGTATGAATAGTAAATTTTAAAGTCATTTGTTCGCTAGGAAATACCATTATTCCCAAGCCACCATCGTATTTGTTGCTAGCTGTTAATAATTCATAATTTCTTATATATGATCCATCTAAATTAACAATTTTATATCTATATGCTGTTATAGATCTATCTGGCTCAGTTTTATCCTCTAAATTTGGAGTATATTCAAAATCTATTGGGAAAGCAATAGCTGAATTGTCTGTACCATGTGAATTATATATCATAAATTGAGTTTGATCTATATAATTAGTTCCAGAGCTATATGCTTTCATATAATTTGCCCAATTATCATAAGCTGGCTGGATATCAGTTGCAGATAAATAATTATTACCATTTGTGTAAAACTGATGAGTAGAACCTCCTTGTGTAGAAGTTGTGTAATAATTATTAATTGCGTTTGTTAATTCTGTAGATGTTAAATTGTTATATTTGGCAACTGCAGATTTTTGATAAAATGGAATGAATTTAATTGTTAAAACATCTCCATAATAATCATCAGTTAAATTAGAACTTTTATTGAAAGTTATTCCGCTAATAATATCTAATCTGCCAGCCCCTTCCAAACTACCCAAATAATACATTACGCCTGTAAATGTATTTGTACTAGAAGAAGGGTTGTATTGAGTTTGAGCAGATAAATCTTGAATACTTTCGCTAGTAATAGAGGTAATTGAAGGCATAGCAATACTCCATTTATCTCTATCTACAGAATTTAGTACAACATCGTTTGCTATGTGAGATGTATTTTTATATGTAATTTGATACACTACCATTAAATCATATTTCGAACTGAAGCCATAGTTTATTCCCATATTAACATTCACACTGCCTTCGATGTATGGAATAGCCATATCACTATCTGCTTTTGCTTCAGCATATTCTGTGTAAGCCTCAACTGTTGAACTATTTGCTACCCCTTTTGCTAAAAATGTATAAGCTGTATATGCAAGCGTTGCGCCAATATTAAGGACAAAAACCATACATAAAAGTATGGTTATAATCATATTTAATTTAGCTCTCTTTTTAAGACCCACTAATTTCCCCCTGAAAAATTTTTTAAACTTTCGCTATATTATGTTTTCTCATCTCTATTTCGCTTGATATAGTAGAGCTAAGCACCCAAAGACCTAAAATAATATCAATAAACATAAAATAGTTTGTTTTAACAAATTCATAAATTAAGTTTCCGCCTTCAATGATTGCTATTACCTTTCCTTGTACACTTGATATAGACACTTCTGTTAAATCTGAACTTGGATTATTATCTCCTTTAGTTACGAAAGTAGTTATACCACCTTCTATATTTTTTTCTTGAATACGGTGCGTAACCAATGTCCCATTTCCCATTTTAAACTCAATTATATCTCCTACATTATAGTCGTCATATTGTTTTATAACCACAATGTCATCTTTATAAAAAGTATCAGCCATACTATCGCTTAATACAACATCAAGCTTAACTTTTGAAACATATATTGTAATAACAGCTATTATTAAAGTGAGAAAAATGGCTAAAACAATATTGTAAACCAAAGATTTTGCAATGCTCCATTCTCTATTTTGTAATATATCACTATTGTAATTCATTTTTCCCCCTTTAACAATCTCATAATATATATTAAAATTTTTTATAATTATATTTATTATTTTAGCACAAATTGTAGTATTTACGCAAAGGTTTCATGCATTTTTTTTAAATATTTGTATATTTGCCTATTTCTGTATTATTTGTAGATGAAGTTGAATTGTCATAATATTGAACAATATTACTATTTAAAATAGGATTTGTTTGATATACTTGACCTATTATTCCTCCAATATATATTAAAGGAACATCATTTTCATTAGCTCTTAAAGTATAGCCTATAGTGTAATTTACATTATTTGTTTCAAGTGTGCCACCAACAAGTGTTCCAACTATTCCTCCAACATATATACGAGTATTTGTATTTCCCACTGCATATATAGTTATATCTTCTTCTGTATCAAGATTTATATTACATTGTATAAATTCACTATTATCAGCATAACCAACTATTCCTCCAAGATGAATACTTGCATTGCTTGAAATAAATCCTATTGAATTGCTCTTAGTTACATTTATAGTTGTATTAACAATAGTAATATTTTCAAATACAGAATTTGTTGCATAACCTGCCAAACTGCCTATATACATTACACTTGAATTTACATATCCATCAATTTCAAAATTAGATAATTTAATATTGCTAAATTTTGCATCTTCCACTACGCTAAATAATCCAACATAACTATCTGGCAATAGATAATTTGTTTCACCTTTTACTAAATAGTTGTATATATAATAATCTCCGCTTGAACTAATTGTTCCTTTAAATATTTCATCTGCAGTTGTTAATGGTTGATTAGAAGTTAATGTTATATTTGCACTTATTAAATAATTTGCTTGTAGGAAAAATTTGATATTTCTTAAATGAGTTTCTGTAGTTATAATATATGGATTTAGTTCACTTCCATCACCATTCGCAAATATATTAAAGTTTAGAATATAATTTGAATTATCATTGAAGTTTTTGCAATAAGTTTGAGGAGAAGATAAACTTCCTGCCCTTGTAACTTGAACATAAATTTGACGATATGTACCAATTTTTGATGGGTAATAATAATAATATTTTTCTCCATCTATAATTTCGCTTTGTATAATTGTTTCAGTATATGTTTCTGCTGTAGATTCTCCAACTTTATAATAATTATATCCTATAATATAACTATCTCCAGACTGTTCATTAGCAATAGCCTTCCACTCAAAGCGTTGTTTTGATGAATTGAATATAAATTCATTTTCATCAACAGCATTAGGTTGAGTCATCAATAAATCTTCAGTAAATTCACTATTTATTAAATAACTATTTGTTTGTGTGGATATTGTGGATACAGATACGCTAAATTCAGTTGAATTCACTCCAACAATTTCCCATGAATTAGATTCGCAAATGTATTCCAAATCTTCTTGATCTGCTTGTTTTATTCTAATTTTATAGCTATTGACTTCTTCTCCATGATCATCAACAGCTTTATCCCAACTTATAGTTGTTGTACCAGGATTAAATACTATATTTGTTGGCATTGACAATTTATATAAGCTAACTTCATTAGAATTAAACGAACTGAAATATTGAGAGTTTATACAATATACAGATGCTGTAATAGCTCCTTCTTTCATTCCTTCAAAATCAAAACTATTGCTATTTAAAGCTTCAGTTTGACCACTTGAGCCATCACTTAAAGTGTAATTTACAATATATTGCGTTCCTTGTTGTTCACTATTTGCCCATGTTAACATTCCATTATTTGTTGAAATCTCACTAGAATCTATTGTGTCTAAACGCTCTGCAGTTACACTTTCGCTATAAAATCCATTTAATGTAGTATTATCTCCATATAATCTTACTTGCAAATTATATGTGTATTCTGAAGTAAAGGTTCGTGTTATTCCATATATATCTGGAACAGGATTTTTAGGCAAATCAAATGTGTTTCCTGTTGTAGTAGTTATATATATAACTGTTGTATCGCCTATTTGGTATGAGACTTTTATTTGAACAGGATTTACAGTTGGATTTGTCCATGCTAACAATCCATTTTCCATTTTAACATCTTGTATTGTTGGTAATAGATGGATAACATTTGTGGTATTTTTAATTGAATTAATATAAGTTGTACTAGTTCCAGCTAAAGTTGTCAATCTAAATTTATAATTGCTATTAGGAGTTATTATAAACTCATCATTATTATAATTAATTTGCAATTCATATTTGCCTATGTTATTGGAAATAGTGTAATCTCCTGAAGTTAAATTAATAGTATACAACAACTCATCACTTTCGTTTAAAATATCTAATTGATAATTTGTTATATATTCTCCGCCACCACTCTTTTCAACATAAGCCATATTCCAATTAAATGTTCCATCAACTACATTTAATATTGTTTCAGGTAATATTGTTACTGTTTTTGGAATTGTACTTTGTGCAAGCAATTTGTCATTATTTGTATTTTCAGTAAAATAAGTCATGATATTTGCTGTAAAAGTTCCACCAAGATTACTACCTGTATAATTAGCAATAACCTCAGCCAATCCTGAATAAACTATATATTCATCTTGTAAAGTATATACAATTTGATCATATATATAATTTAAAGTATTGTTTGGATCAAGATAATTCTTAATTTCAGACTCAGTATATGAATTTCCATCATAAAGAACTAACTCATATTCTGCTGTGCTACTATTTAAAGTAATTATATATATAGGATTATCACTCTCATCTGCCTGATTTAACCATTTTAAGTTTCCATCAGTTACTGTCATATCTAATACACTGTATCTCTTTATAGTAGCATTTTCGCTAGTATTTGATTGCAAGAAATAAGTATCGTCACCTAAAAATTTTGCATTCATTACAAATGATCCGCCGTTAACTAAGTTGATGTTGCTATAAACACCCTCAGCTGTATAATAATAGTAATAATCTGTTGCAAAATTAAAGGTTAAATTATCTATAACATTAAAACAAATTCCATTATATGTAAAATGCTTCAAATAATGCTTATCTGCACCATCTGTAATTAATGTTACACTTGATTCAAATTCTTGTTGATTTATAATTTCAGCAAGATAAAAACTGTAATGTGCATCTGCTTGCAAATTAATTTCATATAAATGCACTCCTTTTAAATATAAATCTTCATTAGTATAATATTGTAAATTATCATAATTAGTATTATTAGGCAAACTTAATTCAATTTGTCCTCTTACAGTACTACTAACTTGCACAATAGGAGTGGTTAACTTAACTAAAGAATTTTGATCATAATTTAAATTTGTAGCCCCCTGCAGTGTATATCCTGAAATAATAGCTCCTTTCCCTTCACAAGAATTTCCTAACAGTTTAATATCTATTGTGTATCCTTGAGCTAAGGCTTGACGCAATGTATAATCATTTCCATTTATATATGCAACATCTACAAAATAATTTTCTTGAGAATATGTATCAATAATATTAGATGTAGACCAACTAGTCATTGAAGTTACAAATGTATTATAACTATTTAAATCAGAATTAGTAATTGTAAATGTTAAATCCTGTTCACCAGTTGGGTCTTTCAGATATATTTCTGCACTGCTAAAAAATTGGTGCACTCTAATATATAATTTACCATCTTTAACGAAATAGCCTTCTGCTTGTGGTAGTCTAATCACTTCAAAAATCTCACTCTCTTCACTCGCTAAAACTTTTGAACCTGAATGCATTGCTTGAATAGTTACTCCATACACACCTAATGGCAAAGGTTCTAGATTACACATATCAAATTCATTTGCGTTTACTTCACTAGAAATTAATAATTTAGAACTGTCATTTTCAAGTAAATACACTCTAATTAAATAATATTCAGCATTTACATCACTTGTCCATACAATATTTCCACTTTGAGTAGCAAAATCTGTTGGAGTGGACAAAATGGTAACAGATATTGAATTACAATATTGAGAATTAACAATATTTACATCATTATCTGTAATAGCCATAACTTTAATGTTGTAAGTTCCCGCTTCAAATTTAATATCGCCATCATCAAACATATTGTTTGAATTGGTGTCATAAAATTTAGGCATGATAAATGATGTAGTAGAGCAATCAAACTCATAATTATTTCCATTGTATTCTATAACTATTTTATATCCAACTACATAGTCTAAATTTGAAATAGGATTATTCCATTCTATTTTTTCCAATACTTCTTGAATTGCAGAAGAATTTTCACTTGATGTTGTAGATGTAGTAATATCTAAATTTGATGGGTGTAACAATCCAAACAACTGTTTTACACTTTGATTTCCATTTAAAGTTTGTTCATCATTAGAATATAACTTTAAAGCAAGATTTTCTCCTGTTAATATAGTAGAAGAAGGATATTTTAAAATTAAAGTTGGATCTACAGTTATTCCAAATTTAGTGTTTAAATCTTGAACTTTTATTCCTTCTCCAGAAGTTGTTATATCAATATCTACAATTTGACCATCTACACTAACTTCAAGTTGATTTATTAAGTTGAAATCTGTTTTTTGAATTTCAATATAAATATTCCCATCAACCACATTAATATTTAATTTAGGTAATTTATATATATTTTCTAAAGTTTCGCTTTTATTAGAATTTATGTAATATTTATCTTCCAATTGTAAAACACTAACGCTTTCTAAATAGAAATTAATTACACCTTCATCTAATAAAGCAAACTCATACGAACATACTCCATCTTCAATAATGAAGTTTTCAACTCCATCATATAATTCAACTTTATTTTCAACACCATTTTTAACATAATATAAATTATATTGCTTTACATTCGCAACAGATTGCCAAGTTAAAATTCCATTTGAAATAGTTATATTTGAGCTGGCTAGTTTTGATATATTAATATTGGCATTTTTACTATCAAAATAATTACCATTTGAACATCTTGCTTTTACAATTACATTGATATCTCCTGCCATAAATTCTGTTAAAAGACTTAAATTATATTGTATTACGCCTTCAGCTTGTGTTAGCCAAATATTTTTATTTATATCTCCTTGTATAAATTCTGCATTATATAATGTAGCATTATTCACATTATTGACAGATAAATATTTTTGATTATCTATTTCAACAACTTCAATATTAGGAGTTGATAAAAATTCAAATGTATATATTGAAGAATTTTTATTAGGAATATAACTAGTATCTTGATTTATACTAATTAGCTTTAAGCTATATTCTTTTTCTTCAATGTATGGCACACTATTGATTTCAAATAACTGTATTAAATCTGTTACAACTAATACATTTTCCATACTTCCATTTAATGTGAAGTTATTTTGCAAATCTATGTAATATTCATTATTTTCTATTGTAATACAAGCAATGTAATTAGTTGCATTTTCAATATTATTAAATATTATATTTTGAGAAGATCTAGATATGCTACTAACAGCATCTAATGTTGTTAAAGTGTTTAAACATTGTATTAAATTTGATGAAACAACAGATTGATTAGTAGTATTAATAATTGTAGTATAGAAAGTATATGTATCTGGTTGATTAAAGAATTGAACTCCTCCACTATTTTCAAAATTTTCTATATTATAATTTTCATCATACAACAACCTTTCAAATCTTCCATTTAAATATTGGAAATCATTTATATCTAAATATTCATCACTTCCATTTTTAACCCTAACTTGCACTGAATATTCATCTTCATTATCTAATTCTTCAATAGGTGTTATTATTATTTTACCATTTACAACACTTACATTACATTCTCCATTCAATTTCTCAACGCTATATTCATAAGTTTGTGATTGAATTATTAAGTCATACTCTACACTTTCAATAGGTAAAGCTGTTACTTTTGCAATGTATTCACCAGAATTAGTCATTAAACTAGAGCAATCTGCTATATTGTTATTAACTTGAACTTCACTTCCATTTAAAGTAAAGTCATATTCTAATACATACTCCTCATCTTCACACATTACTGTATATTGCAATTCATCTTTATTGAAAACTAATGTTGGAGTAGATAATTTTTTTATTTTTATACTATTGTTTACACTTGTTTTATCACTATCTAATATTGTCAAACCATCTCCCAACGCTTGTGCAGAATAAATATAATCCCCTTGCGTTAAAGAAGATAGACTATAGGCATTATCTTGCAATTCAACACTTGAATCATTTTCATATAATTTATAAACTTGCCCATTTTCAACATTTTGAACTTTAATAGTCATTCCTGTTGAATCCAATTCAAGCTCTGGGATTGATAATTTTTCAAAAATGAATGTTGTATCAACTGCATCATTATCAGCATCAAAAATATTTGCATCATTGCCATATACATATATTCTAGCTGTATATTTGCCTGCTCCCAATAGTTGAGTATTTAAAATAAACTTTCCTCCACTCACATCTTCTAACATGATTGGATTAGAATATTGTGTATCTCCACTATTATATATGCCTATTTCATATCTTACAGCACTTTCAACTTCTAGAATAGAAAACTCTTTATCTATTAAACTAATAATAGAAGAGTTTGCCAATTTAACAAATGTAGCCATGTTTAATTCAGCGTCTAAAATATTATCTTCACCAACACTTTGCAAAGTTATAGTATATGAATTTGGAGCAAAATCATATCCAGACAAATCATAGCAGTACATTTCTAAATCTGAATTATATGAATATCTATCATCAAAATTAGTTAATGTTATATCAACATTTTCACTTTGATTAACATTAAATGTTAAATGATATTTGTTCAAAGAATTTATATCATTATCTTGCCAATATAATTTTTCATTAGATATATGTAAATTTGACAAAGAATTTAATACTATCCATTCAAAATCAGCACTTTTAGCAGAGGATACAATATTTCCCCCATTTCCACTAGCTATTATATTTATTGAATAATCTCCGCTATCAAATTCTTGATCAATACTAGTACCAAGAACAAATTTTTGACTTATAATTATATTCCCATCTTTTTTAATATCTATTAAATATCCTTCTGCATTATCAACAGAATTCCATGAAATCACATTATTTTGAACATAAGCTGTTGGAGAAGGCAATATTTCAAATTCTGCATTATTTGAATATTCTTTACCTTGCGTAACATTCACAGCTTTATTAGATTTAGCAATAACATTAAAATAATATTTTCCTGCTAAACTAAAGTCTAATACTACTGCATTGCTATTAACTGATAAATATTCTTTATATAAGCTGCTTTCATTGCTATACACTTTAACATCATACAAATCAGCATTATTTACAAAATCCCAAGTTAAAACATTGTCTTTAATTGTTGGATTTTGAACTTTTCCTAAAACAAGATAATCAAATACAAATTCACTTGTCCCAACAACATCTACATTTGCAGGCACATTAAATCCTTCAGTATTAGTGCAAATTTTGATTGTATACTCAGCTCCATTTATACTATCTGTTAATCGAGATATATCTGTAGTTACAACTTCATTGTTAAAATTAGAATTTTGTATCACATCTTTTTCAACTAAAGAATTATTGCTATACACTTCAATTGTATAACTAGATATGTTTTTCATTCCCTCAATATATAGCTGTTCGTTTGTAATATAGGCATTACTAATTTCACCCACTCTTAAAAATTGTGCGCTTTCATTATATAATGAATCTTTATATATTCTTCCGTCACCTACAGCTTTAACGCTAATATTTAAAATAGTGTTATATAATTCTCCGTTATATTTTTCAATTAAATTTTCAAAAGGATATTCAGTATTATTTCCTATATTTATTTCTTGATCATTAATTTTTAAACAATAACTTGAAGCATTGTCAACAGCATCAAATAAAAATCTATCTCCATCAAAAGTTAAATTATTAGGAACATTAAGCTCTTGAGCTTCATTGTATACATTTACAGAAATCATGTCATTAATGTTAGGATTTTCGTTACTTGTAACTTTTAAATTAATTCCCATTCCAGCCTTTAAAGCAATAATGGTTCCTCCTTCTACACGCAAAACAGTAACATCTTCACTTACCAATGTATAACTTCTATCTGTAGCATAACTTGGCAGAATTTTGATTTGAGGAGAATACTCCTCTCCTACCAACAAATTAATTGATTGTTCTGTAAAACCAATACTTTCAACCTCAATCTTTGCATCTTTACAAGCAAAAAGACATAAACTTGCCATTGCAATCATTATGTATAACAACAAATTTTTTGCTTTCACCCTTATCATATGTTCCCCTTATATCAATGATATTGTCATAATTATTTTAACACAATAGAAGTTTTTTATCAAATAAATTAAGCAATTTTATTATTATAATAATAAATATAACTTTGCCATTTAAAAATCAGTTATTTTTACTAATTAATAGTTAAACTGCCTTTTGGAATTAAAATATTCATTTTAGCATATATAACAATATGAACGAAATAGATTATATTTTTACAGACAAACAATATGACATTTTGAAAAAAGAATATGAAAAAACTTTTTCACCTCAAAATGAAATATTTTTATCTAAATTAAATAATGTAATCAGCTTGGTAGAAAACCAAGGATTTAATATGTCTATATCTTTTCAAAATAAAATATTAAGCATGCTCAACAATGCAAAACAAATTTTATCAATCACTACAAATTCGAGCGAAGATATATTTTTTGAAAATACAAGCATTAAAAATTCACCCTTTGAATTAATTAAAATATTATCTAATTTATCTAAAGAAATAAATTCTTACGAAATTAAAAATTCTTACAAAATAATTTATTTAAAAATAAATAATTTATTGTTAGAAATAATTTATGAAATATCTAATTATTTTGCAAATAAAAAATTAAAAATATTTAAATATATGTAAAAAATAGGCGAAAACGCCTAAAAAGATATTTTTTATTATTTTTATTTATTTTTTACTGATTTTTTATTTAATATTGCTCGAATAATCTCAATAATTACTACTATTAAAACTAAAACTAAAAATATATAAATTAATATATGTGTAAATTGAGGGAAAATAACGCAAATAGTTGAAATAATTAATCCAGCTATTAAATTCCCAACCCCTACAGCCACTAGCGTTTCCCAGAAATTTAAATCTAACATCACAGCTATACATGTTCCCATCCAAACACCTGTTAAAGGAAGTGGAATAGCAACAAAAATAAGTACTCCTAACACTTTAAAAAATCTTTTCTTTGATACATTTTTATTTTCATTTTCAATTTGTGTTTGTGTTAAGTTTTCTTGATTTGAGCCATCAATTTGTTTGGACTGCTTTTTCACTCTATTATCTATATACTCTGCCAAACCTTTAAAGATTTTAGTTTTCTTAAGAAACTTCATTATTGGAACAAATAAAAAATATAATAATATTGTAACAATAAAACAACCAATATAAGCAAAAATAAAGGCTTGCCATCGTGTTAAGGCATTAGCTCCCCAAAAAGCCTCACTCATTCCAAAAGGTATTCCACCTTTCAACTCCATTATAGGAACCATTGAAACAATTATTGTAGCTAATACAACATTGTTACCAAAAATATTACTAAATAATTCAGATATAAATTCTGTCATAATCCTTCCTTTTTAATATTTATTTTCACACCACTTTTTGCATTTTTAACACCTTCTAAAATAGATACTGTAGCAACATCTTTAAAATAGCTTATCTCAACCCTTTTAGCTTCAAACCCATATTTATTAAACAATATCACACATTCACAAAATCTATCAGCAGGAATTATAATATACAATTTACCTTTACTAGATATTAATTTGCTCGCTTTACATATTACCTCTTCCAAATTGGTTGTAAGCTCATGTCTACACATAGCTACAGATATATTTTCTTTAATTTTGCCATTTACTTTAAAATATGGAGGATTACACAATATCACATCTAAAGGTTTTTCAAAATCTGCTAATGTTAAATCTTTTAAATCTTTTTGTATAACTTCACATTTATTTTCAAGATTATTTAATTTGATATTTTTTCTAATTAAATTGCACATTGGTTTTTGTATATCATTAAAATAAAGTTTATTACACTCATTTAAACTATACGCATAAAATCCAACAACTCCACAACCAGCACACATATCTAAAACATTATCTGTTCTTTTTATTTTACAAAATTTCGCTAGTTTTATAGCATCTGCTGTAAATTTATATAAATTTTGATCTTGATAAATAGTTATACCATTCTCAAAATGTTCTAAAGTTAAATTATTCATTATTCCGCCTTATTGTAGAAAATTTAACAAGCTCTAATGGATACATTTTTCTTTCAGTTTCTTCTCCATTTACAAACATAACTTCTATTTGCTCATGTAACATATCTAAAGACTTTACCTCTCCTTCTCCATCTGGAGTAGAAACACACTGTCCTACTTTAGGCATTTTATTTAGCATTTCAAGATAAAAATCATCTTCATATTTTAAACAGCAAAGCAATTTACCGCACATTCCATTCAATTTCGTTGGATTTAATGACAATCCTTGATTTTTTGCCATCTTTATACTAACTTTATCAAAATCATTTAAATGAGCTTTGCAACAACATATTCTACCACAAACCCCTATAGCCCCCATACATTGAACTTGGTCTCTGCTTCCAATTTGATGCATTTCTATTCTAGATTTTAACTTGGTTGCCAATGTTTTTACAACATTTCTAAAATCCACTCTACCTTCTGCAGTATAATTTATTATAATTTTTTCCCTGTCTAATGTATATTCTATTAGGCATATTTTCATATCAAGATTAGCTAAATTTACTTCTTCTTTAATTATAGGCAATAAATCTCTTGCTTTAACAATATTTTCTTTAGCTTGTTGCAAATCTTGCTCTGTAGCTTCTCTAATAAAATTCAATTCTTCTGGAGCTTCACCATCTTTATATTTTGTAACAGTTCCAACTTCCAAACCTCTGGCTGTATTTACAACTATATTAGTTTTTAATTTAAAATTTTTATCAGTTGTATAATACAATATTTTTGGATTTTCATTAAAAACTAATCCTACTTGCATAAATACTTCTCCTTTAATATATCATAAAATAATTTATCCATAACATAATTAAAATTAACGTTAGATTCTACCATGTTATATGCCTTATCAATTAATTTCATCATTTTTATTAAAACTTTTAAACTGTACATTGATCGAATATATTCAATAAGTTTTGGATCAAAAATCCACACTTTACCAGTTAATGAACAGTCTGTCATTTTTAATAACAATTTTAAAAACTCTTTTCTTTGTTCTGGCGCTATTTTTAAATTACCTACAATTTGAGGAATATCTTTGCTAGATTTTAAGTTGTACATACAATGCTCTATTGTATAAATCAACTCATTATTATCTGTTGAAGAATATTTTATTGCATCTGTTAAAGTAATATCACAATGTGAAAATTTATCAATATTTATTCCTTGCAACTTTAAATCATTAGCAATAAGATCTAAATTGATTGTGGGTAAATAGTGTTTATTTAGTCTACTCTTAATTGTTGGCAATAATTTATCAAAATTTGTACAAGTTAAAACAAATATTACATGAGGATTTGGTTCTTCAAGAGTTTTCAATAATTTATTTTGAGCTGAATCATTTATCCCCTCTGCATTTGTAATAAAAACTATTTTATAGTCATAAATCATAGGTTTTAATTGAATATTTTCTATTATACTTTCAATATCCGCAACCTGCAAATTAGATTTATCTATTATAAGTAAATCTGGATTTCTATTCAACTCTATTCTCCTACAACTTTCACATTGAAAACAGGCTGGTTTACCACAAAAAATTGAAGCAATAAACACTTTTGCAAACTCTATATTAAATAATTCATCTTCCCCATAAAACAAGTAAGCATGAGATGGGTTATATATGTCTTTATTTAAAATTTCAAATATTGGTAAATTAAGAATTGATTTTAGCATGTTATTATTATACCATATAAACCATATTTTTTCAATAAAAAAATCATTAATTAACATATTTGATATTTATTATAATTAAAAAATAAAAAATCTGCCATTTAATTGACAGATTTCAAAAATTGTTCTTTTACAACATTTTAGGCAAAAGAAAGAAAATAAAACATACATACAATAGTAAAAAAGTTCCACTTGTCATACATTTATAATACACTAAAAATAATAATTTGTCAATTAGGTTTATTTATGCAATTATTTAGATATAATATGTTAAATAAAAATAATACAAGTATAACATTGAAAATTATTAATCTTCATTTTTAATTTTTTTTCGTTTAAAATTTTTTAATAAACTTTTTACCCATTCTAAACATTCTTTAAATTCTTTAGCTTTAAAATATACTAATAAATATATAAGGTTAGGAACAACTAAGCAAATTATTCCCTTTATTATAAACCATAGAATCCCTTCAGGCAATAATGCACACAACATATATGTTATTAATCCAGCTATAAATGTAACTACAGCAAACACTACATATTTTAACCAATAAATTTTACTACTCTTTTTAAAATAATATTTAAACAACACAAATGAATCCATCCACAATGGAGCAACTATATAACTTGCTAAAGTTCCTAAAAACACTCCTATAAGACCCCACAATTTTACAAAAATTATTGAAGTTATAATATTTACTATCCCCTGAACAATAGTTTTCCATTTATTTTGCCACATAAGTCCTGCTGAAAAGGTACAGTTACTTGTAATAGACAATGTGTTTGATATAAAAAAGTTTAATACTAATATTATTATAATTGGAAGAGATAATAAATATTCTAAATTTCCATTTGTCCAAATATAAATAAAAGGATTTAATAAACATAATAAAGATATAGAACAAAATCCAGCAATCCAATACATAGCAAAGTTTAATGTATTATATCTTTTATACACATATTCTGTATTCTCAGATGCAATCATATTCCCTAAAACGCTTCTAGCATTTGTTGTAATTAATGCTATACATGTAGTAATAGCAGATATAATAGTAGCATAGTTTGTATAAGCCCCTAAAATAGCCAAACCTAACATAGCCGATATAATTATATTGTCAGTAGATATAACAAATACTCCACCTATTTGTTGCATACTAGAGCCTATTACATTTTTTTTAAGTTCTTTACTAATTTCTTTATCTACAGGAATAGCTTTACCTTTTAGATTTGGACACACCTTTTCAACTTGTTTAGATAATATTAAATTTTCAAAAATTGTAAATATTGGCATGCAAGATATAAATGCATGATAATTATGTGTTGTTAATAAAATAATTATTTGTACTCCATATAGTAAAATAGACTGAATTATTCCTACTTTACTTTCTATATCACTTCTTTGATAAGCATATAAAAGGGATCTTTTATCTGCCCATATATATCCTAAGATAGTATTTAGCAATGTTAATAAATATATAATATAAATATTTACATCAGCAGGGACATCTCCCTCTATCATAAATCTTAAGAAAGGCAAAATAGCAATTCCTAAACATGTAATAATAACTGCCAATATCCTATAAATTTTTTTATATAAATAATTCAAAGATTTTACTTTTTCCACATCATTTTCTGCAATAGGTTTATACATTGAAAATACAATAGCAGAACCAAGCCCTAATTCTACAATACTCAAACAGCCTATTATATTTGAAAATAATCCATTTAAACCTATGTAAGAGCTTCCTAAAGTATAAATAAGAACAGTTCTTAAAACAAATTGTAAAAAATACTGAACTATAGTTTTTATAGCCCCAAATTTTGTATTTCTAATTAATATATCTTTTCTACTCTTATTCTCCATTACTATTCAAAATTTTTTAAATTTGGATTTTCATCTAATATTGATTTATATTGATCTAAATTCCCAAACTTACCATCTCCATCTAGTTCCATATATCTTTTAAATTTTCTTTTTCTATCTTCTTCTCTAGCCCAGCCATAATGCTTTATTTTAATATCAACATTCACATTAGCCAATCTGTTTAAGTTTTTAGGAAGTCTTCCACAATGCTGATTAGTATGCTTAAATTTATATTTGAATTTAGGCAAGAATCTAATCATTATATTCATATAATTTTCATGAGCTTTCCATAAATCATCTTCTCTATATTGAGTTTCATTCCACATGTCGTAAAGTTTAAAATTTAAGACATCAACATTATTAATTCCAATATAATATTTAATCTTATCCGCGAAACCATCTTCCAACACTTCATCTGCATCTAGACTAAGTATCCAGCCCGGATTTAATTTAGTAGTTTCTTTCCACTGAAGCTTTCTTAATTTATATTCTTTATTAAACAACGACTTTTTATTTTTAATAATTTTATGAGGAATATTTTTTAAACATTCTTCACAAATTTTAACAGTATTATCGGTTGATGCATCATCTATTATAACCGCCTTATCTATAACAGATTCAACACTTTTTAACACTTTCTCTAAATATCTTCCTTCTTCATTATGCACTACCATGGAAAGAACTATTTCATTATTTCCCAAAACTCTTTTTTTACCATTTTTATTTATTATATGCAATTTATACATATTTTTAAATTTTTTAAAAGCTTTAATAAATAGCTTTTTTATTGTATTTCCCTTTGATGAATTCTTACCATAAGTTTGACACATATCAAATTTAAATCCATCTTTCTTAAACTCTTCCACTCTATTTAAATATTCTTCCCTATAAATATGATATGCTGGATAAACGGTATCTACATATAACTTTATACCTAAAGCTCCCGCTCTAATGCAAAAATGCCTATCTTCTCCCCAAAAAGAAAGATTTTCTATCAATTTAAATCTTGCCCCTTTCTCAATAGCATTTTTAGATATTAATGTACACGCTCCTAAACCTCCCACTTCGTAAATTCCTGGAACTCTTAATTTTGCAAAAAAATCAACTTTTTTTTGCCATTTTTCTCCATCACTAATATCTTTATCCCAGTCTCTAATAAAACAATTAAATTCATCTTGTAACCATACTTGAGGTTCTAACGCATAGTTTATATTCCATTGAGACCAAAACACATTTGATATAATATCCACATTTCTAGAAATTAAATGCAATACTGTTTGTTTATTCAAAACTATATCTGAGTCAATTAAAAACAAATAGTCATATCCTTTTTCATTCGCATAATCAATAATACTGTCTTTAAAAAATGCTATCTTTTTAATTAAATCTTTTTTCCAAAAATGAGATATATTATTGCATATATATTCTTCTTCCTCAAATTTATATAAATCTTCTGCCTTTTTTAATATCACATTATGATTATCTGCAAAATTTTTTAATAAATCGCTTGATTTAATATCTGTATTATCATCAACAAAGTAATAATCTACTTCTAAACCATCTTTATAAAATTCAT
This sequence comes from uncultured Clostridia bacterium, assembly GCA_944377145.1. Taxonomy (GTDB): domain Bacteria; phylum Bacillota; class Clostridia; order Christensenellales; family UBA1242; genus Onthoplasma. The sequence goes on along the minus strand of CALWEH010000012.1, from coordinate 75,278 downwards.
CTAAAGATAATAGAAATTCTTTTAAAATATTGTTTTTTTGCCTAATAGGGCTACCTACTAAAACTTTTTTCATCTGCTCCTCTCTTTTTATTTAAATACATTTGAAATATTCATATAAAATATAATAATTCTAATTGTATAAACTTAGTTTACAATTTATAATGATTTTTCTAAAACATCTGCAATTCTTTTACAAGCAAAACCATCTCCATAAGGATTATTTGCAGTACTCATTTTTTTATATTCTTTTTCATCTTCTAATAACAATTTAAAATTATTATAAATAGTTTGATAATCTGTTCCAACCAATTTTAAAGTTCCAGCTTCAACTCCTTCTGGGCGTTCAGTTGTATCTCTCATTACTAATACAGGCTTTCCTAATGCAGGAGCCTCTTCTTGAATTCCTCCACTATCTGTTAATATCATATAGCTTTTAGCCATAAAATTATGAAAATCTATAACATCTAATGGTTCAATAATTTTAACTCTATCCTCATCTCCTAAAATATTATTTGCTATACTCCTAATAGCTGGATTCATGTGAATTGGATATATAATTTTCACATCTTTAAACTCTTCTACAATTTGTTTTATTGCTCTAAAAATATTCTCCATTGGCTTTCCTAAATTTTCCCGCCTATGCGCAGTTAACATAATTAGTTTACTTCCACTAGCCCAATCTAGATACTTATTAGAATAATTATTTGTAACTGTGGTTTTTAAAGCATCTATTGCTGTATTGCCTGTAACATAAATTGAAGAATTATCCTTTCCTTCTTTTAGCAAATTTTCTTTTGCTTTTTGAGTTGGAGCAAAATTAAATTTACTTATTATAGATACTGCTTGACGATTAAATTCTTCAGGAAAAGGAGAATATATATTATTTGTTCTTAATCCAGCTTCCACATGTCCAACAGGAATTTGTAAATAATAGCAAGCAAGTGCAGAAGCAAATGTGGTAGTAGTATCTCCATGAACTAAAACTATGTCTGGCTTTTCTTTTTCTAATACTGATTTTAAATTTAATAATATTCCATTTGTAACGTCAAATAAAGTCTGATTTTCCTTCATAATATTTAAATTATAATCTGGAACAACCTTAAATACTTTTAACACTTGTTGCAACATCTCTCTATGTTGCCCTGTAACACATACAACTGTGTTAAAATTTTTTCTAGATTTTAATTCATTAACTAAAGGACACATTTTAATAGCCTCAGGTCTTGTTCCAAAAATTAACATTATTTTCTTCATACACACCTCAATATTTTTAATTTAATATATATTAATTATTTAAATTTGCTATTATTTGATTAGCGTAATTTTTGCTAATAAAATCTTCATCTCCAACACTGTTACATTCATTAACATTTTTATTTTTTATCGAAATTTTCTCTGTAGTCTTAGATAAAAACCATTCATATTCAATATCAAAATGCCCTAAATCTAATGCTTGAATATTTTCACGACTTAAATCATACGCCAATACTGTAGCTGTAGGTCCAAGCGCAATTAACACTAAGTCTCCAATTTTATAATTATCCTTAACCGCCTTTAAAATTTGATCATATTTATTAAAAGCATTTTTGTTTGGACAAACTATTCTTCTAATAGATTTAGCATTGTCTAATAAATTGTTCCCACATCCAACTTTTGAAGATATTCCCTCAACTATTATCAAGTTTTTATCATTCCATATTTTTTTCAGCTTATTTATATATTCTTCTACTCCAGACTTATTTCTATATCTTATATAAAATCTAGAAATATTTGCATCTCCTAATAACATCTGTTTATTAAAATATTTTTTCCAAGCATAACTAAATAACAATTTATTTTTCTTCCAATATTTAAACTCTTGATCTGTTAAATATTTTTTATTAAACCTTTTTTTATCAAATACATCTGGAATACAAACTAAAAATTTATCTGAACTCTTTATATCCATAAGCCTTTTTGATAAATCATTATTAAATTCTTGAAATTTTATATTATTCCCAAGCATAATATTAAGTTCTCCATCTCCATATCTTCCAACACTTACTTTATTATTTAAAATATAGTCTAAAGTTTCATTAGACGATAATACAATAGGAGATTTTCTTCCAATAGATAAAAATATATTTTTAAAAATTTTAAACATTTTTAGTAAAACCATAATTTTTTTCTCCTAAAGTTACTCCACAATTTTCATTTTCCTTAAAATATTTAATAGCCAAGCTGTAAAACTTATTCCAAAAATCCGCATACATTTTAAAGTGATTTTTTTACTTTTCACTTTTGTGTATTTAAATAAGTATAATTTATCTTTTATTAAATTTTTTATTAATTTTTTATCTTGTTTTAAACATTTAGGATAAAATCTAAATATTCCAAACAAATTAGATGAAAATTCTTCTATAATGTCTTGTTTGATTTTTTCATCACAATTTAACAACCTAATGTCTTCAAAAATTTTATCTGTAGAAAATATCAGCTTTTGTATAAATCTAGCCGCTTTATCATTCATTGCTGAATTCTCTCTATTTACATATTCGTAAAAAGGCTTGTCTATAATTGTTATTTTTTTAGAATTTATTAAAACTTTTATCACAAATTCTTTATCTTCAGCAATAGTTGCACTAGGCAAAAACTGTGTAGTTAAAGCTATTTCTTTTTTATAAAATTTAGACCAACATGAAGATATATTTAATTTACTATTTCTAATAATGTTATGAAAAGAATTGTTATCCATATTTATATCTATTATTTCATTTTCATTATTTATTTTATTTAAAGGAGATATTATTAAATCGCTATCTAAATTTTTTAAATTTTCACATAGTGTAGAAAAGTTGTTGTTTACATAGTCATCGCTATCTATAAATGTTATCCATTCTCCTTTTGCTTCACGCATACCAACATTTCTAGCTACAGATACTCCAGAATTTGCTTGATGTACAACCTTTACTCTACTGTCAATATTTGCATATTCATCGCAAATTTTACCAGAGTTATCTACACTTCCATCATTTATTAAAATTATTTCTAAATCTTTATAGCTTTGATTTAAAAGGCTATCTATACATTTAGGCAAATAATTTTCTACATTATACACCGGAATAATTATTGATATCATTAAAACCCTCTTTTTTATTTTTTTCTTCATTAGATTTCTTTTCGCTTAACACAATAGGAACACATGCTACAATTATTAAAAATCCTAAAGTTACTAATGAAAAATAATCTAAAAACATTATTTGCCAAACAAGCATAGCCCCTGGAATAAAATAATAAAACTTTAACTTATTATTTTTAATATAATACCACATAAACGCTATAAAAACAATTAAATATATTAAAAGTCCTACTATCCCTATCTTGTATATAATTTGAAGAAAAGTATTATGGCAATCTTGTGGCAACATAGTACTTCTTCCGCTAGCACTTGTACCTGTTCCAAATAAAAATCTTATAGGGTGATCTATAAAATATTGCAAACCCATTTTCCACAGTTCTGTCCTACCTGTTGTAAGGCTTTCTGCTAAACTTCCACTCGACGAAAAGCCTCCACCATAATTATTATCATCAACTTTAATAAAAAATCTACTAAATAATGATTGAAATCTTTCAAAATTTATGACATATACTAATACTGAAAGAGCAATTGAAATAAAAAATATAATCCATCTTTCTTTACTAGGGTTTATACATATTGTTATTAACCATAATATTAATATAATTGCAATAGCTAATATTCCAGACTTAGATAATGATAATAACACAAAAAGATTTGTTAAAACAAAACTTACACATATACTATATTTTGAAATATCTTTATTAAGATATAGATATAACATTCCTGAAAAAGATACTATTAATATAGTAATATAGAAATTTGGATTTCTATCTAAACCACAAAATCTTTCAAATCCTTCATATTGAAAATCAGTCTGTACCAATTCATTTAATTTCGTGATATATGGTTTTAACAAGCCCAATAAAGAAGCTAAAATCACTCCAATAAAAAAGGCCTTTATTGCACTTTTAAAATTAATTTTATCTTTAAAAATATAAGCGATTGCTAGTATCGCTATAATTATACATACTCTAGCAATTTCTTCTAAAGCAAAAGTAATTCTTGGTAGCAATAAATATATTAAAAATACTCCACATAAAATCATTATAAAAATATTTTGTTTTTCTTTAAATCTTTTTTCAATACAAAATTTAATAAACATTAATATAAAATATGCTAATATACAAATAGCAAAAACTTCTTTACCACCAACCACATATATATTTTTTAATGGCAATAAAAATATTAAATAAGCTAATCCATCTTGCCAATAAAAGCATATACAAAACACTGAATATATTAAAGTTATAATATTTAAGTATGGAATAAATATTGATAAAGTTAGCAACAAAAATATAATACAACAATTAATATATAAATTATATTTTTTATAAATCTCCTTCAAATGTAAGTTTTTAAGCATTTATAATCTCCTTGTAAATGTTTAACAATTTATTTGAAGCGTTATTTATATTATATTCGCTTCCTGACATATCTTCTGGCTTTCTATTAAAGGCATTATATTTTTGAAATATTTGTTGAGCCAATACATCATAAGATGTTTTCAAACTAAAAAGATGAATATTATTTGTTATAACAATTTCTTCTGGAATATTAGATGGAGCAAAACATATTAATCCAGAAATTTGAGCTTCTAGTAAAGCTATTCCAAAACCTTCAAATTTTGAAGGAAGAATAAACATGTCCATTCCGTTTAATAAAGTTGCAACATCTCCTCTACTACCCATAAATATTACTTTATCGTCTAGATTCATATTTTTAACTTGTTGTTTTACTTTATCTAGCAATTCGCCTTTACCAATTAAATATAATTTCATATTTTCATTTTGTTTAACCATTTCGTTAAATAAATTTATTAAAAATTTGTGATTTTTTTCTTTTACAAATCTACCTACATGACATATAGCAATTTCATTATCATTTAACCCTAATTTTTCTCTAACCTCTTTTCTACACTGCTCATTAAAGGTAAATTTATCAAAGTTGATTGCATTTTTTAATACAATATCTTTGCTGTTATTTAAAAAACTTTTACCAAAAATTTTCTTCCCTGCCATTTTAGAACAAGCAAATCTGTAATCTAGATTTTTATTTAATCCAATAGTTAAAATTCTATTACGCAAACGTTTTAACGCTGTATTTGAAAGTCTTATATTATGAGAATGTACAATTAGCTTCACATTAAAATCTTTAATAGCTTTTTTTACAAATCTATGAAAAATAGGCATGTGTAAGTGGACAATATCATATTTTTTAGATTTTAAAATGTTTTTCAATTCTAATACAAACTGCCCCTCTCCCTTTAATATTGAGGGTTTTGTTAGTTTGAAAAATTCTCCACCTAAAGATTCAATCTCTTTTTTATTATTTGGTTCTGTATCTTTTATATAACCAAAATCAAATTGAATCTCATTTCTATCTATATGAGAATAATAATTCATAACCACATTAAAATCTCCAAATATACTAGTTATACCTGGCAATAAATGCAACACTCTTATCATAAGATTTACTCTCTTTTGTTTTTATTTTATTTAAAAGAATATCAGTTATTATATAATTTGTCAAATTAAATAACATTGTATTTACAAATAAGAGATTAATTTCTTTTTTATAAAAGTTTGTAAAAATTTGTAAAAATCTTTTTGACATTCCTATTTAATATGATAAAATTATATTATCATATAATCAATGGAGGTATAATATATGAAAGCATTTAATGGCTATAGTACTAATCCAAATCCCACTCTTGCTGGATTGGAAGCAGCCGAGATGGCAGGTAATGCCAAAACTGCAAAATTAGTATTTGCTTATACAAGCTGTGATTATGATGTGAAAAAAGTAATAGCTGGTATTAGCAAATATTATGATTGCCCTATTATAGGAAACACAAGTTTTACAGGTGTAATGATTCCTGATGGATTTATTTCTGGAGACAAAGGCTTTGTTGCAATTATGACAATTACAGGAAACATTCAAGCTGGCGTAGCTTGTGTGAAAAAATCAAGCCCAGAAGAAGATGCTATTGCTCTTGGTGAACAATTAGCTAAAAAGGCTTTAAAAGATTCTGGCTGTGAAGGTCTTCCTCAAATTATGTATATGGTTGGAAGCCCTACAGAAGAAGAATATTATTTAAAAGGAATTACAAATGTTGTGGGCAGAATTCCTTTGTTTGGAGGTTCTTGCGCTGACAATACTATATCTGGAAATTGGTGCTTGTATGCGAATAATACAATTGTTACAGAAGGAGCTGCTGTTGCATTTATATATACAGATGCAAAATTTGCAAATGTATTTACAGGAGCATATAAAGAAACTAATGACATGGGAATTATTACTAAAGTTGATAATAATAGAACCTTAGTGGAAATAGATCATAAACCAGCACTTAAAGTATATGCTAAATGGCGTGGATTAAATCCTAAAAAGTTAATGGGAGGAGATTTACTTTCTGCAACAATTACTAGTCCTTTAGGAGTTAAGGATCGTCTTGGAGATCTTGTTGCAATTCGTCACCCTATGAATGGAAATAAAGACTATAGCATGAATATTGGAAATAAGTTAGCTGTTGGAACTTGCATAATTAGAATGGAAGCAAGTGTAGATGAACTTATTTCAAGTGTGGAAGAAACTTTAAAAATATTAAATAAAAAACTAGACAAACAACCTGCATTTTATCATTTAGTTCACTGTGGTGGACGCCGTGCTGGAATTGACTCTAGAATAAATGAAGTTTATGAAGCAATTAAAAATGCTGTTGGAGACACCCCATTTATTATGGAATTTACTTTTGGAGAATATGGGTATGAACAAGATGGTAGAAATACCTGTGGTGGATTAATGTTGTCTTTCACAGCATTTTCAAAGTAAGGAGAAAAGATTATGAAAATGATAATTAATGGAAAAGAAGTTGACGCATCAGACAAGTCAACCATGGAAATAATAAATCCTTATACAGGAAAAGTAATAGATACTGTTCCAAACGCTACTGAAAAAGATGTGGACACCGCTGTTAAAGCGGCAAACAAAGCTCTTCCTTCATGGGCAGAAGTTTCAGTTGTAAAAAAAGTTGAAATATTAAAAAAGTTTTTGGATTTAGTAGATGAAAACAAACAAGACCTTGCAATGACTTTATGTACTGAAACAGGCAAACCTATTACTCAAGCTATTGCAGAAATAGGTAATATTAGAATAGGATTTGAAGGCTTTATGGAAAGAGCTAAACATTTATATGGAGAGGTTATTCCATTTGGACAAGAATCTGGAAATGATAAAACATTGCAATTCACTCTTAGAGAGCCTGTTGGTGTTGTGGGTGCAATTATCCCTTTTAATTTCCCTTGTGATTTGTTTGATCAAAAAATTGCTCCTAGCTTACTTGCAGGAAATACTGTTGTAGTAAAACCACCTCATCAAAATCCTTTAACTTTAATAAAATTAGTATCTTTATTACATCTTGCCGGAATACCAAAAAATGTTATTCATATTGTAACTGGAGAAGGCGCAAAAGCTGGTAATGCTCTTGCTTCACACCCTCTTGTACATAAAATCACTTTTACAGGAAGTACTGCTGTGGGAGTTAAAACATATATGAATGCAGCATCTCACCTTGCTCATATATCATTAGAACTTGGTGGAAATGATGCTTTTATTGTATTAAATGATGCAGATCTAGACTTGGCTGTTGAAGAAATGATTTGGGGAAGAATGTATAATAATGGTCAAGTTTGTTGTGCTTCAAAACGCTTTTTAATACAAAAAGATGTGGTAGACAAATTTATATCTAAAGCAAAAGCTAGACTAAATAAACTTGTTGTTGGAGACCCTACTAAAAAAACTACAGAAATCAGCTGTTTAGTTACTGAAGTTGCAGCAAAAGTTGTTGAAGAGCAAATAAAAAGAGCTGTCCAACAAGGAGGAAAAATTGTATATGGAGGAAAACGTAAAAAAGCCTTTATTGAGCCAACTATTATAACAAACATTCCAAAAGATGCTGATGTGGCAACAGATGAAGAGATTTTTGGACCTGTTGTATCAATCATTCCTTTTAGCACTGTAAAAGAAGCTATAAATATTGCAAACTCTTCTAATTATGGATTATGTGGTTGTGTATTTACAAATAATATAAAAACAGCTTTCAATGTTGTAAAACAATTAGAATGTGGCGGAACTGTTATTAATGGCTCAAGCTTCTTTAGAAGTTTTGAGATGCCATTTGGAGGATATAAGTTTAGCGGTATTGGAACTGAGGGTGTATTAAGCACATTTAATGAAGTAACAAAAATTAAAACTGTAACCTTAAAAAATATTTTAAATTAAAATAAAATTAAATAAAAAATATTAAATTAATTATGAAAATTAAATTTTTAAATTTAATAAAATATTAAAAAATATTATTTTAAATAAAAATGAGGAAGAATTTTCCTCATTTTTATATTTTATTTAAATATATTTATTAATTTTTATATTATTTAAAATTTAATTAAAATATTTATAAATAAAATTAAATATTTGTAATTTTTCATTTTATACAATATTAAATTTTTAGTATTTGATTAAATGTAAAATAATTAATTTATGCAATAATTACATTATCTTTTCCTATCAAACTTTCTAATTCATATTGCAATGATTGTCGTATTTCCACTTTATGTGGTAACTTATATTTATTTCCTGTAGATAAATCTTTAACATATATTTCACTGTTACCAATATACTGATTTACTAATTGACAAACTTCATTATGCAAAGCTTTATTTGACACATCATAAATTAAACATAACCTTAAAACTTTTTGAGGAATCTCAACATTCTCTATATGATCATTTAAAATTTCACTTTGCTTATCTTCACTAAGAAGCTCAATGTTTTCAGCATTTACACTAGGCAACATTCCATCTTTTAAAGACATTTTACCTTTAATAGCTACAACATTCTCTTCCATTAATAAATCTTTAAATTTTTCATAGTTTTTAGGGAAAACAACAACATTAATACTTCCCAACATATCTTCCAAAGTAAGAATTGCCATTCTTTGACCTGTTTTAGTCATTTTTAAGGATATTTCAGTTAACACTCCACCACAACTAACAGCATCTCCATCTTTAAATCCTCCAACTTCTTGAACTTTGTTATCATCAAATTCATTCTGTTCATTTAACATATCTTCGTCATCTGAAACATTTGAAATCATTGAGCTATTTAAAGTGAATTGTTTAATCTTATCTACATAATCATTAAGAGGGTGTCCAGATAAATACACTCCTGCAATAGACTTTTCTAATTGTAGTTTTTGCTTTTGAGCATATTCAGCTATATTTGGATATTCTAGTTCATCAACTCCATCGTTTTCACCTAACAAACTTCCAAACATATCTATCTGCCCGCTCATAGCTCGTTTTTTTGCATCTAAAGCTCTATTAATTGCTGTAGTATAAACACTCATTAGTTGACTTCTAGTTTTATTAAAACAGTCAAAAGCTCCTGCTAAAATTAAACTTTCAATACATCTTTTATTTAAAGCCTGTCCATCTACACGATTTACAAAGTCCATCAAATCTTTATATTTTCCACCTCTATTGCGTTCTGCAATAATTTCTTCTACAACATTTACTCCAACGTTTTTTAATGCTGCAATTCCAAATCTAATTCTTTTTCCGTCACACGAAAAATATGTTTCACTTTCATTAATATCTGGAGGCAAAATTTCGATTTTCTTTTCTTTTGCATAAGCTACATAAAATTTTATTTTATCAATATTTGTAATTCTATTGTTCAAAATTGAAGTTATAAATTCTGGTAAATAATATGTTTTTAAATAAGCTGTTTGATAAGTTATCATTGAATAAGCTGCAGCATGAGATTTATTAAAGGCATAAGAAGCAAAACCTTCCATTTCATGCCAAATTTTTTCAGCGACATCTAAAGGCACTCCTCTTTTTAAAGCTCCGTCAATTTCAGCAACTTGCTTACCATTTTCTTCATGAGCTGGTTCACCATATATAAATTTGCCTTTCATTTTCTGCATTTCTTCAAGTTTTTTCTTACCCATCGCACGCCTAATCATATCTGCTTGACCTAAAGTAAAGCCTCCCATCTCCTGACAAATTTTCATAACTTGCTCTTGGTATACTATACAGCCATAGGTAACTTTTAATATAGGCTCCAAAATAGGATGGTCGTATTTAGTTTCTTGAGGATTATGCTTATTATGCACATATTTAGGAATACTATCCATTGGTCCTGGACGATAAAGAGACACTGCGGCAATAATGTCTTCTAGGCATGTTGGTTGCAATTCCTTCATGAAGCTTTGAAAACCTTTACTTTCTATTTGGAAAATACCCTCTGTATCTCCTGTTGAAATCAATTTATATACATTAGGATCATCATAACTGCTTTTATCAAAATCTATTTCAACTCCATGATTTTTCTTAACATAAGCCAAGCAAGATTTAATATCATTTAAGTTTCTAAGTCCAAGAAAGTCCATTTTTAAATGACCTAAATGCTCCATCTCAACCCCTTCATATTGGGTAGTTATATCATCACCATTTCTTCCTAGAGGAACATGTTTGTCTAAAACATCTGCACCAATAATCACTCCACACGCATGTGTAGAACACTGACGAGGGAAATTTTCAAGTTTAACAGCAATGTCAACAACTTTTTTTATTTCTTCGTCTTCATTATATAAATCTACTAATTCTTGAACCACCTGATCTGCTTTGGCATTAGGGTCAAATCCAAAACATTTTGGCAAAATAGGAAGTTTTAATTTAGGAATTAATTTTGTAATTTTATCAGCCTTAGATAGTGGCACACGCATAACTCTTGCCACATCTTTAATAGCATTTTTTGCTGCCATTGTGCCAAAAGTTATAATTCTTGCAATTCTATCTTCTCCATATTTTCTTTTAACATAATCAATAACTTCTTCTCTTCTAACATCTTCAAAATCTATATCAAAATCTGGCGCAGTTACTCTTTCACTATGCAAAAAACGCTCAAAGATCAAATCATATCTAAGCGGATCAATATTTGTAATGCCCATAGTATAAGCTATTAAACTTCCTGCACCACTTCCTCTTCCTGGCCCTACAGATATCCCCATCTCTCTAGCCGCATTTATATAGTCCCACACAATTAAAAAATATTCTATAAACCCTTGACGTTCAATTACTTCAAGTTCTGTTGCAATTCTTTTATCAATTTCAGGAGTGTGTGCTCCAAATTTTTTTATTATACCTTTATTTACAATTTTTAATAAATATTCTTTAGGAGTTGAACCATCTTCAGGTATATATTTTGGAAATAAATAATGCCCATAAGTAAAACTATAATTACATTTTTCTGCTACTTCTAAAGTGTTTTCAAGAGCGTCTAAATCATCTGGAAATCTTTCAGCAAGTTCTTCGTATGATTTAAAATAAAATTCATCATTTTCAAATTTCATTCTATTAGGGTCATCTAAAGTTTTTTGCATTTGCACACACATTAATACATCTTGAATTTCCGCATCTTCACGATTTAAATAATGAGCATCGTTGGTAACTACTGTTTTAATATTATATTTCTTAGCATACTCTTTCAAATATGGATTTACTATCAACTGTTCTGCCAAACCATGATTTTGGAGCTCAATGTAAAAATCATCTCCAAACACTTTTTTAAACCAAACAACAAGCCTTTCAGCTTCTTCAAAGTCATCATGTAAAATAGCTTGAGGTATATCTCCTGCAATACAAGCGCTTAAACATATTAAACCTTCATGATATTGCTCTAAAGTTTTTAAATCAATTCTTGGTTTATAATAAAAACCATCTCGAAAAGCAATACTATTTAATTTACAAATATTTTTATATCCTTGCTCATTTTTAACTAATATAATTAAATGATTTAATTTTGTTTTTCCCTGTTTTACTGTTAAATCGTCACACACATAAAATTCACAGCCAAAAATAGGTTTTATTCCAGCAGCTTTACAAGCGTCAAACAACTTTAAAGCTCCATACATATTTCCATGATCAGTAACCGCCACTGCAGGCATACCCATTTCTTTAGCTTTTTTTACTAAGTCGCTTATTTTGCAAGCACCATCTAGCAAACTATATTCTGAATGTACATGCAAGTGCACAAAATTTCCCATATATTCCTCCAAATGTATTATATTACTTTTTAATCTGTTTGTAAATAGCTAATATCTTGTCCAATTTATATTTTATTCCAGCACGAGTAATATTGGTGCTATATAATTTTTGAAGTTCACTAAGAGTGCTTTCTGGATTAGCTAACCTTAATAAAGCAATTTCTCTTAAACTATCATTTAAATAATCTAAACCATAGTTATTTATTATATAATCTATAGCCTTTACTTGCTCAACACTTGCATTAATAGTTTTATTTAAATTAGCATCAAAACAATTTCCCTTTCTATTTGCATCATTTCGAATTTCTCTTATAACCAAATTATTTTGCAATTCAAAAGCAGTATTAACTGCACCTAACTTCACTAAAAATTCTACTAGTATTTGACTATCTTTTGAATACAGCACTATGTTATGTCCTCTTTTGGTTAATTTTAAATTTAAATTTAAACTTTTCATCAATTTTAATATATTATTAGCTAATTGATAATCTTTAAAAGTCAATTCTAAATTGTATCCATTAGATTTTGCCAAACTATCATTATTATAATAAAGTTTTCCTACGCACAAAAAAACTCCCTTTAAATAACTAATTTTACAACATTCATTTATTAACAAATTTTCACTATAATCATTATTTAATTCAACTGTTCCATTATTAAAATTTATAATTTCTAAATCTGTTAACATTTCAATCAAACTTTTACCTTGAATTAATAAGCCTTGATTGTGAGGAGTAAATGTTAAATTTGGAGCAATTTGTTTTAACATTGAACAAAATTTATCTTGTAAAAATAAAGGACAATTTACAATTAAACAATTTTCATCTATATGCTCTTTAGTAATGCTAATTATTGCATTTAAAAAAGCATTACAACAGCAAGCATTTGTAGAAATATTATTTAAAATATCTTGTTCTAAACTTTTTAGCATTATTTTTTACCTTTATTTTTGCGTTTTTCCGCTTTAAATGTTGGAACATTATTATAGTTTACTACAGCACTTTCTGGAATTCTTAATCTTAAAATTGCCTGTAATCCTTTATGACAATCTCCTACACGCTTTGGATCATGAGCATCACTATTTATAATAAATTTTGCGCCTTCCTTATATGCAATAAGAATTTCTTCATCTGTCATACCTAATCGTTTTCCATTTAATTCAATATATGTGTTTGTTTCCTTTGCTACTTTTGCTACTTTTGCCACATCAACTTTACAACCATAGTTAAGATGAGTAATCACATCTATATCATATTTTTTCATAGCATTGATATATGCATTTGTATTTCTTTCTCTTAATCTCTTTGATGTAATATGAAAAATTCCACTTAATATATTTTTAAATATAAAAAAACCATCTCTTTTAGTTGGAGTTTTAACCAATTTATGATATCCACACAATAGAATATCTAAACTTTCATAATCACTTTCTACAATATCTATATCTCCATTAGCAGAAATCAAATTAGCTTCCACTCCTAATAAAACCTCTATTGGATAACGCTCTATAGCGTTTTGAATTTCTTCTTTAACTTTAGGGATATTAATTCTTCTTACTCCATATATTATTTGATTAAAACCATGATCAGTTATAGCTATTTGACTTAATCCCTTATCTACAGCAGCTTTAACATTTTCTTCAATTGTTCCTTTTCCATGATTATGTCTGCTATATACTGTATGAGTATGATAATCTCCTGATAACGCCATAAATTCCTCCTAATAACATATTAACATTAAAAACATTATATGTCAAATTTATATGTTAAATTAATAATATTTTATATAAGTTATATTACTATAAATATTGTTATTATTGAAATAATTAATAAATACAAACTAAATAAATACAACTTATTATTTTTCAATGTTTTTAGCATTAATTTTATTGACAGTATACCAAATATAAAAGATGTTATAAACACAATAATTGAAGGAACAATCTCAATGTTAACTCCTGTTGTAAACATTTCAAAACTTTCAAATACTGCTGAGGCAATTATAATTGGAATACTCATTAAAAATGTGAAGTCACATACTTCTTGTTTGTTTGCTCCTGCAATCATTCCCACAGCCATTGTACTTCCTGATCTGCTAATTCCTGGCAAAACTGCTATTCCTTGCATAACGCCCATTAGAATTGAATGTTTATAGCCAAGTGGTTCGTTTTTTTGCTTTATCATATCCGCAAATAATAGAATTATTCCTGTAATTAAAAATCCAGCTATCAAAAAATATACTGAATATAGTTTATCTACAAGTTTATTAAATAATAACACTATAATAACACTAGGAAGAGTGGCGGATAATAATTTTAAATTAGTAGAACAAAAAGGGTGTTTTATACATTCAACAATCTTTTTCCTCATACATATTAAAACTGATAATAAAGTTCCTAAATGTGCAACAACACTTAAAAATATAATATCACAATTTATATTAAAAATTTCGCTTAACAATAATATATGCCCACTGCTAGAAACAGGTAAAAATTCAGTTATTCCCTGCACTATTCCTATAAGAATGTAAATAAAAATCATAAAAAACCTTGATTAATTTTAAATTTTATATTAATATATGTACATATTTATTATATTATGTTAGGAGAATTATGAAATTAGGTGTTGTAGGTTTACCAAATGTTGGAAAAAGTACTTTATTTAACGCAATCACAAAAGCTGGTGCCATGAGTGCCAACTATCCTTTTTGTACAATTGAACCAAATGTTGGAGTAGTTGATGTATTTGACCCAAGACTTGAGGTATTGGCTAAAATGTACAATACTGAAAAAATAATACCTGCACAAATTGAGTTTGTTGATATTGCTGGACTTGTAAAAGGAGCTAGCGAAGGAGCTGGTCTTGGAAATAAATTTTTAAGCCACATTAAAGAAGTTGACGCAATTTTACATGTTGTTAGATGCTTTAAAAATGATAATATAATACATGTTGATGGCAGTGTAGACCCAATTAGAGATATTGAAACTATTAACATGGAGTTAATATTAGCAGATTTAGATACAGTGGAAAAAAGATTGGGCAAAGTGGAAAAATTGGTACACGGTGGAGATGCAACTGCTATTAAAGAAAAAGAGTTGCTAGATAAAATTTATAAAACTCTTAGCGAACAAAAACCAGCAAGAATTTTAAATTTTGATGAAGAGGAACAAAAAATTGTAAATAGTTTTTTCTTGATCACAACAAAACCTATTATATATGTAGCAAATACAGATGATAATATTGATGAGTTTCAAAAAGAAAATATAGCTAAAATAGAACAACTAGCTAAAAACGAAGGCGCAGAAATGATTAGTTTGTGTGCAAAATTAGAAGAAGAATTAGTAAGCTTGCCAGAAGACGAAAAAAAATTGTTTATGCAAGAACTTGGAATAACTCATTCTGGACTAGACAAATTAATTGTTGCGAGCTATAAACTTTTAGGGTTAATTAGTTTCTTAACAGCAGGCGAAAAAGAAGTTCGAGCATGGACAATAAAAAAAGGAACACTTGCACCACAAGCTGCAGGAAAAATTCATAGCGATTTTGAAAGAGGTTTTATTAGAGCTGATATTGTAAAATATGACGATTTGATAGAAGCCGGGAATTATAATAATGCAAGAGCAAAAGGGAAAATTATAAGTGCAGGAAAAGATTATGTAATGCAAGATGGAGATATTGTTGTATTTAAATTTAATGTATAATAGTGAGGAGAAATATGAAAAAGAACAATCTAATAAAACAAGATATTGATATTAAAAAAAATCATTCTGTCACTAAAAATATAAATCAAGCTCCTCCTATATTAGGGAAAAAAATTTATTCTATCAAAGTAGATGCTCAAAAATACAGAAAAGCAAATTCTATAGTAATAAGCATATTAACATTTGCATTAATTCTATCTTTAGTAAATTTTATTATAACTTTCAACCATTGGTTAGTTGTTAGCATTGCTTTCACAACAATTTTATGTTTCATAATTTGGGCAATATTAGCTGTAAAAAAATCATTAATAAAAGTAGAATATGTTTTATATGAAAATTATGTAATAAAAGCCTATGAAGATTGGTATGCTTGTGTTGATATATCTAAATTTATTGGTTATAAAATAAAATCAACTTTTACTGATAAAATTTTTAAACCTGTTACAAAAACTTTAATATTATATTTTAACGATAAAGAAATTTCTCATTTAAAATTAAATTGTATAAACGATGATTTAGATAAAATTATTAATTTAATATTAAAATATTCTAAAAAATAAAAAGAAAATTAAACAATTTTCTTTTTTTATTAAAAATAACTGGTTTTAGCGTTAATTTAATATTTTATTTAATTAATATTTTATTTTTTGTTATTTTAATTTATTTTTATTAATTAAATTTATTTGTGAAAAGCGTCATATATATTTTTAGCAACTGTTTTAGAAACACCTTTCACATTAGCTAAATCTTCTAAACTTGCATTTTTTATATTTTCAATAGTTTTAAATTTACTTAATAATATTTTTCTTGTAACATTGCCCACTCCACGAATACTCTCTAATCCACCTTTATACATACCTTTACTTCGTAATTGTCTATTATAAGTAATAGCAAATCTGTGAGCTTCATCACGAGCTAGTTGTAAAAGTCGTAAAGAATAACTACCCTTGTTTAACATTATTGAATTATTTTGATATGGAACAAATACTTCTTCTAATCGTTTAGCTAAACTTATAATATCATTTTGATAATTAAATTGCTGAACAACTTCTACAGCAGTTGATAATTGCCCTTTACCGCCATCTATAACAATTAAGTCTGGCATACTGCTAAAACTTATATCATCACTTTTTAATTCAACCATTCTTCTTGTAAGAACTTCTTTCATGCTGGCAAAATCATCTATAAACTTAACTCCTTTAATTTTAAATTTTCTATAATGAGTTAAAGCTTTCTCTCCGTTTATTAAAACAGACATAGAAGCCACTGTATATTCACCAAAAGTATTAGAGATATCATAACATTCTATTCGTTTTGGTTCTCTTTTTAATCCCAATTCTTTTTGAAGTTGTTTTACAGCTCCAATAGAAACATTTAATTTCTTTTTTGTTCTTTCAATATTTTTTTCTAAATGTAATCTTGCATTTTGTTCTGCCATGTCTAGGATTTTTCTTTTATCTGTTTTTATTGCTGGTTGAAATATTGTAACTTTTCTATTATATTTTCTTTCAATATATTGCTTTATTACATCTAGCCCTTCTATTCCTTCTGGCAAAATAATTTCATCGCAGTTATATATATGACTTGAATAATATTGAACTAAAAATTGTTGGTAAGCCTCATCTTTTTCTATAAAATTTAATATATCATAAGATTGTATTCCTTGAACTTTACCCCCTCTTATAATTACAACGCACATTGCACTCAACTCACCATTAGTGCACATATTAAATACATCCAGGTCAATTTCCTGCCTTAGTTGCATTACAACTTTTTCTTTTAGTCTATCTAGCATTTTAATTTTTTCTCTCAAAGCTAATGCCGTTTCAAAATTTTCTGCTTCAGCACTCACTTTCATTTTGTTTAACAATATTTCTCTAATCTCTTTTGTATCTCCTCGCAAAAACTTTATAGCAGAATTAACTATTTTCCTATATTCTTCTTTACTAATTTTTTTTGCACAAGGAGCACTACATAAATGCATTTCATAATACAAACAAGCTCGTTTTTCTTTGCCAGAAGTTGTAATTATTTGATTGCATTTCCTAACAGGATAAGCATAATTTATTATTTCAAGTATATCTTTAGCTGAAACTCCAGCAAAATAAGGTCCAAAATATTTATCTCTAGTATTTATTTTTCTAGTTATTTCAAACCGTGGAAAATCTTCATGCAAATTAACTCTAATATATGCAAAAGCTTTTCCATCTTTTAATAAAATATTATAAAAAGGTTGATATTTTTTTATTAAATTACTTTCTAAGGCTAAAGCATCATATTCTGTAGCTACGACAAAAAAATCAAAGTCAACAATGTCTTTTACCATATTCTGCACTTTTAAAATAGTTTGCTTTCTTAAAAAATATTGACTTACACGTTTTTTTAGATTTTTTGCCTTTCCTACATATATTACATTTCCATATTTATCTTTCATTAGATACACGCCAGGATTTGTAGGTAAATTTTTAATCTTTTCTTCTAATAAAATCATATAATTATTATATCACATAAAATATTTTTTGAAAATATTTTTTTATTAAAATTATATTTTAAACTTTTTATCTATTTATATGTATTTAACTAGAATTTTTTTATCTTTCTATTCATAAATATATGTATGTTCAATTTAAAAAAATTTTTTAATATATGTTTAATTGTTTTTTTTATAGCCTTCTGTTGTTTTGTATGTATGCAAAAATTTAATTCATTGCCGTTAATATCAGGTAATGAAAATGAATTAACTGTATATGAATGGTGGCATATAGAAAGTTTTGAAGGTGGAAGTAGCAATAGGTATAACTATTTGAAAAATATATGTTTATCTTATGAAAAAAATAATCCAACCGTATTGTTTATGGTAAAAAATATAGATGCAGAACAATTAGAATCTGCTTTACAGAAAATTTCTCCTCATCTAATTTCATTTAGTGAACAAGTTGCCAATATCGTTCTTCCATATTTACAAAGTTTTGATCAAGAGTATGATGTTAGAGAAAATTTTTTAGAAAGTGCAAAATTTAATGGAAAGCTTATGGCTATACCTTATATAGCTAGTGGATATTGTTATTTTACTAAAAACAATTCAAACAGTGAACTTGAATTATTTACCGCTAACAATTCATCTCATTCAGCTTTACCAATATTAAATAACCAAACTGTGAATAATGGAGAAATATTAACTTCTTATGAATGTTATTCAAAATTTGTAAATAGCAATAACATAAAACTATTAGGCACAGCACGGGATTTACATAGGGTTAAAAATTTACAAGAAAATGGGCGCTTATCTGCAACATTTGAGCCTGTAGACACCTTTAGTGATCTAATTCAATATATAGGGGTTATAAAGCCAACTTCACAAGTGCTAGATTTTATAAATTATATAATGAATGATACAAATCAATACAATTTGAAAAATATTGGGCTTTTTAGTACAAAGCATATAAATTTATATACTGAAGAAATTTATAGCTCTATGGAAAATGCTATAAATAAAAGTTTTATTCCAAATATATTTACACAATAAAAGGATATATGTTTAAAAAAATAAATAATATTTTAGTTCTAAAACAAGAACCTCTTAAAAATCACTGCACATTTAAAATTGGTGGAAATGCCAAATATTTTATCTTTGCCCATACAATAGATTCTTTATTAGACACTATATTTACATGTCAAAAACATAGTTTGAAATATAAAATTATTGGAGGAGGATCCAATCTTTTATTTGATGATTTAGGTTATAATGGAGCAATTATTAAATATGATGAACAAAGAATTGAACATAAAGATAATATGTTACTAGCTTCAAGTGGTTGTGATTTATCTACAATTATTCAAAAAAGTTCTAGCCTTAAATTAGGAGGCCTTGAATTTACAATTGGTATACCTATTCAATTAGGAGGAGCTATTGTAAATAATTTTGGAGCTTACAATAACCAAATAAGCGATTTTATTGGTAATGTAACAATATTAAATGATAAAACAGTTGAATATTTAAATAAAGACGAGTGTAACTTTTGTTATCATTCTAGTATATTTCAATCTAACAACTATATTATATTAGCCGCAACACTAAATTTAATTAATCAAAATAATAAACAATCTCAAAACAACTGTATTGAATATTTAAAAAAACGTAAAAATAGTCAGCCTATAAATCTACCTAATGCAGGAAGTATTTTTAAAAGAACTGATATTATTCCTGCAAAATTAATTGAGGAAGCTGGATTAAAAGGAACTCAAATAGGTCAAGCACAAATATCAACATTGCATAGCGGATTTATTGTTAACACAGGAAATGCTAGCTGTAAAGATGTATTAGCATTAATTGAACTAATTAAGCTAAAAATATATGAAAAATATAATGTACATCTTCAGTTAGAAATAGAATATATCAAATATTAGCCTTTTAAAAATGTTCTCGCTACAAGCACTGTCATATCATCTTGTGCTATCATATTATTCCTGCTAATCGCTTCATCTAATATTGTTTGTGCCACAACCTGCGGATTTGTACTAACAATAGCATTTACAAATTCAGCAAATTCTTCGTAAGTTTTAAAAGCATCAGTTATTCCATCTGTAACCATAACAATCATATCTTTTGAATTTATTGCAAAATGACTTATAGTTGGTTTAATTTCACTTAGAACTCCAAGAGGAAGTGTGCCATTTTCCACTTTTTCCACTTCTTTTTCTCGTTTGATTATTCCGTATGTTGCACCAATTTTAATAAAATCAATTATCTCTTTAGTTAAATCTATTATACACAAGTCTAAAGTTGAAAAACTTTCTTGATTATTAATAGATATTAATTTATTTATATTTTCCAATATAAAGTTATCATCAAATCCTGCTTTATAAAAATTTTCTACCAACCCAATAGTTAAAGCACTCATTTTTCTAGCATTTTCTCCACTTCCCATTCCATCACATAATGCTAATAAATATTTATTGTTGCCAAGTCTTAATAAGCTATGACTATCCCCTGAACTTGATGAGCCTGTTTTGGTTCTACTCCCAATGCCAAAAACTATATCTCTTTTGCATGAACGAGATAATGTAACAGAAAAATACTCACTAACATCTGTGGGCTCTACACTTAGCACTTTCATAGGTATATTTAGCACTCCACTCACAATTTTTTCAATAGAGGGGTTATAGGCGTTCTCACCTTTTATTATAGCAACAACTGAACTATCATTAGATTTTTCTGAATATATTAAAATTTCACTACACACAATATTTTGAGCCAACATTCTATTCAATATTTTGGATTCCATATCATTTTCAAAAACGATATTTCTATCCATCTCTTCCCCTAAGTCTAATAATAAATGTGAAATAGCTCCCATTTGCTCTGCCAATAAAAATTTTACATTATTTGTTTCTTTAGACATATTTTCATAGTTTTTATATTGTGATACATATTGATTAATTTTACCTATAACTAAATTTACAACTCCACATTTTTGAGCCAACATTGAAGGCAAATCTAATATGCTGATTTTCCCTTTTTTTAAAGCAATATCTAACATCTTATTTACATAAGGCACACCTTCTACTCCAAGCCCTTTATAACAACTATTTTTATGTTTACATTCACTACAAACTTCTTTTCCTAATTCATTGCTTAACATTTCTACAATTTGAGCATGATTTAGCTCTTTTTTTATTAATTGCATGTGAATTTGCTCCATTTGAGAAAAAACATTGCTTAATTCACTCATTCTTCTTTTTAAATTTTTTCTAGTAGAATTAATTATATTTTTTACACTCAATTCAGCATTATTTATTTCATATTTATCCATAATTTTTAAAAGGAATTTAGATGGTATTAATAAAAATAATGAAATAGCTAAAAGAGTTGGCAATATTGAATATATTACATCAACTTGCACTCCTAAAAAATATAATTGTAAAGCAACATCTCCTATTAAAGCAGTTATACAAAATTTCCACCTATGTGGAGCATGAAATATATTTGCCATTAAAGCTATAATTGCTAATTCTCCAATATATGATAAAGATGAATTTACAATAGATACACCCAATCCTATAGATATAGCAGCTATTAATGAAAATTGCTTTTTATTAATTGAAATACAAAATAATATAGTAAAAACTGCAAGAAATTTATATACTGCTATTTCAAATATATAAAGATTTGCAACTCCAAAAGTAAGTGCAATTATGAATACAACAAGACTGATAGTTTCATCTAATGTTAATTTATATGTCCAACCTCTTAACACTAACAGTTGAAAAATGCAAATGCAAACATATAAAAATATTAAACCTATTGCAATGTATGTAATCATATCTAATATGCTTCCAATATTAAATATATAATACAAACTAACAATTTGGCTTAATAATGCATAAACACCTACTAATACAACATTCATAGGTTTTTTAACTTTTTTATGTATTATATAAGCAATTATTAAAATAAATACTGTACCTATAGCGCAATATAAATCTGCCAATTTATCCATGGTTAATAAATTAGCAAATAAATATTCTCCAACAATTAAAGGCATGTAAAATCCTGTCCACATTAATGCGAATACAGCTCCAAAACCAAAAGGAGATATTGTACCAATCTTAGCATTTGATAAAACTAAAAACATTATCAATATAAAAAAATAAATTAACAGTTGAGATTTTTTTATTTTAATTTTTTTCATAATTATACCCAAATTAATATTAAATAAAATAAAAAATAAAATTATAATAAAAAATTAGCATAAAATGTCGATTTTATACTAATTTTTAATATTTTTATATATTTTTAATTAATTTATTTTAATTATTATTGTTTTAATAAAATATTAAATTTTGACATATAGTCTATAAAACGTGTGCTAAATTTTTCAATATCTTTAGCTTCTAAAGTTCTGTCTTTTGGTGTTAAATTTATTGAAATAGTATAACTTATTTTATCTGGCAATAATTCTTTATTTATATAAACATCTTTTAATTTAGTTTCTAGTAAATAATTACATTTAAATTCACTTAAAACATTTTCTAAATAACTGTAAGGTAATTCATTTGACATTATAAAATTAAAATCTAAATCTATAGCTTGATATTTTGAAGTTTTAGTTAAAACATTATGTTTTTCTTCACCTGTTAACATTTCATCTAAATCAATTTCTAATCCAACAATATTAAATCTTTTATCTAAAGCATTTTTTACACTTGGATGAATTATGCCCATTTCTCCAATTTTATTTTTAGATATAATTGAACATGAATTAATTGGATGCAAATAATTCACAACCTGATCTTTCATATTATATTCAATCTTAACATTTGCAAGCATAGACATATCTTCTACAATTTGCTTTAATCTAAAATATAAATCTTTTTCACTTTTATTCATAGAAGCTAAAACTATTGCCAACTTTCTATTTTCTACTACAATATTATTTTGATCTAATTTTGAAGCGACTCTTCCTATTTCAAATATATTAATATCCTCAAAATTATTTTTATTTTCATAAAACATTTTTAAAGTTGTTGGAAGTAAATAACTCCTAATTCCACTCTGCCCACTATTTGATGAATCTAACAACTCTACACAACTTTCCTGATTAATTCCCATTTCTTGATTAAATTCTTTATAATTCCAAATATATGAATGAAGTTCATTTAATCCATATTTTTCTGCCAACAAACGCTTAACTTTATATTCAAAAACATGAATAGGTAGTTGTTCTACAGGAATTAGAGGCATATTCATTGTGCTTGCTTTTATATTATCATATCCATACATTCTTAATACTTCTTCTATTAAATCTTCTTTAATAGAAACATCTTTTGTAGCCCTATATGATGGAACTTCTACTTTTAACTTAGAATTATTTTCTTCTACTTTAAATCCAAGTCTTTTTAAAATATCTACTATTTCATTTTTTTCAATATTTACTCCACCACGAAGATTAATAAAATTAGTAGTTATATTAATAATATTTATTGGATATTTAAAATTGTATACATCAGTAAAACTAGAACTAATTTTTATTCCTTGATCTATATTTTTTAATAAATATACAAGTCTTGCAATTGCATCTGCAGTCATCTCTGGGTCAAGAGATTTTTCATATCGTAAACTAGCATCTGTAATAAGCCCTATTTTCCTACTAGTTTTGCGTATTGATATTGGTGAAAAGGTTGCAGACTCTAAAAGAAGAGAGGTTGTATTATCTGTTATTCCTGATTTTAATCCTCCTTTAACACCAGCGATTGCTACAGGCTCATACTCATTAGAACAAATTAATGCTGAATTTGGTTCTACAATATGTTCTTCTCCTTCTAATGTTAACATTGGAGTTTTTTTAGTAGTTGTAATTACTCTAATTCCTTTTACAATGTTATGATCAAATGCATGCATTGGCTGACCTAATTCAAGCATTAAATAATTAGTCATATCAGCAAGTAGATTTATATCTCTCATTCCACAATAATTTAAACGAATTTTTACAATTTGTGGAGATTTTTTTACTGTAACATTATCAATACTTATTCCAGAATATCTATAACAATCTTCTGTTTCTACCGCAATATCTAATTTTGGCAAGTTGTTATATTGATTTAAATCTATTTTATTAATTGGTTTTAATTCTCTTTTAAAAATTGCTGAAAATTCTCTAGCAATTCCATAATGCCCCCATAAATCTGGTCTATTTGTTAAGGATTTATTATCTATTTCAATAATTACATCATCAATAGGAAAAACTTGTTTAATATCAGTTCCTGGTTTTAAATTATTATCAAGTTCAATAATTCCAGAATTGTCGCTTCCTATTCCTATTTCATCTTCTCCGCAACACATTCCAAAGCTATCCACTCCAGCTAATTTTGCTTTTCCTATTTTAGTTCCGTTAACATTTGCTCCAACTCGTGCAAAAGCTGTTTTCATTCCAACTCTCACATTTGGGGCTCCGCACACAACCTGTGTTAAACTATCAAGACCATCATCAACCTGTAAAATGTGTAATTTTTTACTATCTGGATGATTTTCCACACTTTTAATTTCAGCCACAACTATATTTGATACATTTTTCCCTTTATATTCCACTCCTTCAACTTCAGCCGTTGATAGCCCAAATCTTCTAATTAATTCATCTACCTCAATACCACTAAGGTCTACAAACTCTTTTACCCAATTTAATGAAATATACATAATTCCTCCTATTTTTCAACCTTAAATTGTTTAAATATTTTAAGATTTCCGCTATTTAAATCTCTAATATCATTAAATCCCATTGTCATCATAACCATTCTATCTAGTCCCAAACCAAAAGCACAACCACTATATTTTTCACTATCAATTCCAGCCTCTTTTAATACATTTGGATGTATCATTCCACAAGGGCATAACTCAATCCAGCCACCTTGTTTACATACATTACACCCTTTTCCTTCACAATATGGGCATTTAATATCCATTTCAAAACTAGGCTCTGTAAATGGGAAAAATCCTGGACGAAGACGAACTTCTATATCTTTTTTAAATATTCTTGATAACATTTCTTTCATAAAATATATAAGATTTGCAACAGATACATTTTCATCTACAATTATGCCCTCAAGTTGAAAAAAGGTATTTTCATGTCCAGCATCTAACTGTTCATTTCTAAAACAACGCCCTGGGAAAATAGCGCGAATTGGTGCAGAGTATTTTTTTAATATTCTATTTTGAGCTGCAGATGTATGAGTTTTTAATACCTGACCATTATTTAACCAAAAAGTATCTTGCATATCTCTAGCTGGATGATTTCTAGGAACATTTACTGCATCAAAATTATTATATTCAGTTTCAATTTCTCTTCCCTCTTCTACCACAAACCCCATAGAAATAAACACATCTTCAATTTCTTTTTGCACAATAGTTCTAGGGTGAAGAGAGCCTACTCCTACATCAACAGGTAAAGTTATATCTATACGCTCAGCATTATTAATTTCTTCCTCTATAGCTTTTAATTTAAACTGTTCATGCAAATTTGAAATAGCATGCTCTATTTTATTTTTCAAATTATTAATATACATTCCCATTTCTCTTTTATTTTCATTAGGAACAGTTTTAAGCATAGGCATAATAGCTGTAATTTTGCCACTCTTACCCAAATATTTCACTCTTAATTCTTCTAGCAATTTTGAATCATTTACTTTTTCGATTTCTTTATCAAATTCAAGTTCAATTTTTTCGATTTCTTGTTTCATAACTACTCCTTTTAAAATAAAAAATCGCCCTAATATTAGGACGATTGTATCGTGTTACCACCTAACTTCACTATATAAATATAGCCTCGTTACATTTTTACGGTTTTGTCCGGCTTTTTTTAATCCTATTTAGGTTTTCCAAAAAGCAACTCCAATGCTGAAATTCATTAATTATAGTGACTTAAACAAGCTTTCAGCCCAAGACCTGTTTTCTCTAACAGTATATAATTAACTACTATTACATCTTCACAGTTTTTATTGTATTATAATTATATGTTAACACTTTAAATTTATTTTGTCAACAATTTATTTAAAAGTAAAAATTTTTATTAAATAAAAATAACAGTTAAATGCTGTTATTTTTAATAAGATGAATTTATATTAACTTTATAATTAAATTGTATATTTTGTAAAAAATTTTGTTTGTCATCTAATGTATTTAAATATTTCTCAAACTGTTTATTTTTAAATTTATAAAATTTATCGTAAATATTAAGAATATCTATTTGCTCACTTTTTAATTTTGTTATACCAATATCAAGATTTTCTATAATTTTATTTTGTAACGCATTTACTAAGTTTTTATCTACAAACCAATTTTCAGTATATAACAAATCTTCACTTTTTTCACTTTCTATAATCTCATCTATTATTATATATAAATCTAAAGTATAAGTTATTTTAGGTAATCCATTTTCAAAACTTAGTTTATATGAAACATCTTTGTTTATCATATTAATAACAACTTCTGCATTTGTAAAAAGGTCAGTTGTAACATTTTGTAATTTAAATGTTCCTAATATGTTTTGAGGTTGTAACAAATTAATATATTTAACCTCATCTGGCAAAATCTCCCCTACCTTTTTACCTTCTTTAAAAACTGATGTTGTTCCATCATTTAAAAAATACACCTCTTTATTATTTGATGAAGATGTTGTTACATTGCTTGAAGAATTAGTAGAATTTCCCCCTTCCACATTTATTTTAATAGCATTAGGGGAAGCTTCCTCATTTATTGCAATTTTAGGCATTATAGATGTACTTAAATCGCTATAATATCCTTTATAAAAAGTTTCTATGTTAGTCTCATTCGCAGTAACTCTTTTTTCGTTGGCATTTATAATTTCAGCAATACTTAAACTCATGTTATCATTTAATTGAATAACGCAATTAGCAAAATCTTCAGTAGTTCCTGAAAAATTTATTAATACAGCATTCCGCCCTACTCTTTTTGTTCGAGTTAGATAATCTAATGCTTTTAAAGCGTTCTCTTCACATAAATTATCTCCTAACGCCATAATATCGCATTGCCCAAAAGCTATTTCTTTCCCTAACTGTAAAGCAATGTTGTCAAGTGCAGTTGTAATGTTTATTCCTTGAGCACTATATGCTTTTCTTTTACTTGGAGTTTCTTGAACAGGTGTTAATACTACAGTACTAACTTCTATTAAATTTTCTTCAACTTCATCTACCGCCAAAGCTGTTACTATAGCTTGAGTTTTACTTTGTGCAGGTTGATTACTAAATTGAAAAGATATTATAAATATTATAATAGTTACCCATAAAATCATTTTTCTTGGAGAAAATATTTTTTTAAGTTTTTGCATATTCCCTCCTTTTTCTATTTCGCTTATTATTAATATTTTTGTCCACAACTTCTTCATTATTATCTTGAGAGCTTTGCAATATCTTTTTCTTTTTTATAAAACTCATAATAAATATCAACAGAGGAATTATATATTGTCCAATTATTATTGTCCAAACTACAATATCATTTAAAAATATTTTCTCAAGTGCTATAGTATGTTCTCCCCAATAAGTCCAAATTGTTAAGGCCAAAAATAATATTAAAGTTAATACATATTCATTTTTAATATTAAATATAAGTTTTATTCCTTTACAAAAAATATACCCATATATTGCAATATGTAAAATTTGAGCAACAGCCCAGACAGTTACAATAAGCCAAGATAACTCATCTAATGAAACATTTGTATTTGATATTTGACTTATATCAGATATTGCAAAATTATGTGTAGATGACATTATTCCATAAGCCCCATAAAAACTCCATAGCACAAATTGAATTAAAATAATAGCAATTCCTGAATATATAAAAATATTTGATTTCTTTTCATGAGAAAAGTCTATTTCTCCTGCAAAAAATAGTAATTCACCACTTATTCCAAACCATGCCAAATGATCATATATTGCTTTAAATATTGGTGTAATCCCTTTACTTAATATTGGCATAAAAAATGTTAAATCAACTGAATTAAATCCTTTAATTATTATAATAATAACTCCTACTATAATAATCCATATAAAAAATTCACATACACGGCCAATATTTCTACTTCCTTTATATATCATATAGCAAATTACTAATCCTAAAGGAATAGCAAATTGGAACCATTCAAATTTTGTATATAAGTTTTTAGCTAAAAACCATTCTAATCCTTTTGTTTTTAATCCCAAATGAATAATAGGTATTAAAGTAAGTAATATTATAATAATTTTTGCAATCACACTACCTGTATATTGCTTTATAAATTGATATATATTTTTATCTTTTGCCTTTTTTAAAACTTTAATTGAAGCCCATAATAATACAGCGTCTATCAACATCATTAATAATACTGATAAATATCCATCATTTTCGCATGTTTGATACATCAAACTAGGTAGCGATAAAACTTTAAACGCTACCAACATATAAAATATTATTACAGATAATTGACGATAGGACATTTTCATTTTTTTCTTATATTATTCCTTTTATTATTCGCTATACTTAAAGGTCGACTTTTCATTTGAGTTAATGGTGCCTTTATTAAAAAGTCCTTCATATCACTTTTAATATAAGGTGTGGCGGGAGCTAAATATGCTGATTCATAGGTATCAAAATTACATAAATATGATACAACTAATACTGTTAACACTAATATTCCAAAAAGACCTAATGATGCGCCAACAAATATGTATACAAGTCTCAATAATGAGAATTGTGAAGCTTGATTTGGCACTACATAGAAAGTTAATCCACTAAGAGCTACAATCATTACGGCTGGAGGGCTCACCAACCCTGCATTTACTGCAGTTTCTCCTAATATTAATGCTCCTACAATGCTTAATGCCATTCCCATATACTGAGGCATATGTAAATTAGCTTCATATAAAATTTCAAACAATAACACTATAAACAAAACTTCTGTAAATGGTGTAAATGGAATACCTTGTGAAGTATCCATAATTGTGATTAAAAATTCTGTAGGAAGAATTTTGTAATGATATATCTGTATGGCAACATAAGTTCCAGGAAGTAAAACAGCTAAAACAACTCCAATTAAGCGCAATATTCTTAAAAAAGCTATTTTGCTAGGTTGTGAATAATAGTCATCACTAGATTGCAGATCTTCTACTAATATAAAAGGTAAAGTTAATACTATTGGAGAGCCATCAACCAATATTCCAATTCTTCCTTCCAACATTTTTCCCACTAAAATATCTGGTTTTTCTGTATCTCCTACCTGTTTAAATATCGAGTTGGGCTTGCTTTGCAAATATGCAGAAATATAATAGCTGTCAACAATTCCATCTATATCTATTTTAGATATTCTTCTCTCCACTTCTTTAACAACTGATTTACTTGCAATATTTTGTATATATACTACAGCTACTTGAGTTTTTGTATATTTACCTACAACAAAATTATCTATAACTAAATCTGGAGTTGGCAATTTATGCCTAATTAAAGATAAATTATATTTTATACTTTCATTAAATCCTTCACGAGGCCCTTTTATAACAGCTGAATTTGGTGGTTCTTGAATAGGTCGAACTACAATTTTTTCCACATCACAGGTAAGCATTTTTCCTGATTTATCTATAATTAATCCTGCTTTACCTTTTAAAAGTTCTGTTATAAATTGGTTTAAATCAGTTTGTTCTTGCACTTCATTATTTGCGAGCACACTTTCTTTAATAAATGATGTTAAATCATTATCTAATGTGCCATCATATTCAACCAAAGGTTTAATTACACTATCATTTAACAACTCATTATCTGTTAATGGTGCTATATATACAATAAATAATTTTGTATCAAAAAACTGCACTTCTCTCACCTTACAATCGGTGCTGAAGTGCAAAGTTTTTTGTACTTTATTTAATATTTTACTAGCACTTTTCATTAGTGTTAGTTTAAGCTAATGCATTTAAATTATTCATTTATATTCCAACAAATATTTATTGTGGTGCAGTTGGCATAAATACAATCACTAATGACTCTCTAGTAATCATTGCTCTTACTATAGAACAGTCATAATTATAATTTTGAACAGTGTTTGTTAATCTTGTTCTTACTGTATTGTAATGAACTGGTATTGAATTTAATAAAGTATCTTGATCTCCTGTTACTTGAGAAATATTCATCTCTACTATAATCGAATTTCTATTAGTACTTCTAGATGTATTTGTTTTAATCATTCCATAAGCCATAAGTTCTTGTATTTGACTTTCCAAACTGGTTGCTGAATTAAACTTTAATGACCCTGTTACTTCCAAATCCATATTTTCTTCTTTAATATAGTAAGTAGTTTGAGCATAATAATCATAATTAGTATTAGCTATTACAAATCCTTTATGAGAGTAAGTTTCAACAGCATTAACACTTCTATTATATTGACTATCACTTAATAAGAAGAAGGTATGATTTCCTACATCATATTCTATATTATTAATTACTATGTTAGATCTTGGATTAGTAGTATCTATAACATACCAATCACTTTCACCATCAATTTCCAAATAAACTTTATTCCAAGAATGGTATGCACCATTTTGCAAGGTTCCTTTAACCTTTATAGCTTCAATCCCCTCTATAGAGCACATTAATACAAATGCTTTAGAAAGTCCATCACATACAGCTCTCTTATTATCTAAATCATAGAATACGCCTTCTAAGTAAAAATCTCTTATATTCCCTAAACGGCTAGTGCTTCCATCTTCCAACACAACTTCTTGAGAAGCTCCTCCTAATACAACATCATTATTGTATGCAACAGAAGTTGTTAGAAATTCATATATTTTAAGAACTTTTTCATAATCTGTCATTGTATCACTACATAATTCTCTTAAAATTTGTCGTGCATTTGCATATACAATTTCCGCCACATCACTATCCCCTACAAAATTTGGTTTTTTGCCATATTGAACAGCCATATATAATTGCTCTGTAGTAGTAACATCTATACTTTCCAATTTATCTATGTTAAACACATAATTTGATGGACGCTGTTCAAAAGAAGCAATTTCATCTATTTTATTAGGGAAAGATGTATCTTCACTAGATACAACATCTAATTTATCTTTGTTTAATACATCTTCATATCTAAATATAAATATATTTCTATCGTCTGGTTTTAAACAAAATTGTTGTGAAGTTGTTCCGTAAGTCCAAGCAGCTGTTTCAGGATATTGCCTCATAGCTTCTCTAGCTATTTCATTCATTTTTTCTTGTTGAGAAGATAGTAAATAAATTTTATTATATAAATCTTCGCTATACTCTAAAGCCATTTCATCTAAATTAATTTCACAATATATTTTTAAATTATAATCTAAAGTTTCACTATAATCCCATATTTGATCGTTGTATAAATAGTGATACCATAATAAATGTTGCAACTGGTCAAATGTTGATACATTATAACTATAATTATCACCATACATGAAAATAGTATTTCTATTAAAATCGCTTACACTTTCCATTATATATCTATATGAATAAGTTGAATATTGGCTAGATTCATATTCTTCTTCATTTCCAATAGCTTTAATTTTAAATATGTAATATCCTTCTTTATCTAAACATTTATTCTCACCTTCTCCAATGTTTAATTGAGATGATTGAGTTTGAATACTTTTTCTTAATAATTGCTCATTATTATTAACATAATATATGTTTACTTTATAACTCAAACTATTTTCAACATTATCCCATTTTAACCATATCTTACCATCATTATCTTTTGTTACTAAAATATTATTAACAGTATCTAAAGTTAACCCTTTTTTAAAGATATAAGGATTTCCACTTGTTGCAGAATCAGTATAAAAACTATCTTCAATAGCAATAGCTTTTACATATACTTTATATGTCCCTTCATCTATTACATATTGAGAAATATCTGCAAATCCGTTATTTAATTCAAATGTAACATTATAGCTATCATCATTTGCTTTTAGAATTGTAACTTCATATTTTGCTACTAAAGTTTGCTCATTAAATGTTAAAATATATCTTCCTTCTTCTATATTTTCTTCAACACTTATTCCTGTAACTTCGCCTAATTGCATTGTACATTTATATGTTATACTATAAATATTTGAATCTTTAACATATGAATTTGATTCCAAAGCCAAAGCTTGTATCATAAAATTATATTGTCCTGCAGTAGATAAATATGAACTAATATCAATCTTTGCATCTTCAAAATTGCGAACTCCTATTGAAACATAATTTATCCATAAATTATATCCTGACGCCAAAGAACTCTCTCTTTCATCTACATCAACATTTAAATAATAACTATCCCCTTCTTTAGTAATTGTTAATTGTGGCTGAGATAATGTTTTTAAATTTTCAAGTAATGTACTATTTGATATGTCACTATTAGTTAAATAACTATTAATAGGCGCAAAAGCTTGAACTTTTATATTATAGCTTGCAGCATTAGTTATATATGCACTTATATCAATTATATTAGATGTAAACACATGATTAACCATAACATCTTGTAAATATATTAAATAGCCATAAGCTTTATCAACTTTATCAAAAGA
This sequence comes from uncultured Clostridia bacterium, assembly GCA_944377145.1. Taxonomy (GTDB): domain Bacteria; phylum Bacillota; class Clostridia; order Christensenellales; family UBA1242; genus Onthoplasma. The sequence goes on along the minus strand of CALWEH010000012.1, from coordinate 42,275 downwards.
CAGAATAATTCCTTCACCAGAATTATTTATTTGAATGTTTTGAATATTAGATAATTTAGCTTCTTTAACTATGTCAATTTCATTTTCTGTTTGCCTATATCCATCTTTAAATCCTACCACTTTAACCTTATATTGACCATTTGGCAAAAATGCTATATCTATATTATTAATATCACTAAAAGAGCTATAAATATATGAATTATTGCTTATTTCTATATAATAATTATCAGCAATATCTAGCCATGAAATATTATTATCGTTATATGTAATTTGCAAATCATCTAAATTCAATAAACTATCATCTAAATAAACAACATTGCTCAAACATGAATTGTAACAATTATTATTATTGCTTAAAGCTTGAATTCTAATCCCTTTATTCCCAATTTCATTTATTGGAATATCAATGCTTGTAACATTAGTAGCTACAGTTCTAAATTTTTGATCTCCCAAATAAATATCAAAACCATTTAAATATTGAGAGTTTGGCATATCTATATCTATTCTGCAACTATTTATAGATTTGTTAATTGATATTTTAGGTGTTGACAATTTATTTACTATTTGATATGAAATATTTTGAGAATATTGCGAATTAACATCACATTTATCATTTGATATTGCTCTAACACTAATATTTATTAACTGCAAATTTTCAATATCTACCCCCTTTGCTTTTAAAAATGAGGATAGTTTAATAGTGTATAAATTGTCAAAATCATTTCCTATTGTGTATGTATTAAAAATTGTTTCATCTAAATTATAATTTACATTATTAACATTTAAAACAAAATTTTTAATATTCTCACTAGAAATAAATGTTAATAATATTTCATTATTTATATTATCATAACTAATTTCTAAATTATTAGGAGTTATTAATTGTTGAGTGTTTATATATTTTATTTCATTAGAATATGAACTTGCTATATAATCATCGCTTTCACTTAATGCTTTTACTTTAAATATATATTCACCCTTATTTACAAGGATATTAGAAAAATTAAATTTATTATCTGTAAATCTATGAGTTGTTTCCATATAAGGATTGTTTGATATAACTAAAATATCATAAAAATCTGCATTTGGAATTTTGTCCCAATTAATTACATGCCCATCTATGCTAATAGTTGGGGTTTGCAATGTTTTTGTATGATTATATGAATATTCAATAGAAAATTCACTGTCAAAATAATTCTCATTTACAGCTTTAATTTTAATTATATACTGTTTAGGCTGTGTAAAAATTTTTGAAGCATCATATTCTACTGTTCCACTTCCATCTCCTTTAACGCTTATAGCCATATCATTTATATAAATATAATAAAACTCAGCGTTATCCACTTCATCAAAAACTATAAAGCTTTTATCTCCCTCTAATCTAACAGAGACTTCTTGTGGTGCAGATAGCGTTCCCCTTTTTTTATTGCCATCTCCACACCCTCCAACTATTAATACGCTTAATAATACGATTATTAACAAAAATTTATTTTTCATATTACCCCTTGTAATATTATGTCTAATATTATATTAATTATATAATATTTATCTAGCTAAAATCAAATAAAATTGCACACTTTAACATATTAAGATAAAATTTGACAAAATTTTACCTCATAATTATAAATTAAAAAAATATAATGCTATAAAGGAGTAAAATAATTATGTATATTAGTGAATTGTTAGAAAAACCTATTCTTAGTTTGTATGAAGGAGAATTAATTGGAAATATAAATAAAATATATTTTGATAAAACAAGAAACAAAATAAAGATTTTTGAAATATTAAATGAAGAAGATATAGCATATTGTCTATCTCCTAAATACATTTATACTATTGGTAAACATGCTATTACTATAAAAAACAAACAAAACCTCACTCTTGCTTTAAATGAAAACACCCAGTCATTGCAAATTCTTCCATTAAATGTAAAAGTTTATTCTCTACAAGGAGAATATTTAGGCATTGTAAAAGATTATTCTATGAATGAAAAATTTGAATTAGAAAACTTAATTATGGATAATCAAAATTTAATTAAAATTAGTTCTTTAGCATCATCTAGTTCAAATTCAGTGGTTACATATTATGACGATGAATATGTTAACATAAAAAGTTTTAGATATAAAATTCAACACAAAAATAATGACGCTAAAGTGAAAGTTTTACCAAAACTATTTTCATCTTTTAATAAAATAGCTCCTAATCCTTCAAATAAAAAAGAAAACTTTATAATAGGAAGAATTTGTACTAAAGATATATTTGACAATAATCATAATATAATAATAAAGCAAAACTCTACAATTACTGAACAAATTTTAGCTTTAGCTAGCAGTAAAAATAAATTGCAAGATTTAATGAAATATAGTAAAAGTAAATAAAATAAAAAAATAAATAATTTTTTAATTATTTATTTTTTTTAAATTTTATTAATATGTAATTAAATTTTAAATAGATAAAAATTTAACATTTTCTCTTAAAGTTTTAAACACTTTTAAATGCATTTGCTCGTCTTCTATTATTCTCGCAAACAAATCTTTTAAAGATTTATTATTAACCATATTTTGTGCATTAGAATAATCATTTATAGCTTGTTGTTCGCTGAAAATGTTAGAATCTAACATATCTTTTAATTTAGTTGCATAATTTACATATGAAGCATTAAAATATTGTCCTTTACTATTTGTATATATTGGAGTTCCTCCAAAACTAATTATAGCGTCCATCAACAATTCCATGTGTTCCATTTCTACTATTGCAATTTCTTCTAATAAACTAGAAATATCGTCTTCTACTCCTTTAGCAATTCTTGATTGATAAAAATATTGCATAATAGCCGTTACTTCGCTTATTCTTGAAGATAGCAAATCTTTCAATATTCCAACTGTTTTAGGATCATTAGTTGCTCCTACAATTTCAGGATACTCTGTTGAAGCCCTGATTTCAATTTTATTTATATCCATATTAAATCTCCTAATTGTATATATGAATTTATTAAAATTTTTGTACTTTTTTAAAATGTGTTTGTATATTTATTTATAATATGTTATGATAATTAAAAGAGGATTTATGAATAATTCAAGTCAAAAGAAAATTAAAAATAATTCAAAAAACAATATAAATTATAAGAAAATAAATACAGATATAAATACAGGACTAAATCAATCTCAAATAAATGAAAGAGTTGTGGCTGGGCTTACTAATGTTAGTGAGACTAAAACTTCTAAAAGTTATGCTAAAATATTATTTAGCAATATTTTTACATTTTTTAATATGATTTGTTTGGCTTGTGCAGTAGCATTATGGTTGGTAGGTTCTTTTTCAGATACTTTTTTTATGGTTATAGTTATAGCAAATACTTGTATTAGTATTATTCAAGAAATTAAAGCAAAGAAAACTATTGACAAATTGACTTTAACAAATTCAAATTTTACAAAAGTTTTAAGAGAGGGCGAAGAAATTGAAATTTACAAAAATGAAGTTGTAGTTGACGACATTTTAATTTTAGCCTCAGGAATGCAAATAGCTTCTGACAGCATTGTTGTAGACGGAAGTGTGGAAGTTAATGAAAGTTTGTTAACAGGAGAATCCCACCCTATTAGAAAAAATATTGGAGATCCTTTGATGGCAGGCAGTTTTATATCAAGCGGAACTTGCAAGGCCCAAGTAGAAAAGGTGGGAAGTGCAAATTATATAGAAAAGCTTTCAAGTAGAGCAAAAAAATATTCAAAACCAAAAAGTGAATTACTTGCATCTCTTTCTTTTATTATTAAATTAATTGGAATTATAATTATCCCATTAGGAACTTTAATGTTTTTTAATAATTACAAAGTTTATGATGGGAATTTATTCAACACAGTAACAAAAACAGCTGGAAGTATTATTGGTATGATTCCAGCAGGAATGTTCTTATTAACATCTGTAGCCTTAGCTGTTAGCGTTGTAAGACTTGCAAAAAAACGAACTCTTGTGCAAGAATTATACTGCATTGAAATGTTGGCTAGAGTTAATGTGTTGTGTTTAGACAAAACAGGAACGTTAACAGATGGATCTATGAAAGTTAGAGAAATGATTAATATTTCTAATAACAAATATGATGATAAAAATATAAGTAAAATAATTGCCTCTATTGTAGGAGCTTTCCATGAAGCTAACCATACTGCAATTGCTTTGAAATCTTATTTTGGAAAAGGGTCTTTAACAGCTGAAAAATCTATTCCTTTCTCTTCTGAAAGAAAATTTATGGGTTGTACTTTTCATAAACTAGGAAGCTTTAAAATTGGTGCTTATGAATATGTTACAAAATCTCCTTCTCAAGCTTTAAAACGTCAAGCTGATGAATTTGCTTCAAAAGGATTTAGAGTATTAATGCTTGTAGAAAGTGATAAAAACTTCTCAAATGAAAATTCTAATCCAATAGCATTTATATTACTTGAAGATAACATTCGTAAAGATGCTCAATCTACTATTGAATGGTTTAAAAACAATGATGTTGATATAAGAGTAATTTCTGGAGACAACCCTGTAACAGTAAGCGAAGTTGCCAGACGAGTTGGAATAGAAAAATTTGAAAATTATATTAGTTTGCAAGGCATGTCTAAACAAGAAGTTATTGAAATTGCAGATAAATATACAATTTTTGGACGTGTAACTCCTGAACAAAAAGCAACACTTGTAAAAGCACTAAAAGCTAAAGGAAAAACTGTAGCTATGACAGGAGATGGTGTAAATGATATTTTAGCTTTAAAAGAGGCTGATTGCTCTGTTGCTATTGCTGCCGGAAGTGATGCTGCAAGAAGTGTATCTCATCTTGTATTATTAGATAGTAATTTTAGCTCTATGCCTAGTGTAGTTGCTGAAGGAAGAAGGGTTGTAAATAATATACAAAAATCTTCATCATTATTCTTAATGAAAACTTTATTTACAATCATTGTGTCTATAATGGTATTGATATTAGGAAAAAGCTATCCGTTTAGTCCTGTACAATTCTTAATTCTAGAAGTATTTGTTATAGGTCTTCCATCTTTCTTCCTGGCATTGCAACCAAACCACAATATAATTAAAGGTAAGTTTATTGCAAATTTATTAAAAAATGCTCTTCCTGCAGGTATTTTATTAGTATTAAATGCTGTAGCAATGTATATATATCAATACTTATTTTCAACATCAAATGCAACTTTAGCTACAATGGCATCTATAGCTGTTACTTGCACTGGTTTAATTGTACTATTTAGTATTTGTAGACCATTTAATGTACTTAGAGGAATTTTATTAGTAACTATGACGGCAATATCTCTTTCTATTATAATCTTCTTCCCAAATTTAATTAGTTATGTAGACCTTTCTGTAACAGAAACTTTATTTACAATTATAGTAATTGAATCATCTTACCCTGTATATTGTTTGTTGTGTAAAGCATTTGATTGCATAAAGAAAATAACCCCAGAAGAAAATCAATCTTAGCTTTAATAAATATTATCTATTAAATTATCTTTAATGACAAAATGGTATATACCTACTATTTTGTCATTTTTTGTTGTTATATAAGCTTGTTGTTCATGTAAAAAGATGTATTTATCAAATGGAGAAAAATATTGCTCTAAAATCTGTAAATTAATAGTTGTTCTTAAATCGTATGATAATTTAGAATGAGCATATTTAAATCTACCACATTTTATAGCTTCTAAAAAATATATCAAATTAAATTCATTGTTTATAAGATGTTTTTCCTCTCCTCTATCTTTAATACTTTTATATTCAAAATTTGTAGTTTGAAAATTGTATTCTGTTAACTTCCCAACATTAAAAACATTTGGTTCGTGAGAATATATTTGTAAATGCTTGTCAGTTAATTCATAATCTATATATCTAGAATTATATAGCAATTCTTCATTATTTATAAATATTATATATTTATTCTCCCCCTCCCATTTTAATAATCCATATTCTTTGTTATTGCGTGAAAATTTATAAAATGTAGGAGATAAATATATTTTTTCATGACAAATAATATTATCTTTAAATTGTATGTACATATACTTGCCATCGTCAATATATTTTAAATTAGAATTTTGAAGTGAATATGAAATTCCTAAATCAAAACTTATAAAGGGTTTTATTTCACATAAAACATCTTGTTTATTTAATACATGGAATATTATTTGACTATGTTGTCTAGACTGAACTATATTTTCATCTAATACTATTACTCCTTGACTTGTAGTTGAATATATCCATACTTTTTCTCCATTATTTAAACTCAAGCTAAAAATTTCTCCACCTATAATAGTGTGGATTTCACTATCTGATTTTAATATTAAGTCTTGAGATGAATATAAATAGAATTTCACATTATTATATATGATTTTTATATATTTTTTGATTATATTTAAACAATCTCTAAATATGATGTATAAATTAAAAATAATTGTCAATTATCTATATATGATAAATTTAATTAACATAACACCTAAACATCAATATAAAAAAGCGGTATTAAAACAAAGTCTTTTTTTTAAATTAAAATCTTTACATAAATTAGAAAACATAAAGATTCTTAGTATGCCAAGCAAAATTAAAGATAAAGATATTTTAGCTTTGTTTAATGGAGTAATATCTCTTGTAAAAGAAAAAGTGGCTCAAGAACAAACTCAAAAATTAATAACTTTAAAATTAAAATATAATAAAATTAAATATTTATACAATAAATTAAAATTAAATTTAAAAAATAAAAATATTAATTTTAAAAATGAAAACAATATACTTTAAATAAGTAGTTTTGTAATAAAATAATATTTATTTATCATTATTTTTTATTTATTATTTTTTATTTATAAAATTTAACAAAATTTTATTTTAATTTATTTAATAATAAAAAAAGAGAAGTGAAATTACTTCTCTTTTTAAGTTGTGTTTCAGGTCCAACTCACACCCGACACTTATAAGCATCATTGCTTTGTTAAGGTCAAGCATTAAGTCCTTTGCGTAAGGACGCAAGGCAATTTTACCTTATATTGACAAATTTTATTTATCAATCCTTAATCTCTTTATCACATTATTCTGTTATTATAATTGTTACATTAGTTGTGTTAGAGTCTATTATAAATTCATCTCCAACACTATAATTTTCTACTGAACCATTTCTTGTTACAGATATAGTTACACTAGCATTTGAGTTAATTAAATTTACTTGCCATGTTCCAGCATATAATGATGCTGTTCCGCTTGTAAATATTCCTGTAGCTAACGCATACTTATATCCAATAACTGTATTTGCAAGTTCTGCATTTATTCCTGAATCAACTTGAACATTGATAGTTTTGTCAGTTGTTACTCCTGGAGTAAACCATCTCTCTAATACTACTGGTTCAGCATTTGAGACGTTTTCACTATATACTTGGTTCTTCCATGTGTAAGTATTTGTATTTTCATCATAATCCCATGTACTAGCGTCTTCTTGATTATACAATCGTAGCTCTCCATTTACCATAATGCCTAAGAAATCATAATTAGAATCACTCTTAGTAACTTTGTAATTTACTTGTGCGTCCTCAAGTATATATTTTTCTTCGTTAATAATTAGCAATTCATTATTATCGAAAACTTCTATTTCTACTGTTGCTACAGTTTTAGAATCATCTACAATATTTTTATCAGTTGCTTCATATATTTTAGAAGTTTGGATATCTATAGATTCCAATTCGCTTGCTAAATATGTTCCGCTTGCTGTAGTTACATTTGTAGAAATGGTTTCTCCATTTACTTTCACAGACTTAATAGCATAATATTGATTTTCTATTGTTCCAGCCTCAATACTGTAAGTTATAGTGCTAGTTGCAAATGCTGTTAATTGGCCATTTGAGTAATTATGCGCCACAGCATTACTATTTACATTGGCGGTAAATGTAATACCATCACCCAAAGAACCTTCATCTCCTGTGATATTTATATCAATATTTACAATTTGATCAAACATTACAGTGATTGTTAATACATCATTTTCAATTTTATCCTCAGTCACAGTTATTGCAGGGCTGGTATAGTTTGCGCCCAAATCACTACTATTTATATAAGTTGTGCTATCTCCTACAATGTAATATATTAATCCATATCCTGTATTAGGTGTAGCTGTAAATGTAATGTTACTATTTAATAAAACTTCATTATCTGTTCCTGAAATTGTATTATTAATTGTTACATTTCCATTAGAGGTTATCACCTGTACTATAATTGATGGAATTTCTATTGTAAATGTTGCTATTGAACCATTATGGTTTTTATCTCCACTAAATGTTACAGTAACTGTTTGTGGAGAATTGATACTCTTAAGTGCTTCTATTGTAATAATGCTTTCTTTGTTTATCAAATCCCCTGCTGAAATATTTGCATATTCTTCTAATCCTGTTACAGTAATTCCTGCTCCAGTTTCAAATGATCCTACTCCAATTACACTTGCTTTATTAGTTGTAGTAGTTCCTGTGCGTAGTTCAACAGTTTGTTTTTCTAGCGTTATTTCAGTATCTGCTTTCTTAATTGTAAATGGAATTAACTTATCAGTTGCGCTACCATCACTCCATGTATAATTTTCTTTGTCTACCAAACTAGCAGTTGCATTGTAATTACCAGCATCTGTAGCTGTATTATTAGTTAATGTATATTGGCTACTGGTTGGGATATTAGCCGTTTGCTCTTGCGCAGTGTACACTAACTCGCTTTGAGATGTTGGTATTTGCACCACTACTGATGTTATGTTAAATGTTGTGCTAATGCTTCCTGTAAAGTTAGAGTCTTCTACAGCCGTTGCGGTAACTGTAGCTTCACCTACTTTTACATTTTCGTCATAGCTATACATGTAGTGAACATTTTCTGTTAATACAACTCCTAAAGCTGTTACGCTTGGTTTTGGAGTTATATCATATCCTGTATAGGTATAATCTTCTATATCATCAATTGTAGCATTGCTTAAATTATATTTATTAATTATTAAACTTCCGTTTTCATAACTAATATTATAATTATCTGTAGATAAATTGCTACTAGGTTTTATTATATATTGTCCAGCATCAGTTGTATTTGATACTATTACAGGGCTGTTATCAATATCTACAACGCTATAACTTACTGTATAAGAATCTTTACTAGCAATATTGCCACTCACACTATGAGTAAATGTAGGAGCATTATCGCCATAAGTTATAGTTTTGTTATCAGCAGTGATAGTTACACTCGCTTTATTCATTTCAACTTCGATTGTGGTATTAGTTAAGATATATACCCCACTTTCATCGCTTGCTGTAGCAATATAGCTTCCAGCATTCATGAATACAGTATCTTCTCCATTAAAGCTTACATCGCAATATACTTTAGTTCCAGAAGCATCTTCATAATAAGCTTTTACACTTTCTCCTTGATCTGTTCCGTTGTATGTGTAAGTTTCAATCTCCCATACAACTGCAACCTCTCTTGGATTAATTGTTAAAGTTATATTTCCTACCTCATCTTCGAAGTTTGGAGCTGTAATTCTATAATAATAAGTTTCACTACCAATAGTTGTTCTGCCAGCAATCTTAGTTAAACTATTTGCACTGTTTTCAATTACTGCTCCATAATCTATAGTTGGTCCAAAGTAAACTGTATATGTAAATGGAGCTGTAATGTATGCAGATAATTCTGTTCCATCATAAACTTTGCTGAATAAATTGTTGTTATTTGTGGTTATTGTTGAATTTAAATCGCCTTTCGCAACCACAAATTCAACAATATTAGAAACACCTGCCAAATAATTTCCATTAGCTGATACTGTAGCATACATATAATATGTTCCAGCATTTAAACTTGTTGGAGTGACGTTATTCCATAATGTTCCACCTGTACTAGATTCACTAGTATTGTAATAGAATGTTACCTCTCCACCACTTATATTATTCTCAACTTGAGGAGAAGCTACAGTTTCGTTATATGTATATCCTTGCATGCTTATTTCAAGATTAGCATCTCCAGGATTTACAACTAATTGTATAGTATTTGAAGCTATAGCCTTAGCAGTTTCTCCATCTTTAGAATTTGTAACTAAAACTTTATAATAATATGTTCCAGCATCTGTAAGTGAAGCAGTATGATTATATGTGCTAGAATTTGCACCACTAATTAAAGAAGTTGAATTCATTTCAAAGTCTTCGCTAGTTCCTCTATACCATTGATATGTTAATGAACTAGACAAACCATTTGTATCTACACTTGCAGATATTGTAGCACCCTCACTTCCATATTTAATGCTAGATTTATCACCGCTTATTACAACAGTAGCAGCACTTAATTCATAAATAGCATAATATGTTACATTTGCTTGTAATGCTCCGTTGTATGATGTTACATAATCTCCAGTTCCGTCTGCTTTAGTATTCCAACCTTTGAATACATATCCAGACTTAACAGCATAAGGTAATTTAACCTCTCCTGTGTTAATATTGTATTCATAACTTGTTTTTGGAGAATAATTTGAGCTTATGTTTGTTATCTCTATATCATCAATATATAAATCTACATTTAGATCTACAATTCTAAATATTAAAGCCATACTTGCATCAAAATTAATATTAAATGTGCCGTCAATTTGCACCCATGTATTAGCCTGTAAATCAATATAAGTTTGTATTAATTGAGCATAAGTATCATTTCTTTCAACAGTTAAAATAAGTTCAGTATCTTCACTTGCCATTACTCTAGCTCTTAATCTATAATCTCCATTTTGTAAGCTACTTATCCAATAAACTAATCTTGAACCATAAGTTCCTGGAACTGTAGAATTGAAACGCAATGAATTGTTTCCATTAAATGAGTTATTGCTTATATCTGCAATTCCCTCACTTTGTATTGTAGGACTTCCTGTTTCACCATTTTCAAATGTTCCGTCTAAAAGATTATTATTATTATTGAATAAATTATCTGTTCCGCCATTATAATCTAGTGTTACAGAATAGTTGTCTACACTAGCTATAGCATAATATGTAGCAGAGTCTGTAATTCCAGGATTATTCTCTTCTATAGAGAAGTTTGCACTTGTGCTTACAGGATTTCCTGTTCCTTCGCTATTTGTATACCAGCCTTTGAATGTATAGCCTTCCTCTACTGTTGCTCTAAAGTCTATTCCTGCTCCGTATAATGCATTTTTAGATGTAAGTGAACTTTCAAAGTTACTATTTAGAATATAATCAAATTCAGCATTACTTATTCCTGTTCCTGCTTCTACTTCTATAAGGAATTGTTCATAAATATATAGATTTATATCAATATTCCCTGTTGGTGTCCAGTTATAGCTTCCTGAATTTGTCATACTTCCATACCATGAACCATTCATATTTATACTTGCATAATAATTATAAGATGTATTACTTCTTGTAAATTCAAAGCTTATAGTTATTGGAGATGTAGAATATGTATGACTGATTGTAGAGCTCTCTCCTGCTGCTATTGAGCTATCAGTTATAGTACAACCACTTGCTGTGATATTTACACTAGTTGGGTGAGTAATGTTTCCACTTCTAGTAACTGTTACAGTATATATATTTATAGTCCATTGTGCATATATTGTGGTATTTCCTATTCCCATTATGGTTGAACTTGTTACTTGTGTTCCTCCGCTTGATTGAGTATACCAACCTTTGAATGTATAGCCTGTTCTGCTTACGCTAGGAAGTGTGCCATAACTTGTTTGGTATGTTACAGATTTTGTAGCACTATTTCCTGTTCCACTCCAGCCACTTGTAGATGATATGCTTCCACCATTTGCATTTGCTGTTAAGGTATAGCTGTTAGGTGTAGCTATAGCATAATATGTAGCAGAATCTGTAATTCCAGGATTTTTCTCTTCTATAGAGAAGTTTGCACTTGTGCTTACAGCTGTTCCTATTCCTTCGCTGTTTGTATACCAGCCTTTGAATGTATAGCCTTCCTCTACTGTAGCTCTAAAGTCTATTCCAGCTCCGTATACTACATAATTATATTCCGTTAAAGGCCCTTCAGTATTATTCCAAATATAATCAAATTCAGCATTGCTTACACCTGTTCCAGCTTCCACTTTTACAAGGAACATTTCATAAATATATAGATTTATATCAATATTTCCTGTTGGTGTCCAGCTATAGTTTCCTGAATTTGTAAAGCTTGAATTCCATGAACTATTCACATATACACCTGCATTATAATTATAAGACGAATCGCTTTTTGTAAACTCAAAGCTTATTGTTATTGGAGATGTAGAATATGTATGACTGATTGTAGAGCTTTCTCCTGCTGCTATTGAACTATCGCTTATTGTACAGCCACTTGCTGAAATATTTATGCTAGTTGGGTGAGTAACATTATTATCTTTTATAGTAACTGTTACTGTGTATGTGCTTATATTAGCTACTGCATATAATGTTACATTAGAACGAACTCCGCCACCGCCTGGATTTGCATATACGCAATATTCATATTCTAAGCTTGTGCTTAAAGGATTACCTGTTCCTTCTGGATTATCATACCAACCTTTAAAGCTATAGCCTTGTTCAAGCTGTGCTGTAAAGGTTATACCAGAACCTTGCAATACGCTTTGTGCAGAACTATAGGTAGTTATATTTCCTCTCCAATCCACACTAAACTGAGCTGAGCTTATTCCTGTAGTTGAGCCAATATCTACTGTAAACCTCTCTATTACTGAATAGTAAACATAAGCATCAAATGTAGTATCCCAAGATATTGGATTTGCCTCATAATCTCCATCGTATAAAGTCTCTATATAATAATCATATTGAGAATTTGTAGCAGAAGCTGTTAAAATTACATTTCCACTATTATATATAGCATAAATATAGTTTTGCTCTCCTCTTTCAAGTACAGGTTGAATAATATTTAATTTTGCTCCTGATGAAGAGAATTCAAGATTTGTTGAGTGAACACATTCGTCATAATTAGTAGTATGAGTAACTCTCAAGAACATTCTTTGAGCTAGATATATATTAATAGTACGGTTTGAAGGTACTACTGAATATGTAGCAGTATTTAAAGAAGATGATGTAGAGCAATTACTTCCAAAGTTTATATAATAATTTCCACTTCCTGCCCTTGTAGCAGTAATAGTTATAGAGTCTACACTAGCTCCTGCAACTATTGAATATCTAGCAGTTTCTCCTAAAGATAAACTATTTGCACTAAAGCTTCCGCTAGTTACACTAAGATTTATATCTGTAGCATCTCTAATATTATCTTGCTCTCCAACATATACAATATTCATTACAGCTGTCCATTTAGCATATAGAACTGCACCTGATGTTTTATCCCAATTCTTAATTCCTTGGCCATTGCTGTTATAATATTGCTCACCTTGCCCTAAAGGTTGTGTGAAATATCCTCCAAATGTATATCCATCTCTTACAGGAGGAGTAACATTAGGTAAAGCTTGAGTATATGTTACATCTATAGTTTCATTATTTCCTCCGCCTTGCTTGTTCAACACTACCTGAAGCCCAACAGGTTCAGCTATAGCATAATATGTAGCAGAGTCTGTAATTCCAGGATTATTTTCTTCTATTGAGAAATTTGCACTTGTGCTTACAGGAGTTCCTGTTCCTTCGCTGTTTGTATACCAACCTTTAAATGTATAGCCTTCTTGTATTGTAGCTCTAAAGTCTATTCCTGCACCGTATAATACATTGTAAGATGTAAGTGAACTATTATTAATGCTATCCCTCCAAATATAATCAAATTCAGCATTGCTTACTCCTGTTCCAGCTTCCACTTTTACAAGGAACATTTCATAAATATATAAATCTAAAGTAATATTCCCTGTTGGTGTCCAGCTATAGCTTCCTGAATTTGTAATCCCTGAATTCCATGCTCCATTTACATTTATACTTGCATGATAATTATAAGATGAATCACTTCTTGTAAATTCAAAGCTTATAGTTATTGGAGATGTAGAATATGTATGACTGATTGTTGCACTTTCTCCTGCTGCTATTGAACTATCGCTTATTGTACAACCGCTTGCTGAAATATTTATGCTAGTTGGGTGAGTAATGTTTCCACCTCTAGTAACTGTTACAGTATATGTATTTATAGTCCATTGTGCATATATTGTGGTATTTCCTATTCCCATTATGGTTGAACTTGTTACTTGTGTTCCTCCGCTTGAAGCTGTATACCAGCCTTTTAAAGTATAACCTGTTCTGCTTACGCTAGGAAGTGTGCCATAACTTGCACCATAATTTAATGTTTTTGTAGCCGTATTTCCTGTTCCGCTCCAACCACTTGTAGATGATATAGTTCCTCCATTTGCATTTGCTGTTAAGGTATAACTATTTATAGTCCATTGTGCATATATTGTGGTATTTCCTATTCCCATTGTGGTAGAGCTTGTTACTTGTGTTCCTCCGCTTGAAGCTGTATACCAGCCTTTTAAAGTATAACCTGTTCTGCTTACGCTAGGAAGAGTGCCATAACTCGCACCATAATTTAATGTTTTTGTAGCTGTATTTCCTGTTCCGCTCCAACCACTAGTAGATGATATGCTTCCTCCATTTGCATTTGCTGTTAAGGTATAGCTATTTATATCCCATTGAGCATATATTGTAGTATTTCCTGCTCCCATTGTGGTTGAACTTGTTACTTGTGTTCCTCCACTTGAAGCTGTATACCAGCCTTTGAAGGTATAGCCTTCTCTTGTTACTGTTGGTAATGTTCCATAGCTTGCTTGGTATGTTACAGATTTTGTAGCTGTATTTCCTGTTCCGCTCCAACCACTTGTAGATGATATGCTTCCGCCATTTGCATTTGCTGTTAAGGTATAGCTATTTATATCCCATGAAGCTGTTAAAGTGTGGTCTATAGGAGTTTTTACTGTACTAGAGCTTGTAGTATAAGTTGGAGTATGGTCATCTATTCTTTCTAATATAATATTGTCAAAATATGTCAAATAGCTATAATTATATGATAATCTAAATCCTCCAAAATTATCATCTACATTGAAAGTAAAGCTATAAAAATGCCTTACTCCATCACATGGAACATATCCTGGATTGACTATTACACCTCCATCTGCATTTACAACACATAAATTTGTGGTAGATTGCCCTTCGTTTATAGTTGGGCAATCTCCATAATAGCTTAACCTATATGTTCCATTAGCTAAAGCTGTACCGTATGTTTTGCCGTCTACTGTAACTCCTGGCTTGTAGATAATATCTTTACCATCATGTCCGCTAGGTCCACACCATCTAATAGTATGCCCGTCTGGCATTAAATATGGAGTATAGCCTGTATTAACACTATTATTATCATTATAGAAATTTACAAATGATTCAAGGTCAAAATAATTATTTACCCAACCATTGAAAGTGTATCCTGTACGAGTAGGAGTAGGAAGTGTTCCATAGTTAGAATCGTATGTAACAGCTTTTGCTTCTTGAGTATAAGCTGTAGCTGTGCTACCCTGCTCTATTTTAATGTTTTTAAATTTTATTGTAGATGAGCTATATGATGTAATCAAGCATTGAATAGTATAAGTTTCGTTATTTATTAAATTATCTATTGAAATATATATGCCATTATCAGCCAAATTACCATTTGCTGCAATTTTTATCCTATTTACATCTTCTGTTTTTGTAAATGTGGTTACAAATGTTCCTGTAGAATCTTTTATAGATAGCTCTGACACATAACTAGAGCCATTATATAATTGTACTTTCGAGAAAGAATAAGCATTTCCACTAACTAAAGAACTAGCTGAGGCTGTAGTAAACTCTCCATTACTATAAGTCATCTCACTATCTACTACAAGATGATAACCATATAGGTTTGGATTTGAGCCGTCGTTATAATCATAGTAAAGATTATATGTATTAGCTTCCCATTGAGAAGTGAGAGTAACATCTTCTGTTCCCATAGTAAAGGTTGCATTTCCATTGCTAGCTAAACTTGTAACAGTTGCTCCACCTCCACCTGAAAGGGTATATCCAACTAAAGAATATCCAACTTTCAAATCAGTTGCACCGAAACTCAATGTTCGCTGATAATACACATCAACAGTGTAATTTCTAGAATTATTTGTTGATACATATCCTCCATCAAGATCTCTAGTAAGAGTATGTTTTAAACGCTCGAAATATAGATTTATTGTTCTAGAGCCATCTGCAAGAACAGTGGTAGATGTTACAGTAGAACCGCCTACTGTTCCATAGCTATATTCAATTCCGTTTGGAACTATTATATTTGAACCTGCATCTTCAGCAAGGGTTGATAATGTAATTGTAGAGTTTGTAGTTCCATTTCTAGTAACAGTTGAATTTAAAGCATAGCTTCCAGATGTATTCATTACATATAAATTAACTGTATATGGAGACTGCCCTACTGCCCAAACAGCATATAATGTTACAGTAGCTCCATTAGTTGAAGTTAGATTTAATACAGCTTGCCCATCATTATATACTTTAGATCCAGAAGCAGATGTAGCCCACCCCATAAATGAATAACCTTGTTTTGTATATCCATTTGTATTTAAGGCTTTAGATACATCGTAAGTATGTGTACTATTGCTAGTGCTTCCACCTGTATGTCCATTTCCATTATATGTAATTGTATAAGTGTTAGGTGTAGCTATAGCGTAATATGTAGCAGAATCTGTAATTCCAGGGTTTTGCTTTTCTATTGAGAAATCTGCACTTGTGCTTACAGCTGTTCCTGTACCAGCACTGTTTGTATACCAGCCTTTAAAGGTATAACCTGTTTTTACTGTAGCGCTAAAGTCTATTCCTCCTCCATAATATACTTCACGTGTAGTTACAGGTCCTATAGGATCTCCCCAAATATAATAGAAGGTTGCTGAGCTTACTCCTGTTCCTGCTTGTGATTTTACAGTAAATAATTCCAAAATACCTAGATGAATAGTAATATTAGAAGTTGGTGTCCAGCTGTAACTTCCTGAATTTTTCATACTTGAATTCCATGAACCATTCACATTTATATCTGCATAATAATTATAAGATGTATTACTTCTTGTAAACTCAAAGCTTATTGTTATTGGAGATGTAGAATATGTATGACTGATTGTTGCACTTTCTCCTGCTGCTATTGAACTATCGCTTATTGTACAACCGCTTGCTGAAATATTTATGCTAGTTGGGTGAGTAACATTATTGCTATTTCTAGTAACTTTTACAGTATATGTATTTATAGTCCATTGAGCATATATTGTAGTATTAGTTCTACCCATTGTGGTAGAGCTTGTTACTTGTGTTCCTCCGCTTGAAGCTGTATACCAGCCTTTTAAAGTATAACCTGTTCTGCTTACGCTAGGAAGTGTGCTATAACTTGCACCATAATTTAATGTTTTTGTAGCTGTATTTCCTGTTCCGCTCCAGCCACTTGTAGATGATATGCTTCCGCCATTTGCATTTGCTGTTAATACACAAGTAGATATTGTAACAGTACAAGTTTTGCTTGCTGAATTGTAGTTTGTAGACTGTGCTGCTGTTACTGTTACTGTAATTGTTGTTCCCGCTCCTATTGATGCTAGGTTTGATACTGTTAATGTGCTTCCGCTTATACTTACTGTAGCTGTACTGTTATTATCACTTGCTGATAATGTGCCTGTTCCACTTACTGTAAAGGTTGTACTACTTGTTCCATAAGCTAATGACCTGCTTGCTGGACTTATGCTTACTGAACCTGTTGTTCTTGAGATTGTAACAGTACAAGTTTTACTTGCTGAGTTATAGTTTGTAGACTGTGCTGCTGTTACTGTTATTGTAATTGTTGTTCCAGCACTTATTGATGATAAGTTTGATACTGTTAATGTGCTTCCGCTTATACTTACTGTAGCTGTACTGTTATTATCACTTGCTGATAATGTGCCTGTTCCACTTACTGTAAAGGTTGTGCTAGATGTACCATAAGTCACTGTTCTGCTTGCTGGACTTATGCTTACTGAACCTGTTGCTCTTGAGATTGTAACAGTACAAGTTTTACTTGCTGAATTGTAGTTTGTAGACTGTGCTGCTGTTACTGTTACTGTAATTGTTGTTCCAGCATTTATTGATGCTAGGTTTGATACAGTTAAAGTACTTCCGCTTACACTTACTGTAGCAGTTCCATTATTATCACTGGCTGATAATGTGCCTGTTCCACTTATTGTAAAGGTTGTGCTAGATGTACCATAAGTCACTGTTCTGCTTGCTGGACTTATGCTTACTGAGCCTGTTGCTCTTGCTATTGTAAATGACTTAGTAGCTGTGGTAGCTCCATTGTAGTTTGTTGTAGAACCTACCACTGCATACATATAATATGTACCAGCATTTAGTGATGTTGAACTAGATACACTACTCCATGCTGTACCACCACTGTTGCTATTTGAAGTATTGTAATAATATGTTACACTTCCTCCGCCAGAGTTTCCGCTTACACTTGGGCTAGACTTTGTTCCTCCATAAGTGTAACCGCTCATATTTACTGTTGGCGAAATATTTGCTTTGGTTATTGTAACAGTACAAGTTTTGCTTGCTGAGTTGTAGTTTGTAGACTGTGCTGCTGTTACTGTTACTGTAATTGTTGTTCCAGCATTTATTGATGCTAGGTTTGATACAGTTAAAGTGCTTCCACTTACACTCACTGAAACAGTTCCATTATTATCACTTGCTGATAATGTTCCTGTTCCACTTACTGTAAAGGTTGTGCTAGATGTACCATAAGTCACTGTTCTGCTTGCTGGACTTATGCTTACTGAGCCTGTTGCTCTTGCTATTGTAAATGACTTAGTAGCTGTAGTAGCTCCGTTATAGTTGGTAGTAGACCCTACCACTGCATACATATAATATGTTCCTGCATTTAGCGAAGTTGAAGACGATACATTGCTCCATGCTGTTCCACCACTGTTGCTATTAGATGTATTATAATAATATGTTACGCTTCCTCCACCTGTATTTCCACTTATGCTTGGGCTAGACTTAGTTCCTCCATAAGTGTATCCACTCATGCTTACGCTAGGTGAAATGCTTGCTTTTGATATTGTAAATGATTTGGTAGCTGTAGTAGCTCCGTTGTAGTTTGTAGTAGCAGCTACCACTGCATACATATAGTATGTTCCAGCATTTAGTGAGGTTGAAGATGATACATTACTCCATGCTGTACCATTGCTATTACTATTAGAGGTATTATAATAATATGTTACACTTCCTCCGCCAGAGTTTCCGCTTATGCTTGGGCTAGACTTAGTTCCTCCATAAGTGTATCCACTCATGCTTACGCTAGGTGAAATATTCGCCTTGGTAATGGTTAGAGTGTAAGTGGAAGAAGTCTTTGTTGAGACGTATGCATAAGGTCCATTATAACAATTAGTTCCATAAAGAAACGCATAGACATAGAATTTATAAGTTCCTGCATTTTTAGAGGACATAAAGTTATCAAAATCCATCTGTCCAGTAGCTGTCGAATAATTATTTATACTATAAGTTTGTTCATAATCACCATCATTATATGAACAATAAACGGAAAAATTTGCCGCAATTCCATCTGGAATAGTTCCTGAAAAATACATACTTCCTGTAGAGCCAAGATCTGTGCCATATATCACACTTTTAGTTGATCCATATCCAGAATTAGTTCCAAAAAATTCTCCTGTAAGGAAATATCCTTCATTAAACACTTCACTATTTACTTGCCAACCTGCATAATAAGTGGTTCCATCTGAAGGGAATAAAGATGTAGCTATCATAGAGGCATTTCTGTCTGCATACCAAAAACACCCTCCACTACTTCTTAATGTATAACCACGTCTTGACAAATAAGTTGCACTTGTAATAAAACAAGAAGAAGTCAATATTTGCCCTTCAAGAAGATATCTAGTTCTAGATCCTGTTGAGCTAGATGTTGAAGACCAATCTCCTATAGCTGAAGTAGTATCCCATCTTCCCCCATTAGGATCTGCTTTAATAGAAATAATGTTTTTAGAGGCAGTTTTAACAGAAGATAAAACTGTGCCTGTATAACTTGATCGTCTCATTTGAACTTGTACATATACACTCCTATAAGCTAAATTCAAATGTGACGAATCTAGATAAGATAAAAAATTCCAAGTATATGAAGTTCCACCACCCGTCATTCTTCTGTTATATGTAGCAACAGTACCAACTGATTGTCTCAATGTAAAAGTGATGTAATAAGAAGTGGTAGAAGTATAGTTGGTTCCAGTAGTGAAAGTAACAGTTCCCTGGTTAGATCCCCAAGAGATTGTATTAGCTGCAGCTCCTGAGGTTTGAGTATCTTCAATTTCAACCTGATCTTGAACTGCATTATCTTCCTTATTTTGTTTAACTTTAATTCCCACAACAGAGGCTATAATAGCTGAAGTGAGTATAACCACCCCTATAATCACTGGAATTAAAATTTTCTTTATACTTTTCATAAATCCTCTCCCCTAAATTTTATCTCGCATCGCCACAAGTTTATCATTCAAAAATTTTTAAACCTTGATCCAAACCCTTAACACCAAACTTTCAAATGAATATTAATATTTATTAATATTATAACAAAAGGCGACATTTTTAGTCAAATATTTTTTGTAAATTTTTATTTAACAAATTTTATTACAAAAATCTTGCACAATTATTTTTAATAATTTCACATAATTGTAATATTTAAAAATTAAAATAAAAATTTAAAAATTAATTAAAATGCTTAAAATTTTGCTAAAAAATAGCATAAATACAATTTTTTATTATTTTTTAATTTCAGTTTAAAATTTTAATATTTTTTATGTAATTTTTAATAATTTTTATATAAATTTTCATGTATTTAAATTTTCATATATTTAAATTTCATGTATTTAAATTTTTTAGTTTGTAATATCCATTACAATTTATAATAGGCATTATATATAAAGAGATTTATATTTTACAGCTTTAGTTATTGTTAGTTATTGTCTTTTTGTATTTTACTTAGTTATTGTCTTTTTGTATTTTACTTAGTTATTGTATTTTACTTAGTTATTGTATTTTTACTAATGTGGCAAATTAGTTTTGGAGGAACTCCAATATATACAAATAGTAAAGGACAATATTTTAATTCTTCATAAGTTTTTATATAGTTATTTAAAAAACTTATATTAAAAATAATAAATTTGGTTGTAACGGCTCTAAATTAATTGACAATTATATAAAAAAAGATTTATGATATAAAAAAGTTTGGAGGAAAATATGAATATAACACTTTTAGGCTGTGGAAGGTGGGGGTCTTTTATAGCATGGTATATGGACAATATAAAAAACTACCCTGTAACAGTTTGGGGAAGAAGCAATGATCCGCTTTTAGACAATTTAATTGCAACACGAAAAAATGAATATGTGGAATTTTCTAAAAATATAAATTTAACTCATGATTTAAATGAAGCTTTAAATTTTAGTGATATAATTATAATATCTATTTCATCTCAAGCTGTTAGAGATTTGATGAGCAATATAATAAAATTTCCTGGTTATAAAAATAAAACTTATGTATTATGTATGAAAGGAATAGAAGACTGTACTGGAAAACGACTTTCTGAAGTATTGATAGAATTTGGTGTTCCAAAAAACAACATTTCCGTTTGGGTTGGACCTGGGCATATTCAAGAATTTGTAAGAAAAGTTCCAAATTGCATGTTGATAGATAGTTATAATCCTGAATTAATACAAACTTTAGTAAAAGCTTTTTCTAGCAATTTAATTAGATTTTATTTGGGTTGTGATATAATTGGAAGTGAAATTGGAGCAGCTGCTAAAAATGTTATGGGAGTAGGAGCAGGAATGCTTGACGGATTGGGATATTCAGTATTAAAAGGAGCCTTAATGGCAAGAGGAGCTAATGAAGTATCCAGGCTAATTAAAGCTTTAGGAGGAAATCCTTTATCTGCTTATGGGTTATGTCATTTAGGCGATTATGAAGCCACTTTATTTTCTCCTCATAGCAATAATAGGCGTTTTGGCGAACAATTTGTTAAAGGCGAACCTTTTACAAAGCTTGCAGAAGGAGTAGCCACAGCAAGTGCTATGTTAAAGATGGCAGATAAATTAAATATTGAACTTCCAATTACCAATGCTATTTACAATATTTTACATCACAATTCAACATTGCAAGAAATATTAACACAATTATTTGAACGTGAAAATAAAAAAGAATTTTATTAAAAATAAATAAAAAATAAATTAATTAAAAATAATAAAAAATCACAAATAATACTATTTTATAGCTATCTGTGATTTTTTTATTAATTTTTTTTATATTTTTTATATTAAATCTTCACTTCTAATATTTACTATTCCTGTACTAGCTGTAACATTTAATATATTAGATGTAGAAACAGATGTTTCATTATAAATATTTGTAAATTCAGCATTTCCATATCCATGCCATTTCACCACTCCGGCTTCAACATCTGCATTAACTTCAGTGTTTAATTTTAAAGACACAGCCCAATCGCTTCCAGCATTAATAGGAGCAGCAGGAATTACTATATTTACAGCTCCAGAATTAGCTTTTATAACATTATCACCAACCACTTTATTATAATTTAAAGTTATTCTACCTTTATCATTTGCTGTAATCACGCCACGCTGTAAACCGTCAATATTAATATGCCCATTATCTGTAATAGCTGTAACAAATCTAGATTTTATGTCAGCACCTTCAGTGTAATTCCAAGCATTTTCATTAAATTTAATATTAATATCCCCATAGTTAGTTATTGCATTAATTTCCATAACAGCGTCTGCAATATTTATTGCACCCTGATTTGTAGAGATTGACATAGCTCCTATAGCGCTAGCTATATTCACATCTCCATTATGCCCTTCAATTAACAAAACAGAATTTCCAA
The DNA here is from genome assembly GCA_944377145.1 of uncultured Clostridia bacterium. Taxonomy (GTDB): domain Bacteria; phylum Bacillota; class Clostridia; order Christensenellales; family UBA1242; genus Onthoplasma. The sequence continues at coordinate 19,396 of CALWEH010000012.1, read as the reverse complement.
CTGAATCTATTTCAACATCTCCATTTCCACTAACTCTAATTCTAGATTGAACAGTACCTACTATTTTATTTATTTTAATATAGGTATCTTTCATCGCTAAATCTAAATATGACACTTCTCGAATATAAAGCCTTCCACCACTATCAAGTATTCCGTCAGTTGACACAGATTCTGCTTTTAATACATATATTCTTCCTTTAGTATTTTTTGTTATTTTTAATGAATTTAAAAAGAATTTTTCACTATTAATTTCCGCTAAATTAATATCTCCACTGTCTACACCAACAGTCCAATTAATATCATCAACAGTTTCACACGATGTATCAACATTTAAATTTCCACTTCCAATATTAGTAATAACATCTCCAGAAAATGATATATTTTCAAAATTTACATCTCCTTTAGTAGAATTTATTTCAATTTTACCTAAAGTAAATAAATCTTCATTATTTATATTAATATTTCCTTTTTTAGTTTCAATAATTATATTATAACCTTTATTAATATCTTTTTCAGGAATTGCAACTTGAATATTTGATCCACTTTTATTTAACCAGCCTTCAGGCTCAGTGCCTGAGAATACTACTGTCTTTGTAGCGCTATCATACTCAACGCTAAAACTTGCCTGGATATTTGATTGATGCGCATATCCAAACACTCTATTGCTCATTGCACCTGCAATTTCGTCTAAACTAGCACTAGTTCTAAGCTCCACAGGATAATCACCGCTTATAATCTTTATAGTTTCAGCACCACTTAAATCCTCATCGCTATAAGCGTATATCATTTCTTTAGTGCTAATATATTTAATTCCAAATACATTGCCATCTCTATAAAAGAATAAAAAGGCCATGCAAAAAATAATCGTAGCTAATAAAGCAAGTACGATAACCCCTAAATACACCATAATGCTTTTTAATATCTTTTTCATACATTTATAATACCATTTTTTTATAAAAAAGTCAACTCTTATTTAATTAAAAATAAAAAATGCGCTTTAATATATTTTTTTGATTTGCATTTTTTGACGCACACGGGTATTAACGCATTTATTGCTTACGCAGTTTTTATACAGTCCCGCAATGATAACATTGATAATATCTCTAACAGCAGACACACATCTCATCAAATCTCTTTTTTGTTTGTATTTTTTTATTGCAAATTACTTTAACTTAAAATAACTGTGTTTGCATTATTTATAGCTGTATTAAAATTTACGTATATTTATTTTTTGCAAATAAAATATAAAAATGCTTTCTATCATTATTTTTTTTCCATGTGGAAATAATTGAAAATAAAATAAATGTTCTATATGGAAAAATATTAAAAATAAATAGAAATAATTAAAATTAAATATTGAAAAAATAAAAAAATATTATTTTTTTAAATAAAACAATAAAAAACACCGCTTTTTTAATAAAATACGGTATTTTTTAATTATTTATTTTTTTATTTTTAATATTTTTTATTTATTTTAATATTACATCATAAATTCTATCTAAATCATCTTGTGAATAATAGTCTATGTAAATCCTTCCTTTTTTATCGTTGCCTAATAATGTTACCTTTGTTCCAAGTTTTCGCTGTAATTCATTTATAAACATTGTTAATTCTTGAGAAGGAAGTAATGATGGTTTCTTGGATTTATTTTTCCCTAATAGTAAGTCTATTTCTTTTTCTAAAGCACGAACTGTTAATTTATTTTGAGCTATTTTCTTTGCAAGCATTAATTGAGTAGGGTAGTCTGTAACAGCAACTAAACATTTTGCATGTCCATGTGATATCTTTCCTTTTTCAATCATATCTATAACTTCTGGATAAAGAGTTAATAATCTTACATAGTTTGCTATAGTAGATCTATTTTTTCCTATTCTAGCTGCAACTTGATCTTGAGTAATGTTATATTCTTGCATAAGCTTTTGTAAACTTTTTGCAATTTCTATTGGATTTAAATCTTCTCTCTGTAAATTTTCAATAATACTAATTTCTGCTATTTGTCTGCTAGTATAATTTTTAACAATGGCATCTATTTCAGTTAATCCTGCTAATTTACAAGCTCTATAACGCCTTTCTCCAGCAATAATTAAGTATCCGTCATCCATTTTATTTACAATAATTGGCTGAATTAATCCATGTACTCTTATAGACTCTGCCAATTCTTCCAAACTTTCTTGGTCAAAGTTTTTTCTTGGCTGATTTGGATTTGGATAAATTTCACTAAGTTTTATTTTATATACGTCACCCTTTGCAGAACCACTCTTATTATTTTCAGCAACATTATATGATTGATTTTCAATATTTAAATTTTCTTTCTCTCTGCTATTTTTTTCTTCTGTGTCATATATTGCTAGCAATTCTTCTAAGCCTTTTCCTAAACCTCTTTTCATAAACCACCTCTTTTTTATTTATTAATTACTTTCCATAAATTCTTTAGCTAAATTTTGATATGCTATAGCCCCTTTGCTCTTTGCGTCATACATTGTAATAGGTTGACCATGGCTAGGGGATTCTGCTAATCTTATATTTCTTGGAATAAATGTTTTATATACTTTTTCTTTAAAATAATTTTGTATTTCTATAGCCACTTGATTCACAAGATTTGAACGAGCATCTTTCATTGTAAGCAATACTCCTTCAATTTCAATATTTGGATTTAAATGTTTTTTTATTAGTTTTACTGTATTCATTAATTGTCCTAACCCCACTAAAGCGAAATACTCACACTGTATAGGTATTATTATACTATCTGTAGCTGTCAAAGCATTAACAGTTAACAAACTCAATGATGGGGGACAATCTATAAATATAAAGTCATATTCATCTTTTATTTGTAAAATAGCTTCTTTTAAAATATTTTCACGATTATTTAAATGTACTAACTCAACTTCAGCCCCAGACAAATCTATTGTACTTGGTATCACATCTAGTCCTGGCATAACACTAGGATAAATAGCTTCTTTTGTTAAACATTCTCCCAATAATACTTCATATATTGTATTTTCATCTTTGTTTGGTTCTACTCCAACTGCACTAGAAGCATTTCCTTGAGGATCCATATCTATAATTAATACTTTTTTCCCAGCTTTTACAATAAATGCTGCTAAATTAACACATGTGGTAGTTTTACCAACTCCACCTTTTTGATTTGTAATTGATACTATCTTGCCCATATTCACCTCTAAATAGATTATATCATAAATAAAAAACTTTGTAACTAAATTTTACACATTTTTTTAAAAGTTTTTATTTATAAAAATATTATTTTTAATATAATAAATTCTTAAAAATTTAAAAATAAAATATTGCTAAATAAAAAAAACGCTATTTAGCGTTTTTTTATTTATAAAGGAGTTTTTTTAGGCAAATTTTTACCTCTTGGATATTTATTTGGTGTATTTTTTATTTTTTTTATTATTATTAAATTTCTTAATCCCATATTTTCTGGTAAATCAAATTTTTCAATATTTATAATCTCTCCACCAAGAATATTTAGCGCTTTTTTTGCTTGCGTTATCTCTTCTTTAATGTTATTTCCTTTATACGCAATAAATATCCCTCCCACTTTTATTAAAGGTAAACAATATTCAATTAATGTATTTAATTTAGCTACAGCTCTTGACACGCATACATCAAAACATTCTCTATTAATTTTACAGAAATCTTCAGCTCTAGCATGATAAGTTGTATATTCAATATTTAGCATTTTTTGCAATTCGTTTAAAAATGTTATTCTTTTGTTTAATGAGTCTACTAAATAAAGGTTTATATCATTCCTAACTATTTTTAACGGAATACCTGGAAATCCTGCTCCTGTTCCAATATCTACAACTGAAGAATTAGGTTTAATATATTTAACTGATAAACAACTATCTAAAAAATGCTTAATAAAAACCTCTTTTTTTTCAGTTATGGCTGTTAAATTCGTGTGTTTATTATATTTAATCAATTCATTAAAATATATTTCAAATTTTGGAAAAACTTCATCAAAATTTATTGTAGGAATAAAATTTTTAAAATTTTCTTTTAATTTATCCATTATATTTCTCCATTTAATTTTAAATATACCATAATTACATTAATATCAGCAGGGGAGACTCCATCAATACGTTTTGCTTGTCCAATATTATGAGGTCTTATTTTATTTAATTTTTGTCTAGCTTCTAAACGCAATCCTTTCAAAACTGAATAATCTAAGTTTTCAGGAAGCTCAACACTATCAAATTTCTTCAATTTTTCAATAATTTCATTTTCTCTTTTAATATATCCTTCATATTTAATTTCAGTATTAATATATCTTAACACTTCATCACTAATATTATTTAATACATTAAAATAATTTTTTATATCGAAAATATTTATATTATTTCTTTTAATCATTTCTCTTAATGAAATTCCATTTACGACTAAACTTTCATTATGCAACTTAAAAAATTCATTAACTTGTTTTGGAGAAAATCTAGTATCTAACTCTTTATTTACATTTTCTATTTGTTTTAATTTATTTTTAAAAGCTTTGTATCTTTTATTGTCTACCAAACCAATTTCTCTCCCTAAATTTGTAAGACGCATATCACAGTTATCTTGACGCAATATAAGACGATATTCAGCTCTACTAGTCATCATTCTATATGGCTCAACAATATCTTTCGTAACCAAATCATCTATCAATACTCCAATATAAGCTTGCTCTCTACCTAAAATAATAGGGTCAAGACCTTTAATTTTTCTTGCAGAATTTATTCCAGCCATTAATCCTTGAGCAGCCGCTTCTTCATATCCGCTAGTTCCATTTATTTGCCCTGCAAAAAATAATCCTTTTATATTTTTACTTTCTAAAGAAGGTTTTAGTTGAGTAGCATCTATACAATCATATTCAATAGCGTATGCAAACCTCATTATTTTAACATTTTCAAATCCCGGTATACATCTATACATCTCTCTTTGAACATCTACAGGCATTGAACTACTAATTCCTTGTACATAAACTTCATCTGTGCTAGAACTTTCTGGCTCTAAAAATAATTGATGCCTTTCTTTATCTGCAAAACGCATTACTTTATCTTCAATAGAAGGACAATAACGAGGCCCTATACCTTTCACTTTCCCAGAATATAATGGTGCTCGAGAAATATTTTTCCTTATAACTTCATGCATTTTTTCATTAGTATATCCTAAATAGCAAACTTTTTTATTTTTTGTCTTTTTCTTATTTAAAATTGAAAAATTATGCCCTAAATCATCACCATTTTGTATTTCAAATTTTGTATAATCTATAGATTTTGCATCTACTCTTGCAGGAGTGCCAGTTTTGAAGCGCAACATTTTAAAACCTAGGCGCATTAAACTATTTGTTAAATAATTAGCTGGTTCAAATCCATTTGGACCTGTAAATTTAAAATAATCACCTATAATTACTTTTGCATTTAAATATACTCCTGTACACACTACTACAGCCTGAGCTTCAAAACATTCTCCAGCTAAAGTTTTTATTCCTATTACTTTTCCTTCTTCTACTAATATTTCGCTAACTTCTCCTTGTAAAATATCTAAATTAGCTTGATGTTCTAAAGTTTTTTTCATTTCAGTGTGATAAACATTTTTATCCACTTGTGCTCGCAAACTTTGAACAGCTGGACCTTTTCCACTATTCAACATGCGTAATTGTAGCAAAGATTTGTCTGCATTGATTGCCATTTCTCCACCTAAAGCATCAATTTCCCCAGCTAATTGCCCTTTGGCAGTACCTCCAATAGATGGATTACATGCTAAAAAAGCTATACTATCTAAATTCAATGTAATCATTAACACTTTACAATTTAATCGAGCTAAAGCAAGACATGCTTCACTTCCAGCATGTCCACTTCCAATTACTATAGTATCATATTTGTCTACAAATTTCATATTATTTACCTAAACAAAATTTTTCAAAAATTCTGTCAATTATCCTTTCGTTTGAATTAATTCCACTTACTTCACCTAAATGCATCCAACAATCTTTAATGTCAGAAACTATAAAATCTAATGTAAAATTATTAAAATTATCAATAGCGCTAGATAAACTGTTATATGCTTTTGTTATACATTCTATATGTCTTGCATTTGATAAATAAAATTGTGATGTATTAAAATCTTGATTAATTGTATTATTAAAAATTATTTGTTTTAATTCTTCTATATTTATATTATTTTTTGCACTTATATATATTAAATCCTTTTTATTTTTATATTTTTTTGTATATAAATCAATTTTGTTATATACTGTAATTATTGGTTTATTTTTTATATCAATATCTATTGGATTAGAAATATCTAACAATTTCAATACTAAATCTGCTTGATCTATTGTTTGTTTCGCTCTGTCTATTCCTATTTTCTCAACAATATCATTACTTTCTCTAATTCCTGCAGTATCAAACAATCTAAATATTATACCATTAAAAATATATTCCCCCTCAACAATATCTCTAGTAGTTCCAGCAATATCTGTTACAATAGATTTATCACTATTTGTTAATGCATTTAATAAGCTTGATTTCCCTGCATTTGGAGCACCTACAATAGCTATTTTAACACCATTTTTTACTAATAATCCGTTTATTTTGGTAGATAGTAGTTTGTCAATTTCATTTTTTATATCATTTAATCTTTTTAAAACAATTTTATTTTCATTATCGCTATATTCATATTCTGGATAATCTAACTTTGCTTCTATTTCAGCAAGTATATCAGTAAGTTCTGTTTGTAATGTTTTTATAATATCAAATAATTTCCCTTGAACTAATACACTTCCAGCTTTTGCTTGAGCTTCACTTTCTGCATTAATTATTTCAATAATTCCTTCAGCTTGGTCTACACTAATTTTACCATTTAAAAAAGCTCTTTTAGAATATTCTCCAGGTTCAGCCATTCTAGCACCATTCTCTTGACAAAATTTTATAACGCTATTGGCAATATAATATCCTCCATGACATTGTATTTCTACCACATCTTCACCTGTATAAGAATAAGGTGCTTTAAAATAAACTACTAAAGCATTATCTATTATATCTTTCAAATAAATATTTTTAAAATACATATATCTTGGCAAAAATTTATCACTTTTAGTGATTTGTTGTAATATATTGTATGATTTATCTCCACTTATTCTAACAATAGCAACTCCAGATTTTCCTGGTGGAGTAGCTAAGGCAACTATAGTATCTTCTGTCATATTCAACCTCAAGAGTATTATATCACACTTAAAGTTGATTTACTAGTGGTGAAAATAAATAAATTATAATTTTAATGATTATTATGTATATTATATAATAAATATACTATATATATTATATATATACATTATATTATATATCTCCAAAATAAAAAAAATAACATTTGATATAAAAGTTAAAAAAATGTTAAAAATATTTTATATTAAAAGTTTTTAATAAAAACTATATAAAAAACAATAAAAGCTGTTTATTTTATTTTTTTTAAATTTGTTGACTATTTTTATATTTTTGATATAATTAAGTTGTTAAATTTATTTTATATTTATTTTGTATTTTTATTCGTTTATATATGAAAATTAATAATGTTAGATTGGTAAACTTTAGGAATTATATAGACTCCACAATTAATTTCTGTGATGGAGTTAATTTTATATTAGGTAAAAATGCTCAAGGAAAAACAAATTTATTAGAAAGTATATATTTATGTGCTATAAGTAAAAGTCCTAGAACGTCAAAAGAAAAACAAATGATTAATTTTGAATCAGATTATGCTTATGTTAATTTAAATTTTACAACTATTGGTGGAAATAAAAATATTGAAGTTATTTTAAATAATTTAAATAAAAAAATAATAAAAATAAATAAAATACCAATTATAAAATTAACTCAATTAATAGGTGAATTAAATATTGTGTATTTTTCACCTGATGAATTAAAGCTTGTGAAAGAAGTCCCTGAAGATAGAAGAAAATTTTTAGATATTTCTATAAGTCAATTCGATAAAAACTATATGTTTGATTTAATTAGATATGAAAAAATATTAAAACAAAGAAATTGTGTATTAAAATCAAATATAAATCAAAATTCTAAAATTGAACAATTAAATATTTGGACTCCACAATTAATTTTAATTGCAGAAAAAATAATAAAAAAAAGAATTTTATTTATTAAAAATTTAAAAAAATATTCAAAAATGATTTATAATTCAATTATAATAGGTGAAAACTTAGATATTTCATATTCTTATGAAGAAAAAAATAATATTTCTATTTTTGATGATTTAACCAATCAATTTAAAATTAATTTAAAAAAAGAATTGGAATTGCAACATACTATTATTGGTCCTCATAGAGATGATATTATTTTTAAAATAAATAATCAGGACTGCAGATATTTTTCTTCACAAGGGCAACAAAGAACTGTAGCATTAACATTAAAATTAGCTTTAATGGAAATTATTAAAGAAGAGGTTAAAGAATATCCTGTTCTTTTATTAGATGATGTTTTAAGTGAACTAGATAATTCAAGACAAAAAAGATTGCTTGATATTGTAAAAAATTATCAAACAATTATATCATGTGCTGATATAAATTTAAACTTACCTGGGAATAAAATATTTATAGAAAATGGTAAACAAAAATAAAAATTTTAAAATCTATTTATTTTTAACGTTGACATATTTAGTAATTGAGTGTATAATATAAAAAATTATCTGTTAAATATAGTTTATTTATTATTAAGAGGTGGATTATGTTGCAAGAACAATGGAATAATGTGTTAAGTGTTTTACAAAATCAAGTAACAGCTATTACATTTGATTTGTGGATAAATACTCTTCAACCAATAAGTTACCATGACGATGAATTAATTTTAAAAGCTCCTAGTAGTTCTGCAAAACATCAAGCCACAAATATTAACATTTTTTCTAAAATACAAGCTGCCGTACATCAAATATTTAATTTATATACACAAGTAAAAATTGTGGAAGAAAAAGATTTAGAATCTCTTCAACCTAGTCAACAGGACAATTCTTTAGAAGATGAAAAATTTAAATTTAAGTTTAATCAAAAATATACTTTTGATAATTTCGTAGTTGGTAAAAGTAATCAATTTGTGCATGCTGCAATGCTTAGCGTAGCTGAACATCCTAGCTCTAAATTTAATCCTTTGTTTATATATGGAGGAGTAGGACTTGGAAAAACCCATTTATTGCATGCTGTAGGAAATTATTTAAATGCTACACGACCAGACTTAACAGTGTTATATGTAACTTGTGAAAAATTTACTAATGATTATGTTGAATCTATTCGTTCTGGAAAAGATAAATCAAATATTTCATTTAGAGAAAAATATAGAAATGTTGATGTTTTAATGATTGATGATATTCAATTTATATCAAATAAAATGGGAATTCAAGAAGAATTTTTTCACACCTTTAATGATTTATATCAAAATAACAAACAAATAATTATAGCATCTGATCGTTCTCCTAAAGAAATGTCTGCTCTTGAAGAAAGATTGCGATCAAGATTTAGTAGTGGACTTATTCAAGATATTCAAAACCCTGATTATGAAACTCGTGTAGCAATATTAAGAAAAAAAGCAAGTCAAGAAGGATATATTGTGGATAATGATGTAATCGACTTTATTGCACAAAAATTAGACATTAATATTCGTGAAATGGAAGGTATTTTATCTAAGGTTGTATTTTATGCTTCATTAATAGGTAAACCTTCAGCTAGTATGGAAGATGCTAAAGAAGCTTTAAAAGATAGTGAACAACCTGAAAAAGAATCTTTAGATGCAGAAAAAATTATTCAAACTGTATGTCAATTTTTTAAGATATCTAAAGAAGAACTTATTGGTAAAAAGAAAAATAAAGAAATTGTGGAACCTAGACAGTTATGTATTTATTTGATAAATGATATGCTAGATATTCCTCTAACAGCTATAGGTGCAATATTTGGAGGTAGAGACCATACAACTATTATGCATGCTAGAGATAAGATATCCACACAAATGAAAACTAATCCACATATAAAAACCTTAGTTGGAGATATAAAATCTCAAATTTTAAGGTATTAATAACACTTTTACACATAAATGTGGGTAAATTGTGTATTGTTTTACACTTTTTATCCACATTTTCTTTACACTAAAATTACAAGATGTAGTATTTAATAATTATTTGTATACAATATGATGTATGTAAAAAAGTTATACACAAATCCACAAAGCATAATATATCTATTAATTTAAAAAATATAATTTAAATATATATAAGTTAAAATCGCGTGCGTACTTAATAATATAGAATCTAAATTTATTAAGAAATCAGGAAATATAGTTTAAAATTAAATTTAAATTTTTAACATTAAATAAAAATCTTAATAAAGAAGTATACTAGATTTTTTAGTATATCTAAAAAATTAGGTTACTTAATTTATTAAGTGTTGAAAATATTAAATGTGGATAAAAAAATCAATTAATTTTGTGGATAAATAGCTAATTATCCACATGCGGTGGATAACTTATTTTAAGCATATTATAAATAAATTTACTGTATTTTTTTAATAAATAAAAAACATGTAAAACATCAAATTTTTTGTTTAAAGATTTAGTTTAATACTTAAAGTTTGATATATTGTTATTTATGAAAAATAAGTATGAATTTTATTTTAAATTTTGACTATAATTATTGACAGGGAAGATGTTGTGTGATATTATAGAATTACTAATGGGAGAGAATTATGTTATTTAGATGTGACGGATTAGATTTATCAGAAGCTGTAAATAAAGTGTTAAAAGCAGTTTCATCAAAAACTGTTTCACCAATATTGGAAGGAATTAAAATTAGTGCAATAGGTAATAATGTTGTATTAGCTGGCACAGATCTTGAGTTATCAATTCAAAAAACAATAAAAGCTGAAGTAATTGATGAAGGAGAAACTGTTGTTCCTGGAAAATTATTTGGTGAATATTTAAGGAAATTAACAAATGAACAACTTAGTTTAGAATTAAATGAGAGAAATCAATTAAGAATTAGCTATGCTGATAGCGAAGGCTTTATTCAGTGTATGGATGTATTAGAATTCCCAGAGTTGAAGAATGTTGATAAAGTGGAATATTTTGAAATAAATAGATTATCTTTGAAAAATTTAATAAATACAGTTATTTTTGCAGCAGCAGTTGATGACAGCAGACCTATTCTTAAAGGAGTATTATTTGAGGTTAATGCAGATGGAGTGAGAGCTGTAGCTCTTGATGGATTTAGAATGGCAATGGCTAACCAAAAAATTGAAAATACTACATCTGATTTCAGTTTTATTGTTCCTTCAAGAAGTTTGGCAGAGATTAGTAGAATGTTAGATAGTGATGAAAATGTAAAAGTTTATGTACATTCTAATAATTTGATGGTAGATATGATAGATACTGTTATTACAACAAGGCTTTTAGAAGGGCAATTTATTAATTATAGACAGATTTTAAACTCAAATTTTAATACTACTGTAATTATAAAAAAATCTCAACTAGAAGATGCTATTGATCGTGCTAGCTTATTATCTAAAGCAGATAAAAATAGTAGAGTTAAATTTGACATAACTGAAAATACATTGGTTTTAACCTCTGATAGTGAAATAGGGAATGTAAAAGAAAATATTCCTGTAACAATGAAAGGTGCAGATATTATAATTGCTTTTAATTCAAAATATTTTGCTGATTGTTTGAGAGCAACAGAAGATGAATATATTAAAATTAATTTTAGCAATGCAATTTCACATTGTATTATTACACCAAGTGAAAATGAAGATTATTTATTCTTAATATTGCCTGTAAGAATGGTTTAAATTAAAAGCAAAATAAAAGTTATCCACAAAAAGTGTTTAAATTGTGGATAACTTTTTATTTTAATTTTCAATTATCATTGACAAATAGACAGTTTAAGGTTATAATTCTAATACTTGATTCTGATAAAAGGAGAGAAATTATGAAGCAAACTTATCAACCAAAAAAGAAGCAAAGAAGTAAAGTTCATGGTTTTAGAGCTAGAATGAAAACTTTGTCTGGCAGAAAAGTATTGGCAAGACGTAGAAATAGAGGCAGAAAAAAATTATCTGCATAGTTTAAAATAGGTTAAATTGTGTTAAATAGAATTAATCGAATAAAAAAAAATAAAGAATTTAATTATATTTACAAAAAAGGAAAGTATTATACTTCTAAATATTTCTTGGTTCATTACATTGATACTAAGCTTCCTAATACTAAAGTTGGAATTTCAATAAATAAAAAAATTGGGAATTCAGTTGTAAGAAGCAAATATAAACGATTAATGAGTGAAATCATAAGGTTAAAATTGCCTAAAATGGTTGTAAAAAATTATATAATTACATTAAAACCTGATGTTGTACAAGCAAATTATAAAATATTAGATGAGGAGTTTAATCAATTTTTACGTAAATGTAATTTAATCGAGGATACAAAAGATGTATAGATTACTAAAAGTTGTGCTGTTTCCGCTTTTGTGTATTGAACTTGTATTCTTGATTTTTTATAAAATATGCATTTCACCAATTATTGGTGCTAATTGCCCTAAAACACCAACATGTTCAGTATATATGATACGTTGTTTAATTAAATTTGACCCTTTAACAGGTTTATTTATTGGGGGAAAAAGATTAATTAAATGTACACACAAACATAAAGGTGGATTAGATTTAGAACCGTTAAATATATTAGGAGCGTATAAATGGGTATGTTAGAATTTTCACAAATGCTAATTACAAAAGCTTTTTGGGAAAAATGTATTAATTGGCTAGTAGATTGGGTTGGAAATTATGGTTGGGCTATAATCTTGCTTACAATAGCATTAAAACTTATATTAATCCCTTTAGAAATACTGCAAAAAAATACAAATAAAAAAAATAGCAGAATGCAAGCTATTATGCAACCTGAATTACAAAAAGTTCAGCAACAATTTCCAGGCGATAGAAATAAATTAAATCAAAAGCAAATGGAATTAGCAAAAAAATATAATTTTAATATGACTGGAACTTGTTTAACATTATTGTTAACAATGGCTGTTACAATTACAATATTCTCATCACTATTTATAGGATTAAATTCATTGTCTAAAAAACAAGAGAGTATTGCTTTTAATGAAATTTATCAAACTTATATTACAGCTAAAGATTATACAGTAACGCATGAAAATGAGTTTTTAAATGAAGATTTAACTGTAAATCAGCAAGCTATTGATGAATATATATCATCGCAAGTAACAGAAAAATTTAATGAACAATCAAAGAAATATAGTTTCATGTGGGTAAAAAATGTTTGGAAAGGTGATACTACTACTTCTCCAATAGTTAGTTATTCATCTTTTGAAAGTTATGCATTAAAAAATGGAATTGTATTAGAAGAAAATTTAGAAGTTTTCAAACAAGATTATGATGCTATTACAAATATAATTGAATCCAAATACAAGTATAATGGCTGTTATTTACTAATAATTTTGTCTGGTGTGATAACTTTCTTAGCTCAATTTTTACAAACTAAAATTCAGCAAAAGAAAACAGGAGTAAAAAATCCAGCTTCTAAAACAATGTTAATTATTATGCCAATATTTATGATTATATTTGCAGCTTCTTCAAGTGCATTGTTTACATTGTATATTATTGCAAACTCAATAATGTCTGCGGTTATTTCAACAATAATTGATTTATGTCAAGGAAATGATAAAAATGAGCCTACAAAGGTTGTATATAAAAAAGGCAATACAGAAGTTGTGGAATATAGTAGAAATTACAATAAAGGATAAATAAAAAATGAAAGAATATATTAGTACTGGTAAAAATGTGGATATAGCAATAGATGAAGGTCTTCGTTTTCTAGGTTTAAATAGAGAAGATGTGGATATTAAAATTTTAGAAACAGGTGGATTGTTTAAAAAAGCTAAAGTTTGCTTGATATACAATGATATTCAAGAAGATATTGATCAAATAAACAATGAAAAAGAAAATAGTAAAGAAGAAATTAAAGAAGAATTAATACAAACTGCAACAGAAGAAAAAGAAGATAAAATTGAAAATGTTGTGGAGGATAATTCTCAACTACAACAAGAAAATCAATCAGTTGAAAATATTGATGAGTTAAAAAATAGAATATCTACATTTTTAAAAAATCTTGCATCAAAATTTAACCTTGAAGTTAATGTTGATTGTGTAATAGAAGATAATAATATTAATTTTGTAGTAAATGGTTCAAATTTAGGAAAACTTATAGGTTATCATGGAGAAACTTTAAATGCTATACAAAATTTCCTTAGCTGTTTAAAATATAGCGGAGAAGGAAAATATAGAATACATTTAGATATAGGCAACTATAAAAAAGAAAGAGAACAAAATTTAATAGCGTTAGCTAATAAAATGGCTGACAAGGCAGAACAAATAGAGAGAAATGTTCATTTAGATCCTATGAATGCATACGAAAGGCGAATTATTCATTCTACCCTTCAATCTCGCGAATTAGTTGAAACAGAAAGTATGGGAGAAGGGGATAAACGCCATGTTGTAATTAAATTTAAAAGATAGTTAAAAAGTTGAGGTAAATCCTCAATTTTTTATTTTACATATAAACATATTTAAAGGGTTAATAGAATAAAATATCGATTTCCACTTATACTAAACATGCGGAGATATTATGAAAAAAATTTTTCTAACTATATGTATTATATGTTTTTTTGTTATAGGATATTTTTACATAGTTGAGCCAATATATAAAGCTATTGATTATCCTAACAATATGTATGTAACAGCTCAAGATATTGCGTATGCAAATGAAGATAGTAATTTTGCACCATTTATTAAATTTAATCTTGATAATACTATAACGGTAAACAAAGAAGAAGTTACTCAAACTACAATGCATATTAAATTATTTGGTTTTTTACCTTTAAAGAAAGTAAAGGTTAAATTAATTAATTCTCCAGAAGTTTATGTAGGAGGAAATATAGTTGGATTTTGCTTAAATACAGATGGAGTTGTAATAGTAGGTTCTAATGAGGTTTTTACTAAAGAAGGTAGTCAAGAACCTATTGTGAAATCAGGCTTAAAAGAAGGAGATTGTATAAAAGAAATTGAAGGGCAAGAAATTAATTCAATTTATGATATTGATAAAATATTAAATTCACCTGAATATGCTGGAAATGATGTGGAATTAACTATTGTAAGGGATAATGATACTTTTAAAAGACATATTACACCAGCTCTTGATATATTTACACAAAAATACAAATTAGGTTTATGGGTAAAAAATAGCACAAGTGGAGTAGGAACTTTAACTTATGTTAAGAAAAATGATAATAGATTTGGTGCAGTGGGACACTCTCTTACAGATGCTAGTTTAGGAGATAATTTTAAAATTTCTGAAGGAGAAGTATTTTTATGTCATTTACTTGGTATAAAAAAGGGTAGCAAAAATTCTCCTGGAGAATTGCGTAGTACAATGAAAATTTCTGATGATAGTATAGGAATTGCAGATACAAATTGCAAATATGGTGTGTATGGAAATATTTTACATGTAAACAAATTAAATCTTATTGATGGATATGTTTTAGGTGGAAGAATGAGTATAAAACCAGGCAAAGCTAAAATATATGCATCATTAGATGATGGAGAAGTAAAATCTTATGATATTAAAATAATAAAAACAAATCATCAAGATGTTGCTGATGATAAAAGTATAGTATTTAAAGTAACTGATGATGAATTAATAGCTAAAACAGGCGGAATTATTCAAGGTATGAGTGGCTGTCCTATAGTTCAAAATGGAAAATTAGTAGGAGCTGTTACGCATGTATTTATAAATGATCCTACAAAGGGATTTGGAGTATATGTAGATTGGATGTATGACAATTAGGCTCCAGCATCAAAAAATTCTTTCATAAAAAGAGGTAAATTATTTAACCCTAAATATTCAAGATTAAATCCTTTAGGATATTTTATTATTCTAGATGGTTGATTTTTATATAATTGTTTAGGAGTTATACCTATCCATTCTTCTATTTTGTAGCGTTTTCCTAATCCGCAAAAATTATCTCTAGTATAAATTGCATAAGTTATATCATAAAATAATTCTTGATTATTAATTTCTATATCTAACCAAGAATGGTTCATTTTTCCACTTGAAATTCCTTTAACTTCTACGCATCTAATTCCTACTGCCTCACATAATTTTTTAGCAAATGATGTAATATTTTCTGCTATTCCTTTCTTTAATAAACCATTATCTTCTTTTATATCAGCTTTCATTTCATTTATTACATCATACATTGTTTTATAAATTTTTCCCCCTTTTTCATTTATTGTGGGATTTAAATAATTTGTTTTAATTCTATTCCAGTATTCATTTGAAACATTAGATGAATTTTTTATATAAGATAATGCTTTGTTTCTTGATTGTTCTGAAGTATTAGGAAATAAAGCATCTACATATTTAGCAAATTTTTTTGTTACTATTTCATTAATATTTTCTAACATAACATAATCAAATTGAACATTTTGTATAAAATAATTAACAATTTCATTTATTTGTTCTTGTTGGCTTGTTAAACTATTTAAATAATTAACTAATTCAACAAAACTATTAAACTCTTTCATTATTTCTCCTTTGCACACATTATTATTAAATCAAATAAAATATTTACGCTTAAATTGTAGAAAATTAATACGAAAATTGTCAAACTTATTGTAAAAATATACACAAATTATTCAAAAATTTAACAAATGTTCTAAAATTATTCTACAATAAATAGCTTAAATTTCTATATTTTTAGAACATTGTAGAAAAATAAAATATTGATAATGAAAAGTATAATAAAATTTTATTATAAAATAGCAACAAAAAATAAAAAAAACACTTGACATAATTTATTAAATGATATAACATTAATATTATTAAAATAAATTATATGGAGAGTTGGCTGAGCGGTCGAAAGCGGCGGTCTTGAAAACCGTTGAAGTGCGAGCTTCCTGGGGTTCGAATCCCTAACTCTCCGCCATTAATTCTTTTAACGTACCAAATGCTCTTTGGTGCGTTTTTTATTTTTAAAATCAATGTTTATGATCCAATTAAAGAATTTTAAAAATAGATAAAGACAATTTAAACTAAAAGAAACTTAAATAATTTTTTCTCTTTAACCATGTTTTAAATTACTATAATGAAATAAATGATAACTTTTTTAAAATATCATTTAATGTTTGATATACAATTAAATGATACAAAAATTAGTAAGAATATTTTTCTTTTTTGTTTTGAATATTGAAAAATTTTGAAAATATGTTATAATGTCTTATATTGGGTAGGCAAGGAGAAAAGTATGGAGACCGTAAATGATTATTTGAGAAATTTATTATACAAAAAATCAAACAACTATCAATACAATCGTAATGAAGAACAATCTTATAGATATCTTTGTGATCTAATTAACCAATGGAAACAACAATATAATTCACAAAATTATTACTGGGGAAACGGTATAACAATTGAAACTATGAAATCTGGGTCAAAAGCAAAGGGAGATGCAATTAAAGGCAAGTCTGATGTTGATATTTTTGTATCTATTACTGATCCAAACAATCAACATACCGTAAAGGAATATTATGAAGACCTCTACTCGTTTTTAAAGCCACGCTTCGCCACAAATTCTTTACGTAAACAAAATGTTTCCATTGGAATTACATATAATGGGTGTAGCATTGATGTTACTCCGGGGAAAAGAGTGAATCACTCTACATATGTAAATTATAGATATTATAATGACCATAATATTTATTCAAGAAAAAATGATAGTAATACATTAACAAACATCCAATTGCATATCGACATGGTAAGAAATAGTGGATTAACGGATGAAATGATGGTTTTAAAAATTTGGAGAGATTGCCACAATCTTGAATTGCCATCTATTGCAATCGAAATTATAACTTGTGAAGTTTTAAAACATCTAAGAACTTCATCTCTTTATAATAATGTTAAAAAAGTTTTTGAAGCATTGAGAGATACTATACTTTATAGAAGAATTATCGATCCTGCTAATACTAATAATAATATAGCAGATACATTAACATATTCAGAAAAAGAAAATATAAGGAAGGCAGCAATTGATTCTTTAAGTTACGACTATGGTAATGAAGTAACTATGAACAAAATTGTATGGTAATAAGTAAATGAGAAAAGTTGACATTAAAGAATTATTTAAATTAAAACAAACCCAAATGCTAGCAAGCTTTGGATTAAATGATGGATTTGAGCATGCTCCGACAAAAGGAGATGCAACTGAAGAAGAATGGAGAAAATGGTTTAATGAAAATTTTCCCAAAAGATATTGTGCTGAAAAGGCTTTTGTAATAGATTGCGAAGGAAATTGTAGCGATCAAATGGATATTGTTATATACGATACTCACTTTTCACCAAAAATATTTGAAAACAACGGACAAAAGTACATTCCTGCAGAAAGTGTTTATGCTGTATTTGAAGTAAAACAAGATTTAAGCAAGGAACAATTAATTTATTGCAAAAATAAAATTAATAGTGTAAAATCTCTTATTCGAACATCAGCACCAATTAATACAATAAGAGGATATGAAATTGGTAAACCTGCACCTATAATAATTGGCGGTCTTTTAACATATAAAAGCTCATGGGCTGTAGGTAATGTTGAGGAAAATTTAAAAAAGAATATTTCGGAAATTACAAAATCTAAAAATGAAGAAATTGATTTTATTTGCTGTCTATCCTGCTATGCATGTGAAATAAAACATAATGCAGAGATTTCTAAATTTTATGATAAACCAATTTATTTGGCGAATTTTAATATTATAACAGATAAAGAAAATTCACCATTGATATTTACTTATTTTAAATTATTAAGGATGTTGCAAGACTTAGGTAATGTCCCTGCTATAGAATATAGTAAATATGGTATTAATGGAATAGACCCTAAAATTATAAAATAATCGCAATAATTGTTTTTTGCTCGAATTTTTACAAAAAAGCATAGAGTTTTGAGTTCTCTATGTTTTTTTGTTTCGTTTTGATTTAATTGCAAAATATTGATTTGAACAGAAAAATGATAAGTTAGTATTTTTGTTTATATCATCTTCGGTTAAAAGTTCTAATTTATCTATTGCTTTTTGCTCCAATTCGGCTATATTGTCAGGAATAATACTTTTTGAAGGTAATGGTTCAGTAAAGTTGTAAACTATAATAATTTCATCATTGAATACAATTATCTCTCTTATAAAAGTTTTTACTATACCTTTTTGTATCTCTATATTTTCAATATCACCACATATTATTCCTTTAAAGTATTTTATAATAAGTTCTTCGGTAAGATAGGTATAATT
>CALWEH010000011.1 GCA_944377145.1 uncultured Clostridia bacterium | reverse complement strand
ACTTTTTAACCTATTCCTTGACCAATTCTTGTTTTGTAGTTTTGCCATTTTTGATAAATAAAAAGAGTATATACTTGTTTTGATATACTCTTAATTGTTCTGCTAGTTTCAAAACGACTAGACCAATATAGGCTTTTTTATTTTATTATTACATTGCGAATGAAATCAATAATGAAGCACTGTCAAAATTATCAAATATATCCCAATTGATTGTTATAGAATTAATATCTCCTCCAGCACTATAATCAATGCTAATAAATTCTTCATAAGATTCTGAATTAGATATGCTATATACATAATATCCTGAATCTGTTAGCACTCCATTGATAGTTGTTGTTATAAAATCTTCTAAAGACATTGTTTCTTTCATTCCAAATGAATCTGCTGTAACTTCAAAACTTAAAGAAGGATTTGTAGGTAAATCATTGTTGATACTAATATTAAATATAAGTCCTGTTGGGAAAAAATCACTTGTTATACCTGTTTCATCTTCTATATTTTCATAATTTAAATTAAAATAATATTCAATTTCAGCATTAGCAGTAACTATAATATTATCATTAACAGTTTGAATTGTATATGAATTTACTGTATAATTACCTTCTTGAGAAGAACTAGTAGCAGTTAACACACTTCCATTTGAATTAATAGCAACATCTTCAGGATTAATGTTATTATTATCAAATCTTACTGTAAAGCTAACACTAGAACCTTTTGAAACATCATTAATTGTACTAGCAGTAGTATCATTATAAATAAATTCTACAAATCTTTTAGGTTGAGTGAATTGAACATAATATGTTATTTCTTCAACACCTTGAACTGTTATTTCAATATTTTCTGTTATATTAGAAATTAGATAAAAGTTTTCTGTTAAATTAACTATCTGACCATTAGCATAAATTCCAAAATCAGCTCCTGATTGATAATTTTCTGTGAATGAAAAAGTAAATTTAAAGCTTCCACCTTCACTTACTGTGGTAGAATAACCTTCTTCTACAGTAATAATATATTGATCACTAACTGGTAATGTTACAGTATAAGTATTAGGAGCCATTTCCACTACACCTTCTACAGTTATTGTAACATTTTCTATGATATTACTTACTGTATAAATTCCTCCAACGGCATTTATTATAGTGTTATTTGCTTTAACTACCATGGCAGAACCATCATACCCTGAATTTATATTAATTTGAAATTTAAATTCATCTCCATTATTTACAGTAGTTGTATATCCGTCCACAGCACTAACAGTATACATATTACTTGATGGAAGTGTAACTGTATGTTTTTTTATAGACACTCCTTCTACTGTAATTTGTATGTTTGTTGATACATTTTTAATTACATAATAATTTAAATTTGAATCAATATTTATTTCTTCTCCATTAACCATTACTTTAAATGTATCTTCATCTTTTTCATAACCAGAGGAGATATTAATAGTAAAATTAAAATCATCACCCCTTTCTACTGTCATACTATCTGTATCTCCAGCAAATTCTACTGTAAACCCTTCTCCGCTATAAGAAATTGTATGTGTATAAACATTTATTCCAGTAATGCTGAATACAAGATTTGTTGTAACATTATTAACAGTAAAAGTATTACCAGACTTATTTACAACAATATCTCCATTATTGCATGTTACTTGAATATTTGTTAAATCTATACTACTGTCAATTCCGCTAATTGTAAAGCTAACATCTTCCCCATGCTGTACGCTATTACCACCTACAACATATTGGCATTGAATTCTTACATCACTAGGTAATTGTACTGAATAACTATTTTTCTGAACTCCAGATATATTTATTGTATAATCTTGTGTTACATTATTTATAGTATATACACCTTGTGAAGGAGTTAAAGATGTTGAATTTCCATCTGCACCAACAGCTGTAACCACAATATCACTATCGCTATAAGCTTCATCAAGAGTAACTTTAAAACTAAAATTTCCTCCTGATGTTACCAAATTTGAATTTACAGGCTCAATAACATATCCTGTTCCACTATTTAAAGTAATTTCATGTTGACTCTTTTGAACAGTAACAGAAATATTTTTATTTTCATTTATATTAGAAATTAAATAAACTCCATTTGTAGGATTAATAATTTCGTTATTAACTTTAACTTCTAATGTAGAACTATCATAACCTTGTAAAACATTTACTTTAAAACTAAATTGCCCTCCAGCATTGACTGTAGTTGTACTACCTTGCTCTGGAACAATTTCATATCCTTCACCATTTGAATAACTGATATTATATTTTGCTGTTGGAACAGCCTCAAATACAGCTCTTATAACTATAATATCTTCATCCATTATAATATTTACATTAGGTTGAGTAGAATAATCTATATTTCTATCACCAAAATTTTCAGCATAAGTCCACTTTACAAAACTATAACCTGTTTCAGCCACAGCTTCTAACTTAACCACGCTATTTTCTTTAAATGTAAATTTTTTAGACCCCTCATCTCCCCATTGAACAGGATTGTTATAATCATCATTTACATAAACATACCCGCCTTCAGTACTGAACACATATAAATCTTCATAATCCACATCATCTTTACAACCTACAAAAACAAGGGCAGAAAATATGCAGACTATTAAACTTAGCATTGTTAATGATAATTTTTTAAAAACCTTCATATTAATACCTTCCTTTTATATATTTTAGTTTACCACAAAAATAAAAGATAATCAATAGAAATCCTAAATAATTTCCAAATCTTGTCGAAATATGTCATCAAAGTTTTATCTAAAAAATTAAAATATTTTCATAATTATTAAAATAAAAAATAATTATTTAATAAAAAATAAATAATTAATAAAATTATTAAAATATATTTATTTTAAGTATTTTATTTAATTTTAAAAAATTTATTTTTAAATATTTATTAATAATATTTATTTAAAAAATTAACTATGTATTTTTTATTTTATCTTCTTCTATATATGTAAGATATAACATCACTTAAAAATTTTTAAAGATACAATTCTTACATGCTTTCCCCATACAGCAAAAAAAGGAGAGAGGACATATCCTCTCTCACTCCTTCTTGTAAATGGCAACTTCCTATCTTCTCATACCGTCTCCAGTACAATATTTTCGGCGTTTGTGAGCTTAACTTTTGTGTTCGGTATGGGTACAAGTGGTTCCTCACAGCTATTATCACCATCCTC
>CALWEH010000010.1 GCA_944377145.1 uncultured Clostridia bacterium | reverse complement strand
TTTTTTTCGTTGTCTTGAACTTTCTTGGAATTGAAAAGAACTTTATTCTTTTCCTTACCTAAAGTATATTAAGATATATTGTTCTCACATTCACTGCTGAATGTGCTTTTAATATACCACACCTTTTCAATTATGTCAACACTTTTTTTAAACTTTTTACTTTTTTTATTGAAAATTTTTAAACTTTTTGACTATTTTTATACTTTTACTATAAATTACTATAAAAATTCAATAAATTTTTATTAGATATTATATAAACTAAATAAATGTATAATTGTAATAAATTGTCAAACTTTATAGAAATTATCTATTTTAAATTATTTAATAATTAACCGCAAAATATTTGTAAAATAAAATTTTATTATATATATTAAAGCCTCATTGAATTTTTTTTGCAGGCATTAATATCTTCTTCTGTTACCAATTTATATACAAAAGATGAAAGACGGTTATACTTATCTTCATTTTCATCTTTATTTGTTAAAATTCTTAGTTTTTCTAAACCGTGTAATACTATTTTTCTAGCCATACAACTGCCTCTTTTAATAATAGGAGCGATTTCGTTATAATTTAAAGGCGGACCATCATATAATCCCACATAAAATCTTACAGCAATTTGTTCCTCAGGAGTCAAATGTTTAAAGAATTTTTTAACATATTCAAACAAATCTTCATTTTCAACTTCTTCTACAAAATTACTTTCTTCTGAAATTGTATCATAAAAATTTAAACCCGTATCTTCATCAATATAGTCTAAAGAATATTCGCAATTATCTTTTCCTCCTCTACTTAAACTTCTTGATTTGCGTAAATACATATATACATCATTTCTAATAACCATTGCCGCATAGGAAGAGAACTTACATCTTGTTTTATCATAGCTATCCACAGCTTTAATAAGACCTATTTTCCCTACAGAAAACAACTCTTCTTCACATTTACAATATTTTTTTAATATAAAATAAATTAAATGTTCGTTTCCCTTAATTAAAATAGTTCTAGCTATTATTTTATCCTTCTCCATGATACCTTTATATTTATAATACTCATCAAATAATATATCATTTTGATCTTTAGTTAATCCTTTATTAACTTCAATGTATTTTAATATTTTTTCAATATTATATTCTTTTGTTTGGCTTAACAAATTTTTAAAATCGTTGTCTGTAATCAAAATTTCTCTCCTAATACTAACTTTATATTTTTTCTCTTATAATAAACAAAAAAGGGCAAAATGAGTAAACCCCCTTTATTCACCCTTTTCCATTTGTATTTATATTGTTACAGTTGTAAGTAATTGCTCTAAGGTCATAGCTCTAACATTTTCTGCCACTTCTCCTTCTACCACTATTACTCCACAGTCTAACAAATCTCCAATCGTAGTATTTTCATCGTTAATTTTATCAACCACAGCACTAGGCATATCCATAATAGTTAAAGTTTCTAATTCTGTAGGTGTAAATAAATTTAAAATTGTAGTTGTTTCAACATCAAAAACATCTTTAGCTTTTAAATTGTTTACACTTACAGAAAGATCATTTATATTACTATCTGCAATAGCTTGCATAATGCCTTCTACTTTATTTGTATAGTTAGTTCCATCAAAACTTTCATAATATTTGCCATCACTATCATTATAATAATATCCCATTATTTGATAAACTTTTAAATTATTTATCTCTTGGTTTAAATCTGTAATTTTTGTATTGTATAAAGCTTTAATTATACCTGTAGCCTCATTTTCTTCAACACCTAAACTTAAACCTAATGTTAAATTATTTATATTATCTTCAAGGTTAGTAATATTACTATTATACAAAGCTTTAATTATACCTTGAGTAGAAGAATATTCTATATCTAATATTTCTCCAACGGTTAAACCTTCAATATCTGTAGACAATTCATTGATTGTGCTATTAGCTAAATGTTTCATTATGCCTGTAACTTCTATATTATTTTTATCGTATACCACATCATTTAATATCTTATATCCTAAAACATCTGCAACTGTTACATCATTGAAAGCTTCCTCGCTAGATAATTCTCCTAAAGTTTTTCCAGCTATTGTAGCCATAACACCTGTTACTTCTTCTCCATTGTTTGTATATATATAATTTCCTTCTACTCCTTCACGAGAATAGCCCATAATTTCATAAATGTATAAATTATTAATAGTATCTTTATTTGATAAATCTTCAATAGTATAGCCAGCTATACTAGCCATTAAACCTTCTACTTCCACGCCATTATCTTTATAAATATACTCTCCATCAACATTTTCTACAGTATAGCCTAAAATTTCATAAATTTTCAACCCCTTAGTTACTTCTTGAACACTTGAAATAGCTGTTTTAAAAGGTAAATATTTTAAACTAGGAGTAATTATATTATATCCATTTTCCAATTTTATTGTATGTGTAGAACTTGCAATTTTTACTTGATCACCCTCAATGCTATAGCTAAAATCTACAGGTGTTAAATAATCGCTAGAAGTATATAAGGCCCCATTATATATATAATATTTAATTTCGCCATCAAGAACAGTATTAAATAACCCTAAGTCATCTTCCATTTCCATAAAACTTAAAACATTTGCAAATGTTATTGTATTAATTGTATCTGTCAATGCTTGCCTTAAATTTGTAATAGGAGAATTTTTAATAGCAGACAAACTCACTCCATACATACTGTCTTGCAATAATGTAACATTAAAATCTTCTTCAAACTTTTGAATTGTGTAGGCATCTGGTCCACTAGAAGCCACTCCTTGAACAATTCCCAATACTTTTTTTAAAGTAATAGCTTCTATTTCTTTATTGTCAGTTATTTCGCTATTAGTCCATTTTTCAATAGTTCCAACATTTATTGAAGTATAAGCCCAATAACCTAACCCTGCTAAAATTAATATAGTACAAATAAAGCCTATAAAGCAACCTAAAATAAAAGACCCAACTCCTCTAAATCCTCTTGTTCTAACTCGCTCTTTTCTCATATATCCTCTCTTTAATTATAACATAATTTATTATTAAGTCAAATAATCACAATTGTCACACCGCTATTTAACATATATAAATCACTGTCAGCAAGTAGTTCATTACATTCTTCAATAGCTTTTTCTCGTTTTATATTATTCACTGTCCAAGTCTCACATGGAATATAGTCTCTAATTATTTTACGTGATTTTAATAATTTTAAACGCTTATGTATTTCCTTCTTTATATCTCCACCAACACCATGACTTCCATATCCATGTATAACTTTTAAAACTGAAAAACCTCCTAATTTACAAGCATCAATTTCCATTTCAAGTTGAGCTCCAGCCATCAAACAAGTTTGCATATCACTTTTCACGTCTATATGTAACACTCTCATGATAATATATTAACACTTTAAAAGGATTTTAGTCAAATTAATATTCATTTATTTTTTATTAATTATTTAAAAATTTTAAAATAAAATTGATAAATAATCATTTTTTTTATTTTTTACATATAAAAAATTGATAAAGGAGTGAATATGGCAATTGCTAGCAATTTTTTAATAGGTGCAAATGATGAACATGGATTAAATCCCCCTACAATAGGAAAACGTACACCAACCATGCCTTATATAGATAGAAGTTTTTATGAAAATGAATTTAATAGAAGAGCAAAAAACGCTTTTATTGAAGCATGTTTGAGATGTGGGTTTAATGTTTTAGATGTAAAACCTGAAATCCAAGATATTAGTATTACTACTAGAGTTAGACGTATAAACAGCGCTCAAACTACACTTGTAGTCACTTTTGCATACAATGCTTTTGGCCCAGGAACAAGCTTTAATTCTGCTAATGGTTTTGAAGTATTTTATTCTCCACTTAATCAATTCGCAACTAGAAGTCGTGAATTAAGTGAAGATGTGTATGAGCAACTAGTTAATTTTGTAGATAATAATGGTAGAGGAATTAGCACTCTTAATGTTAGTTTGTTATCTGCTGTAAATTGTCCATCTACATTAATAGAAGCTGGTTTCATGACAAACTTTGAAGAAGCTAAATTAATGCTTAATCCAATTTATATAACTCAAGTTGCAGAAGGAGCTTGTGCTGGAGTATGTCAATATCTTGATGTTACATATATTCCAAAAGACGATTTAAGCGCTTATCCTACTTTAAGGCGAGGTAATCAAGGCAATAAAGTTAAATTGTTACAATATCTTTTAAATAGATATGGATATAATTTAAGCACTGATGGGATATTTGGCGCAAATACTTTAAACGCTGTAAGAGATTTTCAACAAAAAAACGGAT
Organism: uncultured Clostridia bacterium; assembly: GCA_944377145.1. Taxonomy (GTDB): domain Bacteria; phylum Bacillota; class Clostridia; order Christensenellales; family UBA1242; genus Onthoplasma. The sequence goes on along the minus strand of CALWEH010000010.1, from coordinate 85,616 downwards.
TAACTGTAGATGGAATTGTAGGTAGAAATACTTGGAACTCATTATTGTTCCCTCAAGGCAAAACTGTTAGACAAGGAGATAGAAATGCATGCGTAGTGTATTTACAACAAATGTTATTATCTAAATTATATCCTGTAGGTGAAATTGATGGAATATTTGGCACAAATACTTTAAATGCTGTGAGAGATTTTCAAGCAGAAAACAGTCTTGAAGTAGATGGAATTGTTGGGCCTAACACTTGGGAAGCTCTTGATATAATTGGTGGCGGAAGACCTTTACCATAATTCTAAATATATTTAAAATATATTTACATATTGACAAAAAAAGATATTATGATATAATTGCATAAAAGGAGAGGATTTTATGTATTATACTGATATTTTATCTTTAATATGTTCAACAGATGAAAAATCTAGCATTGATTTTAAAGATTTATGTGAAAATGCACCAGTAGATGCTTTTGTTCCAGAAAATGAAATTAAAATAAATGATTTTATAGTAAAATCATTTGATGATAAATTTTTAATATTTACAAAAGAAAATTTTGACATTTTATTATTTTATTATAAAAATGGAACAACAAAAAATATTAAATCTTGCAAAACAAAGATAGCATTAGATTTCGACTGTAACAACATCTTGATACGCAAAGATAAAATAACTCAAGATGAATTGCGTGATTTATATTATAAGAACTTTATAATGTCTGCTGATATATATGAAGTATCTAGAGATGAAGTAAATTTTAATATTACTAAAGAAAAATTAAAATATTCTGTAGATTATTTTTTGCGTAAAGAAAAAGACGATAATTTTTATCTTGAAGCTGAAATTACCCCAAATAACACACTTGTTAAAAATATAGATAATCAACTATCTAGAATAATGTTATTAAATAAAGTTAATGACAAATATCAAAATAAATTACATGCTTTAGAAAAAACTAGTACTGACAACTTAGGCTTGTAACATATTATTAAATATATTATCTAATTCAGGTAAAACATTTTTAAGCCTTATAGGTTTTTCACTTGAATTTAAAAAACAATGTGTAGAACTACCTATTAAGGCTATTTTTTTATTTGTTAAATTTGTCATTATATATTCTACTATTAATTTTACTCCATTATATTGTTTTATTTTTACTTCTATTTCAACCTGGTCTTCAAAAGTTGTTGGTGACTTATATTCACAGCTAATTCCAATTACAGGTGAATTAACTCCATTTTTTTCAAGTTTAGAATATCCATATCCTATTTTATCTAAAAAATGCACTCTTGCTTCTTCCATCCAATGAATATAATTAGAGTGATGAGTTATTCCCATTTTATCTGTTTCATAATAACATACTTTATGAATAAAATTTTCCATATTTTTCTCCTTTTTACAAAACCAATAGGCTGTTGAAAATCAACAGCCTATTAAATATATACAATTTGTATTTATTGTTTTAAATTTTTACCACATTTTTTACAAAATTCGTTTTCTTTTGAATTTATCTCTCCGCATGTGCAAACAATAACTCCATCAACTTCAGTTCCACATTTAGGGCAAAATGTAGAGCCTTCTTCCAAACTTTCTCCACATTTATCGCATTTTAAAATATTAACAGTTCCCATTCCGCTATTACCAACATCTTTTACATTGCCATCTTTAACTTTAATCATGCTAATTCCTGTAAATAGCATCATTATTGATACCCAACCTAAAGTTCCACCAAATAAAGCTAAAATTATTCCTAAAACTATTTTCCAAATTATATTTATAACTCCATCACTCAAGCAACCATTTACAAATAAGGCAATTCCTCCAATTAACATTGCAAGCGAAACTAACATAACTATTATAGCAACAATTAAAAGTTGAGATTTACCATATCTTTTTTCTTGATACACATCTTTATTTATATTTTTCATAAATTTCTCCTTTTTTATATTATAAATTTGAAAATAAAATAAATAATATAGGCAATCCTATTACTAATATTATAAATAAAACCATTGCAAAAATTTGAGCTGAAGAACGTGGTACTTTACCGCCAAGTTTACCTGTTTGTCCATTTATAAGATTTACATAAGGTTTATTTTTATAATCAAATTTAACAAAATATACTGGCAACAGTGCATAATTATATTTAATATTTGAATATGTAGGATCTATTGTCAAGCTTTCAATAGAAGAATATTGACTTCGTATCATGCTTTCTATTTGAAAATAAGCTTCTTTTTTAGCAGACTGTTCAGCATTTTCTACTGTTTGATTATAATATCCTACACTATATCCTTTAACAAATTCATCTTGATAATCATAACTCTCATTAAAGTTGTATGGAAGTATTGCTTTAATATCACTTTGCTCTAATTTATCACTAGCTTCAATTAATATATTATCAAAAAATCTGTTTACTACTCCTGAAAAAGGTCTTCTTGTAGTTATTGTTTCCATTCTTCCATTTCTTCTTACAGTCCTAGATTCACAAATAGTTCCTCTATATTTAGCATAAACATTAAGTTCAAATGTAAATGAACTAATATAAGTAGCACCTATATCTGTTTTAGGAATACTTTTCCTAAAATCTGTTGGCAAAAAGTTTCGTTTTAAAATCCTTGTTTTAAATTCATTTATAGCTTGCTCTTTATCAATTTTAAAGGGAATAATTATTTCAGGCTTTAATCCAGGCAAATCTTTTAAAGGTGTTAATCCACTAGTATTACAATATTGACATTTCCCTGCAATATCATATTTATTTAATGTAATCTGTGCTCCACAGTTTTCACATTTGTATGAACGATTTTGCTCACTCCATTTTGATGTATCAGCCACAATATTTTCTATAGGGTGTTTTACCTCTGTTTTATTATACTCTATTGGATATATATTGCCACAATTCACACATTTTAAAGCTTTGTTTGATGGACTAAAAACAATTTTTCCCCCACAAGACTCACATTCGCTAACATTCATTAAACTTTCTCTCCACATTCAGGGCAAAATTTTGCTGTAGATTTTAATACTTTTCCGCATTTAGGACAAGTTTTTTCTTGTATTAATTTTTCTCCGCAATTTGTACAAAATTTTGAACCTCTCTTAACAGCTTCTCCACATTTAGGGCAAGTATCTAATTGGCTAGCACCACACTCTGGGCAATATTTAGTTCTAGGGCCAATTTTAGCTCCACATTTAATACAAGTGCGTTTAGGCGCTTCATCTTTAACATTAGCCATTGAGGCAGCAAACATATTTCCTATTGCAGCACCTGCACCAAGACCAACTCCTATTCCAGCCATATTTCCACCGCTAGGATTGTTTGCAGCATCACGAATTGCTTGTGCTGATTGATATTGAGTGTAAGTTCCCATTTTATCACCCAAAATTCCCAATTTACTTCTTTCATCAAGAACTTTTTCAACTTCTTCTGGAAGAGATAAATTTTCTACTACAACTTTGCACAATTTTAATCCCATTTTATTAAATTCAGGGCTTGAAATTTCAACTATTTTATCTGCTATTTCTTTATAATTAGCAGCCAAATCAAGAGCCGCCACTTTTGCTTCTGCTATAGCATCTGTTATGTTTTGTACTAATATAGATTTACACTGAACAGATAAATCCTCTACTCTGTAAATAGCATTTGTGCCAAATACTTCACGCATAAATGTTTTAGCATCATCTACTTTATAACTAAAAGTTCCATAACCACGCAAACGAATAGTTCCAAAATCAGCATCTCTCATCATAATAGGATTTTGAGTGCCCCATTTTTGCCCCATAAATTGCTTAGTATTTACAAAATACACTTCTGCTTTAATTCTAGAATTAAATCCTGTTGGAAGAGATAACAACTTTGTTAAAAATGGAATATTTTCTGTATTTAGCTTATATGTTCCTGGCCCAAACACATCTGCAATTTGCCCCTTATGAACAAATACAGCTACTTGTGATTCTCGCACAATTAAAGTTGAGCTATTCATAATTTCATCTCTTTTATCCATAGGATATCGATATACCAACACATCTTTAGAACTATCTTTCCATTCTAATACTTCAAGTAATTGTTTTTTTGCAAAACTAAATAAACCCATATTTTTCTCCTTATTATTTATTTTTTTATAAATGGAAAGTTGAATATATCATTAAGCAATTCTTCCATGCTTTCCATTTGATTTTCAGCTTTTCCCTTAAGCTCTGTTTGTTCTGTATTTTTAGTAGCTTCAGCACTTGCTTTATTAACACTACCACAATACTCACAAACATTTTTATCTTTAGCTAAACTTGCTCCACATTGGCTACATTTTATACTATCCATAATAACCCTTTTAATATATTAATTAAAACATAATTTTTTCACTAACATATTGTACAAGTTTGTCTATATCTAATCTTATTTGTTTCATGCTATCACGCTCACGAATAGTTACAGTATTATCTTCTAATGTGTCAAAATCTATAGTAACGCAATATGGTGTTCCTATTTCATCTTGGCGTCTATAACGTTTGCCAATGCTTCCTGCCTCATCATAAGTACACATAAAATATTTATTTAATTTATTTAATACTTCCTGTGCTTTATCTGCCAAATTTTTTTGTAAAGGCAATACTGCCACTTTATATGGTGCTATAGCTGGATGAAAATGCATAACCACTCTAGTATCGCCCTGTTCAAGAAGCTCTTCATCATACGCTTCACAAAGTAGAGCTAAAGCAAGCCTATCAGCACCTATAGAATATTCAATGATATTTGGAATATATCTTTCGTTTGTAAATGGATCTAAATATTGCAAACTTTTCCCACTAAATTGTTCATGTCTAGATAAATCCCATGTTCCACGATGATGTATTCCATTAAGCTCTTGCCAACCAATAGGAAATAAATATTGAATATCGCATGCAGCTTTTGCATAATGGGCTAACTTATCATGATCGTGAAATCTTAAATGATCTTGGCTTAAACCTAAATCTTGCACAAATTTCAAAGCTTGTTCTTTATAGCTATTATATATATCCATAGAAGAATCTTCTTTACAAAACATTTGAAGTTCCATTTGTTCAAACTCAACTGTTCTAAACAAAAAGTTTCCTGGAGTTATTTCATTTCTAAAAGATTTCCCAATCTGCGCTATAGCAAAAGGAATTTTTGCTCTTGCAGTGCGTTGAACATTTAAGAAATTTACATATTCGCCTTGACAAGTTTCTGGACGCAAATATATTACATCTTTCTCACCATCTATTGTTCCTCTAGATGTTTCAAACATCAATTTAAATTGACGAATAGGAGTCCAATCTCGCTTTCCACAATTTGGGCATTTAATATCGTTATCTGCAATATATTGCTCCATCCCCTCATTTGTCATAGCCTCTGCATTAACTTTTCCCTTAGAATAAGCTTCTATTAAATTATCTGCTCTATGACGAGTTTTACAATTTTTACAATCCATTTTAGGATCGCTAAAGCTTGCCACATGCCCACTAGCTTCCCATACTTTTGGATTCATTAAAATTGCACTATCTACCCCATAAGTATTATCACTTTCTTGTACAAATCTTTTCCACCAAGCACGTTTAATATTATTTTTCAATTCCACACCAATAGGTCCAAAATCCCAAGTATTAGCAAAGCCACCATATATATCACTTCCTGGAAATACAAACCCTCTAGTTTTACATAAGTTTACAATTTTATCCATTGTTAAATTCATACTAATCCTCTCTTTAAATGTTACAATAATAAAAATTAAAGATATTTTATATAATTTATATTATCAATATTTTTAATGTTTAGTCAACGATTTTATTAAATATTTTACAATAAACACATTACATAATATGCTTATATTAAGCAGAAATTTCATCAGCCTTTTCAGTTTCAACAACCTTTTTAGATTGTTTTGCTTTGTCAAAATATTTTTGTGCAGAATTCAAATATTCTTGATGAAATTCATCACTTGATGTAATAGCTTTAAAGTCGTCTAATTTTGATTGTTTTAATGCTGTATAATAATATAGTTTTGCATATTCGCTATTTATATCTAAAGGCTCAGATCTATTAGCATTTTGATGGTTAATAAATTGTTCATAACTTATAACACCCTCTACATTCATTTCGCTTAAAGCAAGCGCCTCAATTTTTGCATTCTCATCATTTTGAACTTTTAAAAGTTCAAGTTCGTTATGATTATTTATTTTTGCTTTATCTTTAGAGGTTGTTGCAAACTGTATAAATCCTTCTTTTAAAGCTTCTTCATTTAAATTTTGTTTTTGAGTATCAAATGATGCATCTTTCAACAAATTTTTTCTATTAGCTTTATATTCATTGTATTCAGAGATATGAGCTTGAATAAATTGGTCTTGAGCTTTTTTATTCACATCACTTTCATACTCTTCTCTTAAATCATTTTGAATATCCTGAGCCTCTCTAGCTATAGAAGAAACTTTCCACATTGATTTTGTTAAATTTAATTTTAAATTATTGAGCGAATCTTCTTGCAATTCATTATGAACTGTTTGAGAATTATATTGAGAATCGTCAATTTTAATATTAATATCTTTATTTATATCATCAAGTTGTTTTTGCTTTAATTGAACTTTTACATTATATTCCAAAGCTTTAACATAATTATTTTTAAGTTTTACAACATTTTTACTTTCTTCCATTTTGTCTATTACTTTTGATATATTATTACATTCAAGTTTCAAATTGTTAATTTTTGCAAGAACAGTTTGATTTTCTTCATTAATTGTTTCAACAAAATTATTATCTTCCTTTTTAGAGAAATAACTATTAAATGAGCCAACTTCATATTGTTCCAACTCTTCTTTAGCCATTTTATCTCTCAAACCAAAAGCAAAATGTTGAATATTATTATTACCATTAAACATTATTGGTACTACTTTTTGCAAATTTACCATAGTATCTTTAATACATTCATCAGCCACATTGTTTCCTTGTTTATCATACATTGGAGTAAATTTAACTTCTTTAATTTTTACGCTATTTGCCTCTTTTTCTAATCTTTTTCTTTCTTGTTTTAACATTTCTTTGCGTTTTTCAGAATCAGTTTCTCCAATATATTTTGATGTAGTTGTAAAATAATCGATTTTATCGTCAATATTTCCCCATACACCTTTACCTTTTTTAAACTCTTCACCAATTTTAGTTAAATAATCCTGTTTAATCATATCTCTTGACATTTGATCTTTAATCCTATATTCAGCATCTATAAGATTTTCTATAAACACATCTGCATTGCTCTTTTGTAATCTATATGCCAATTCTTGACTTTTCTTTCCGCCATATTTTTTCAATAATTCAACCCGTTTAATCAACATTTCTTCATCATTATATTCTTTATGTTTATATAGTTGATTTAATTGAATTTCTAATTCAGGTTTGTCATGCAAACCATTTAACAATTCATCTTGACGCTTAGCTCCAGCTAGATATGCCAAATAATTTTTATTTGTTATGTTAGCCTTTTTTGATCCCATATCAAAATTACATTGCACAATTCCATTATCTAATAATTGTAAATTTCCTACGATTTTTAAATATTTATTTATAAATTCATCTTTCATTGAGCTTGCAAAATGCTCATATTCAGTTTGCGACATTTGTTTTTGTGCTTTTTTTAGTGTTGAAGAATAAGATTGCATTAATTCATTTATATCTTCTTCACATTTATCCTTAACATTTTCTTGCATTTCATCTGTAACTGTTTGCAAATCTTGATGTTTTAATCTAGTTTTTCTAATAGATTTCACTATACCAGATATTCCCTTTGACACTCCTCCAACAGCCATTAATGCTAGTCCTATAGGAATAAATATTACTGAACCATAACATATTGATGCTCCTGCAGTAAATATTCCATCTCCCATAAATCTTTCAACTTTAGTATCAGATAAAGATAATTTTCCTTTCTTATACTCAATTTCTCTTTTGCCTAAAATTGAATTTAATACATCGTTGTTTGGCTTTTCATATTCAAAATCTTTACTTTCACTATAACTAGATGTTACATCTGTGATATTATGCACTTTATTATTGTTATCAATATACACAGTTCCCCAAGGGTTTAACGAATAGTCTTTTGCAATATTTAAGTAATTTTTAATATTATTTATTTCTTGTACATCAGCCACCCCATTTTGATTTGGAGAAGTTTGAACATACTCTGCATTAACTTTATATGTTTGATTTTCTTTAATTAAAGCCTTTGTATAGCAAAGAGGTTTAAAATTTTGTTCTTCCAAGCTTGTTTCCACTTTAAATTTTAATTGTTCAAAACGAGGATCATTTTCAATATCAACAAATTGCCCATCTATATTACATGTTTTAATAGTTCCATCTTCATTCCATGTAATATTAGTAAATTTACGATCTCCCATTTTAAATGATACAATTCCAGCACTACCCCATGTAACATCTTTAATAGATTCTATAACTTTGCATGTAATAGCATATATATTATATGGACTGTTATTCATATTCCTAATACGATGTTCAACTTGTCCATCTTCACCTTCAAGCATTATTACACATTTATCTATTTTGCCAAATTTCCATTCAATATCTTTTAATTGAACTCCATTAAATTTATATGATTTAATTTCATCATTATCCCAAACTATATCTGTTATTTTATTTCCATTTATATTATATGAAGTTAACTTTTCATTTTTAAATTTAACATTTTCTGCAATATTGTTTCTATTTTCAAAAACTTCAAATTTAATACCTTGGTCACCTAAATCTTCTATTGTAAAATTTCTAACAACATAAACATTTGTATCCACACCATCTTTTACTCTTGGCTCAGCATTATTTTTAGCATACAAATCTTCATGACCATCTTGATAAATAAATCTAGCAATAGTTCTAGCTTTGTTAATTTCTATACGCATCAATCCTTCAGGGCCTGGATATTGTTCTAAAAAGGTGTATACCAATCTTTCATTATCTGCTTCAACCAATTTTCTTTGAGCAAGTTGATTATTTGGTAATGCTACAATTTGTTTAGTAGAAACTGTTGAACTTCCTTCTACAAATGAATTTTGCAAATTAATATTAACTCTGCCTATTTCACTATCTGCACTCCCATCATCATTTGATATAAAATATCTACCATTTCTCAATATTAATTTGTTGGCATCATATACTTTATCCCCAACCAAAAATTTATTAATTTCCACTTCTCGAACATTATGTTCCACTTCAATTCTGGCACCATTTTCTACATTGTAATACCATTTATTTCCAATTTTTTGAACTCTATCGTTTGGCAATTTAACAATAGTATCATCTGGCAATTTAACTGTTTCTAAATAGGCATAAAATTTACCATGTTTTGTAGTAGTTAACATATGATCTAATGGGATATTTACACTTTCATAAGCCTGAGGTTGAATTTCTGTTTTTCTAACATGCAATCCATTATCACATCTCAAATATTCACCTTCCCCATTTGCTTGTTTTGACATGAAAACCATTTGAGAATACAAACCGCCATCTATTTTATACTCTGCATTGTTTGCCCTGTAAGTATAAACTTCTCCAACCTTCATATCTTCTAATGAAATTTGTTCCCCTCTAGAATTTTCTATAACAAAATTAGAAGTAATTGGTATAAATAAATTACTTTCAGCAACTTTTACATGGGTAGCTCTATCTATATTTGAAAGCTCAAAAGCTTCACTAGAAATACCCTTATCTGTTGTTTTCCCTACAAATATCATAATTATCTCCTACTCTAATTAATATATATAATAACATTTAAATATATTTTAGTCAAGATTATAACATAAATTATTGTAACCTAGTTAAAGATAATTTTAATTGTGCAACATACACTTTATGTTAAATTTAAAATAAATGATACAATATTAAAAATTTAGATTGGAGAATATATTTAAAAATTTATAAAATTTTAAAAGTATAAGATTTAAAAATTTGAATAAATAAAAAACCAATAGCCATATTTTATTACTATTGGATTTTTATGTTAATAAAAATTTGTTATCTTTTTTTATTTTATAAAAAGCTCGAACAGTGTTGTTCGAGCTTCTATATTATGGTAGCCCTAGGGGGGTTCGAACCCCCATTACCGCCGTGAAAGGGCGATGTCTTAACCATTTGACCATAGGACCATTTTGGTAGCGGTAGAAAGATTTGAACTTTCGACCTATCGGGTATGAACCGATCGCTCTAACCCCTGAGCCATACCGCCACATTTCTTTCATACGCATCAATAACAGTTTAATTATATACTAAAAAAAATAATCTGTCAAGGCAAATTAGTAAAATTTTTAAATTTTTTTATTAAAATCATTTAAACCTACTAATATGTTTTTACATTTAATATTGATTAATAAAAATTTGGTGATATTAACATTGAAAATATAGATTAATTAATATTTCTTATTTATATAATTTTTAATAAAATTAGAAAATTTTTGAGTTAAAATTAGTTCATTTTTATCTATATAAAATCTATTCCTTTCATTTAACATTTTCAATCTTTTAAATCTATATTCTGCTGATATATTGCTCACTTTACACAATATTTCCAATTCTTTAGATGAAGAAACATTACACTCTTTTAAGATATTTATAGGCATCAACTTTCTAGAAGCAAACATATTCGCCTCTGTCTCATGCAATTTTTCATGTTGTTTACAAAAATGATTTAAAACAATATGTCCTATTTCATGTGCAATAGTAAATCTTTGAGTGCCTAAACACACTTTATTATTGTAAAATATGATATAGTTACATTTATAATATATGCAAAACCCTAAACTATCTGTTGGATAATCAAAATAAAAATTGTCAATTATTTTTGATGCAAATTCATAAGAAACAGATGCCCAACCATTTCTTTTTAAAATATATTTTAAATCTATTGGAAGAGCTGTTACCTTATTCTTTAATAAAAAAGCTCTTACTAAATAAGATATTTCAAAATATCTATTTTTTGAAACAAATGAATTAAAACTATCAAGTTCAGCTGTATTACTAGTTCAACACAAAACGACAATTTCTTTACTTTTTTTTAAATTTTTCATTATTGTCTAAAGAAAGGGTTTCTGCCAACAAATCAAACGCTTTCAATTTTGAATCATCTAAAATATAACTTTTAAAAACTCCATCTCTTCCTATTAAAATAATAGTATTAGCAGAATTGTCTACACATATAGAAGACCTAGTTTCCTCTAAACCTAATAACCAGTCTACTGACACATTAAAATATTTAGCTATTTCAATTAATTTTGAAATATCAGGACTTCTTTTATTTGTTTCCCAAAAAGCTATGGTAGGAACTGAAACTTTTAAAATTTTAGCTAAATCACTTTGAGTTAATTTTCTACCTTTTCTTAATTCTTTTATCTTGTGTGATATCATTTATTTTCCCTTATAAATTTAATGTTATCATATAATTTTTTATTTATCAATAAATAAATTTAATTTTTTAAAAATTTTACAAATTGTATATATTTTTGTTGCATATTTTTTTATATCCTGTTAATATTGTAATATCAAAAATACTATACTTTTATAAAATTTAATAGGGTTTAAAAGCAATAATCAAAAAAATAAAAGGTTAGTTTGAAGGGGTATTATGAATAAAGAAGAATTAAAAAAAATTTTGGAAGATGACTGTTATGATAAGCAATACTTAATTGAGAAAAATAAAGAATTAGATAAATTTAAAGAAAAGATAATTTCTATTACAGAACGCTATAAAGTGCTAGATAAATCATATATTACAGATGATGAATTAGAATTAAAATATAAGGATATTATTAAAAATCAAATTTATGAAGAAGATAAATTATTAAAAACTATTTAAGAAAAGACAGACAATAGAGAAAGTTATAAACCTATTAAATCAGCCCTATAAAACTCTATTTTATTTAAAATATATTTGCTCTTTTAGTTTTGATCAAATTGCATATAAAATGAATTATTCTTCCAAAAGAATATATCAATTACATAATGAAGGAATGACTATTCTTTTAAATACTATTAATAAAACAGGAGAATTATCTTTAACCTAAATATAAAGAAAAAATATCCTTAAAATTGGATATTTTTTTATAATTTCAAGTTTGTTAATATATCTTAATTGATACTTTAAATAATATTTTTATCATTTTAAGTTGAGAAATATTGTAAAATTACATTTTCCTAAATTTATATTTAATAAATAGATAATACAAATTTTTTATAAATTTAAAATGTAATATTACATTTTAAACAACTTTATTTAATTTTTTACAACATAGTATTCATATCTTCTAAAATCAAAGTCAATTCCTCTTTTCTTCGTTTAATTTTATGAAAAACTTCAATCATATCATAACACTCTTTTTTTATGTATTCAATTCTTCTATTCAAATAATCGTTTTGAAAATTTTTATATTCTTTTTTTATTTTCATAATATATCGCAAATTTGTTTTAATTTTGTTATATCTCATTTTTTATTTGCATTTTTACAAATTTGCTTATCCTCCCTTATCAATAATTATATCAATATTATCAAACTACTAATTCTAATTATTGATAAAAAATGATAATTTTTGACAAAATTCTCTTTGCTTTTAAATAAAAAAATTCCCTTTTAAAAGGGATTTTTTTGGCGCCCCGAGTAGGGCTCGAACCTACAACCTATCGGTTAACAGCCGAGTGCTCCACCATTGAGCTATCGAGGCATATTACATATATAACATATTGAGTTTAACACCTAATTTTAAATATGTCAACTATTTTTTGAAAAATTTTTAAATTTATTTTATATATTTATATATGTAACAATATTTTAAATTTTTACAAAATACTATTTTACAGCTTTAACATAAACTTTTATCTGACAAACAACTTCTTTGATAAACTGAATTGTTATAGTATACTCTCCTTCATTTTTAATAGGTTCAAAATCTAAAATCATTTTTTTATCTATAGGAATATTTAACTGTTGAATACTATTAAAAATTTCTTGTTTTGTAATAGAGCCAAACGCTTTGCCATTTGCCCCAAACTTTAATTCTAACTCTAACTTCTTATCTTTTAAATTATCTGCTATCTGTTGAAATTTTTTGACTTCTTGTTCATGATGATAAGCTTGAGAATTTTTCTGCCCCATATTATCATTAATATTACTAGCTGTTGCCGGACGAGCAATATTTTGTTTAATCAATACATTTTGAGCATAAGTTGGATTTACCTCAATAATATCTCCTTTTTTACCTTTACCTTTAAGATCTTGATTTAAAATAACTTTCATATATAACTCTCCTTTAATTTATGTAAAATTTATTATATTATACCATAAAATAAATTAGAAATCAAAAACTTTATATAATTATATTCTTATTACAATTTTAAATTTCCAATTGACCTTGAAATCCCTAGTTGATATCTGTATTTAAAATTCAATGAAACTTCCAACTTTATAATATCCTTTAAACCTAATAAAGAATCTTTATTCCAGCCATTTTTTTCAATTTCTTCAGGCAATAATTCTTCTATACTAGATATATCTGAACTATTTATTATAATTTGATTTAACTTAATTTTTTCGTTTTTAATATATTTATCACTAACATACTTTTCTTTACTCAACACTTTTTCATAACAATCTCCATCGTTAAACATACCTTTATAATATCTTGCTGGTTGATATGTGAAAATTCCAAAATATCGAGGAGTGATTTCAAAAGATACATCTAACACCTCTCTATCTCCAAAATCTCTTTTATACAGACTCTTATTTTCCACTACACAAAGCATAGCACACTGTAAATCACTTAACTTAAACTTTTCCTCTGTTTCACATGCAACGCCATTTTTTATCAACAGTTTAGCTAAAAGTCCCATTTTTTCTATCTTATCACCTTTTTTGTACTTTTTATAATCCTTCACAAATTCAATTTTCATACAATTTCTCCAAAAAATTTCAATTTAATTTACCACACTTATCAAACCTTGTCAATAGTGTAACTAAATTAAATTTTTATTAATTTTGTAAAGAAAATTTTGTATATTTTTATTTTATCAGTTAAAAATATTACTAGGTGAAAATATGGATATAGTATGTAGAAAATATAGTTGTAGTTACAACAATAATATGAAATGCGAACGAAAACATTTAAAAATAAGCAAAAACTCTGATTGTGCAGACATTGAAATAGACAAATCAAAACCTGTATTAGATGTATCTAAAGATATGTTTGAACATGAACCAGAAATCGCTCCATATAGCCATTGTAAATGCGTTGATATAAAATGTGATTCAAAAAACTGTTTATTTAACCAAAATGGAGAATGTTTTTCAAACGGGATTTTTGTAGGCTCTAAAAAATTATCTGCACCTTGCAATAGTTTTCAAGAAAAATAAAAAACTATAATAAGGTTAACACATATTAAAAATAGTAAAATAAAAAGAACTCTACAAAAATAGTAGAGTTCTTTATCATTAATTTCAAAAATAACAGACTAAAAAGTAGTATTTTTTAATATTTACTTCTTCCTCCTTAATCCTGCACCGCAAGAAGGACATTTTGTTTCACTAGAATTTACATGTGAACCACAATATTCACATATCATTGTAACATTCTTATTTTCATTTTGTGGCACACTATTCCTATTATTTACAATATCATTTGCTCTTGGCTTTAATACATCTACACTTTTTTTAGATACTCGAAAAATATTAACAGCTGCTGATAAAAATATTATTAAAAACACTATAAAAGGAACAAAAAATATATACCACATAAAAACTTCTCCTAAATTTTATTAATTTATCATTTGCAATTTTTGTATAAATATCTCAGCATTAGTTTTAGACTGATCATTTATATTTTTTCTAGCAAAATAATCGTTATAAAATATTCTATTACAAACGCTTAATTTCTCCAACAATATTTTAGCTTCAATTTCAACCATATTTATATGCTCTTCGCTATCATAATTTGCGATATCAGCATATTTTAACGCTGGATCATTATTGTTTATAGGATTATCTTTCCTAATATGTTTTATATTATTCAAACTTACAAAATACATACTGTCTGTAATAAACACATCATAAGCTCTAGAATACAATACGCTAACATCTTTACTAAAAGCAGAATGACCAAAATATAAATTGCCATACACATTTATTCCACATAAATCAAATAATGTAGGTAAAATATCTGCTGTACACATAAACTTTTTAACCAATATTTGATTTCCAGAATCAGTTTTATTTATAACATATCTACCATTAGTTAATTCGTCTTGCATAGAAGTATTTAAAAATTCAACGACTTGATCTATATTAGGATATTTTATCATAAAAGGAACACGGAACAAATTAGTATAGTTATCATCTTTTGTAGAATCAATATCTTTTACATAGTTTGACAAACTTGAATAATATGTATTATGATCTCCAAATAAACTAATTATTGTATTATCAAGCAAACCTCTTGTATCCAGTTCTTCAATGATCTTTCCCAAAGCCCTATCAAATTCCATTACGCAGGCACAGTAATAGTAAAAATTATTATGATTAAAAGCTTCAAAACTTCC
This sequence comes from uncultured Clostridia bacterium, assembly GCA_944377145.1. GTDB lineage: Bacteria > Bacillota > Clostridia > Christensenellales > UBA1242 > Onthoplasma. The sequence continues at coordinate 70,041 of CALWEH010000010.1, read as the reverse complement.
TCCACTTTTTTCTGTTATACCAAAACTATTCAATTTATCATAATATCCTCTTTCTTCAAGATTTTTACGATAGGTATACTGACCATGCATTGTTATACTAGTAATATAGGTGTAAAATCGTTTATCAGTTGGAAACATTTTATCTGCACAAACCTCAATCATATCTGCATCTAAATTTCGTTCCCCTTTAGCGCTATAATCTGTCATGCCCATTTCTTTCATTTGCTCTGTAGCGGTAAAACTATCAAATCCTGCTGAAATTAACTGTTTATCTCTATTATAATATGTATAACTTCCGTTGTGGAATGAGTTACAAGTTATATCTTCATCTAAAGCTTTTAAAACATTTGCCATACTAGTACTCATAGTATTATCTGGGAAATCATAATTTATATACACATTAGTTGGATAAGCCCCTAAAAAACTAAGATTTTCAGATATATCTGTTTTTTCTCTAGAATAAAAATTTGTCATTATTATACCTGTATCATAAAATTCATATAAATTAGGATATAATTCTCTTAATATTTGTTCTGCACTAGTATAAGGATTTCCATTGGCATCTGTATAATTTGAATAATTTATATTATGTCCATTAGCAAACAATTCAAAATCTTGAACAAAAGCATGCCATTCAAGAGATTCTACTAATATTGTAACCACATTATATTCTTGTTCAACATCAAAATTAGAAGTATAAATGCTATTTTCATCATATATAAAGCTTTCTAATTGATTTTCATCTCCAAGCTCAACTTTGCTAAAAAAAGTTCCTTTTACTAATTCATTTAAAAAATTTCCTATAACTCCATATTCACAATATGAAGCCTCACTAGAACGATAAAGCTTTGCACTGACATTTTCTTCAAAATTTCTATTGTTAACATATAAAGTAACGCCTAACCCAGCAATAGTAACTATCAATGCTGGCACTCCATACCACTTGATAGAAACAGGCTGTTCTGCATGACGAATATATCTTCCTCCAAATACTATATATAAAGCCACTGCCAACATAGAAATTGAGAAAAATGCAAAATTGATAGGAACAGATTCCAAAATTGCCATGCCATCATTTCTTAGATTAAACATTCCAAAATCAAAAATTGTTTCAGTCATTTCAAATATAACTATAAATACTAAATCCACTATCATAAAAAATATTAATAAACAGGAAGATACTATATGCCTAGCCTTATTTGAAGGAATACATAAAAGTATTAACATTATAAATAATTGAAGCAATAAAAAGATAAATGGAAGTCTAATATAAAATTTATTAGATGTAACAAACACTGCTGTTAATTCAATCAATACAGCCAAGCCAAAATATATCCATACTAAACAATTTGTTTTAAAAAACCTTTTCATATCTCACCTATAACAAATATATTAAATAGCATAATAGCCATGTTAATGCAAATTTTCTATTTGATACTAAATATATAATTCCATACAATATACTCACTATTAAATAAAAAGCTGCTAAACCCATTCCTAAAACAAAAAAATCAATTATGCCAAAAGTTAGGAAAGCAAATATTGCCCCATAAGGTATTACATACTTTGATTTGAAAATTAATTCAAATCCTTTTTGAATACAAGAAATAAACATAATCATTAATATCATTCTAACTGCATACGCTAAAACTTCAGCCACATTACACACTAATCCAACAGTTGTAACTCTAACACCAAGTGCATATACTATTTTTACTTGCCAATTAATACAAGCACTTATAATCAACATTGGCAAAATTGTTAAAACAAATAATAATATAACTTGCCATGTTTGCAATTCTTTACCTTTTGATAATTTTGGTGTAAATATCTCTATATTAAGTTTTTTGCATATAAGCACAATAGCTAAAATTTCTATTCCCCAAATTATAGCACTAGTTATAGCTACAAACAATCTAACTAAATTGCCATAATAAATATTATCAAAAATAGGAATAAATAAATCCGCTATTCCATTAGAATAAAGGCATAATAAAATTATACCAGCTATAATAAAATATTTTATACATTCTTTATTTTTAGTTATAGTCATATTTTCACCTTATTTATTATATCACTAAAACATAAAAACTGCAAATAAAAAAAAATATTACTTTATTTGCAAATAATATTTTTTAATTAATTAAAAATTATTTTATTTAAATTTATTTTTTTATTTATTTTAATCTTTTTTTATATTTTTGAAATAATAAATATGTATTTAATATTTTATACTGTTTTTTACTATAATTTAAATAATTTTTATCTTTATTTTTTAATTTTTCAATATATTTTTCAAGTGATAGCCATTTTAATTGAATATTTTCTTTATCTTCATAATTTATTTGTTTTATATCTAAATTTTGTTTTATTATATAAAAATCTATAAATTGAAAATCTTTTATATTTTTATCTTTATATTTATTCTTATCTGTAAATATACGCTGTAATTTATTTTTATTTATTTGAATTCCTAAATTATTTTCAATATCACGAGCTATACTATAATTTATTGGTTCTTCAAGTAAAACATGTTGAGAACTTGAAGCTTGCCAGATATTAGTATCTTTGCAATGACGCTGTAAAAGTATTTGAAGTTTATCATTAATAATATATGTAACAGCAAGTTTATGCCATAAGCCTTTTTGATGAATAATTGATATATAATTTTTATCAATAACTTTACCCTTTGAATTCAATACTTCTACAATCTCATTCATATTTTACCACCTAAAAATATTGTAAAATTTTAAACAACAGCTAAAAATATTAAGTTTTTAAAAAAATAATGCTTTATATTGTGATTATAGCATATATAAATAAAAAATGTATCAAAAAATTTTAATATTTTTTAAAAAATTTTATTTTTTATAAAAAATAGGCTTTTTTAAGCCTATTTAATTATTTAATGGAGATAATATAATTTTTTTCTCTTTCAAACTTTCTTGAACTAATATAATCCTTTGATTTGAAGAACCTCTAAAATTTAATCTTATATTTTTCAATTCTCTATCAAAACGCCCATCTACAAGAACATCTATATTTTGAAGAAGCTCTAATGTACACTCACAATTTGGATAGCTTCCTTTTTTTAACAATTCATCTTCTAATCTAAAGCCTGAATATGCCCATATATTTTTATTTGGGAATAATTGTTTTACACGCTTTACAAATGGTAACAAAACTCTTTGATTTTGTGGCTCAAAAGGTTCTCCTCCCAACAAACTAAGTCCATTTACGAAATCAGAAGATAATTGCTGAATAATATATTCTTCAGTTTGTTTTGTAAATGGTTTGCCATAGTTAAAATCCCAAGTTTCAGGATTAAAGCACTCTTTACAATGGTTTGTGCAACCAGATACAAATAATGACACTCTAACCCCTTCACCATTTGCAATATCATTAATTTTTATATTACCATAATTCATTATAAATGCAAAACCCTATCTCTTATTTCTTGAGTTCTTCCCTGATTCCAAAATTGAGATCCAATATAGCCACAAGTTCTTCTAGCTACATTAAGTTTAGATTGATCTCTATTTTTACAATTAGGACACTCCCAAATAAGTTTTTTATCTTCCTCTACTATTTTTATCTCTCCATCAAATCCACATACTTGACAATAATCGCTTTTTGTATTTAATTCTGCATACATAATATTATCATATATAAATTTAATAACTTGCAATACAGCCTCTATATTATTTTGCATATTAGGAACTTCCACATAGCTAATAGCTCCACCAGGGCTTAATGCTTGAAATTCGCTTTCAAGAGCAAGCTTGCTAAATGCATCTATGTTTTCTGTTACATGGACATGATATGAGTTTGTTATATAATTTTTATCTGTAACACCCTCAATAATTCCAAAGCGTTTTTGTAAACATTTAGCAAATTTGTATGTAGTACTTTCTATAGGAGTTCCATATAAAGAATAATCAATATTTTCTTCAGTTTTCCATTTTTTAGTGTATTCATTTAACTTTCTCATAATTTGAAGCCCTAATTCTTTGCCCTCTGGCTCAGTTAATTTTTTACCAATTAATCCATACACAGTTTCCCAAAGCCCAGCATATCCTAAAGAAATTGTTGAATAACCTCCATATAAAAGTTTATCTATTTTTTCTCCAGGTTGCAATCTTGCCAAAGCCCCATGTTGCCATAAAATAGGTGCCACATCACTAGGAGTTCCTTTTAGACGTTCATGTCTACATCTTAAAGCCCTATGGCATAATTCCATTCTTTCATCAAAAATTTTCCAAAACTTATCTATATCTTTTTCTGCTGATAATGCAATATCTATTAAATTTATTGTCACAACTCCCTGATTAAATCTTCCATAATATTTAGGATTTCCATTTTCATCAACATATGGAGTTAAAAAGCTTCTACAACCCATACAAGTATAACAATGTCCATTCCCGTTTTTATCTATTTTTAACTCTAACATTTTCTTTTCAGAGATATAATCTGGAACAAGGCGTTTTGCAGTACACTTTGCAGCCAATTCTGTTAAATAATAATACTTGCTATCATTATGAATGTTTTGTTCTTCAAGCACATATACCAATTTTGGGAAAGCTGGAGTAATATACACCCCTTTCTCATTTTTTATTCCTTTATAACGCTGTTTTAATGTTTCTTCAATTAATTTTGCTATATCTTGTTTTTCCTGCTCATTTTTAGCTTCACCTAAATATAAAAATTCAGTTATAAAAGGAGCTTGACCATTTGTTGTCATTAGAGTTACAACTTGATATTGAATTGTTTGAACTCCATTTTCAATCTCTTTATTAAGGCGTTTTTCTACTATTTTATTTAATAATTTCTCATCAACATATCCACAAGCTTCTTGCAATTCTTCCCTTACTTGAGCTTTAATTTTCTGTCTACTAACATCTACAAAAGGAGCAAGATGAGCAATACTAATGCTCTGACCTCCATATTGAGCACTAGCAACCTGCGCTATTATTTGAGTAGCTATATTACAAGCTGTAGAAAAAGAATTTGGTCTATCTATTTTAGTTCCGCTAATCACTGTTCCATTTTGAAGCATATCTTCTAGATTAACAAGGGAACAATTATGCATGTGTTGTGCAAAATAATCCATGTCATGAAAATGAATTATTCCTTGTTCATGTGCCTCAACAATGTCTGCTGGCAATAAAAACCTTTTTGTAATATCTTTACTAACTTCACCTGCCATATAATCTCGTTGCACACTATTAACAGTTGGATTTTTATTAGAGTTTTCTTGTTTAACCTCTTCATTTTGAATTTCAATTAATGATAAAATCTGCTTATCTGTGCTATTAGCCTTTCTAATTAAAGCACGCTTATATCTATATGTTATATAGTTTTTTGCCACCTCAAAAGCCTTTTCCATCATTATGCTTTTTTCTACCAAGTCTTGAACTTCCTCAACATGCACAGCTCTACCAATTTTTTCACATTCAGCAACAACTTCTTGAGTAATTTTGTTAATTTGCTCTTCATTAAGCCTTTTTCCCTCTTCATCTACAGATAAATTGGCTTTTCTAATAGCATTAGTTATTTTATTGCTATCAAATTGGACTTCTTCTCCACTACGTTTAATTATTTTCATGACAATTCTCCTTTTTTATCAAGATTTTATAATTTCTTGACTTTTCACTGCCATTATAGTACATTATTTATATAAAATGCGTTGTTTTTACAACAAAATTGAGGTTTTTATGGAAATTTTAAAAAAAATGAAAAAATCAAAAATTTTTGAAAATATTGAAGATAGTGATATAAAAGCTTTACATTTTTGTTTTAAAACCAGAGTATTAGAAGTAGAAAAAGGAGAAATTATATTAAATGAAAATTCTCCCTTTGAAAACATTATATTAGTATTAGATGGTCATTTAAGAACTACTCTTAGCGATTATTATGGGAACAATTCTATTATTGCTGATTATTATTCTGGAGATGCCATTGGCATTGAAGAAGCTTTTAGCGGTTTGAATACAACTAAATATAATTTAATAGCCGTTGAAAATTCTCAAGTATTAACAATGAATAAATTAAGAGTTCTTTATCCATGTGAAAATATGTGTCAGCGTCATACACGCCTTCAAAACAATTTAGTAAAAATAATATCACAAAAAAATATTGAACTTATGGAAAAATTTAATCATATAACAAAACATTCTACAAAAGACAAAGTACTTTCTTATTTGCAATCTGTTAGCAAAAAATACAACTCAAAATATTTTGATATTCCATTTAACAGACAAGAATTGGCAGATTATCTTTCAGTAGATAGAAGTGCACTTAGTTTTGAATTAAGCAAAATGCGAAAAGAAGGTATATTAGATTTTAACAAAAATCATTTTCATATCAAATAAAAAAAGAGCAATTTTGGCTCTTTTTCAATTTTTATATCTAATATCCAATATAGCTTTAACTATTAATACTATAAAACTAATTATAATGGCTAATAATACTGCAATTATCATAAAATACATCCAAAAACGCAATTTGAAAAACTTTTCTAACACAACATATCCCATAAGAGCTAAAATAAATACAATGCAATTTATTAAATAGCTTTTTTGAAACTTTGGCATATCATAAAATGAACTAGCTTTACTCTTATCAATTTGTATAGATGTACTTTCAGATATTGTAAATATATGATTTCTAAATTTAACATCAATCAAACTTCTCATAACATTTTCGCTAATATACTGTAACTTAATACTAGCATATTCATCATACATTCCAAACACTGTTTTAACAATTTTATTATATATCCACACCCAACATTTTTTGAATAAATTAAAATGTTTTTTCACATAAATAGTAGACGGATTTAAAATAATTTTATCCCTCATTTCATTTAGTATAGTTGAATCTATATCTGCACTAGAATAATATAGTAAAGTGTTTGTTGGGGTGTAATTTGCAGACTTAATATATTTATCAATAGTTACATTTACATTTTTATTATAAATAGCTATTGTATTAGTGGCTATAAATTTATTTTTAGCAATATCTGCTACCAATTTAGCATGAACAAAAAATTTTATATTATTTCCAAAATTATCAGTGATTAAAGATATTTTTTTATCTAAATTTTTTATACTATCTATTACAAATAAAATATCCATAATTCACCCCTTTAAGTTATATTAAAATTATTCAACGTAATTATTGCCAGCTAAACCAATAGCTTTGTCAGCATCTTCTTTTGAGGAAAAACTATTTTTAGGTGCAATAACAGCATTTTTAGAATTAATATAAAAATATATTAAATCTTCTTCTACTTTAACCCGTTTTATTATATTATAAGCTATTTGAGCACTAGCTAATTCATTATCTCTTAATAAAATTTTTACAAGCATATCATCTTGATTAAATTCAATTTCCACTGTTTGACCTAGCAATGTATTATTGCCCTTAGATATTACTACATTTACCACTATTAATGCAATAGCTAAAACTATAGATAATATTAAGAATGAGATAGCTAAGCTGTAATATTTAAAGCAAAACAATACTATTGAACTCAAAAATATTACAAATGCACAAATTTCTATAATAAAATTTGCTTTTTTAGTAGAATTAGCTGTAATTTTATCCAATAATGCCTTATTATAATCAAATTTACATTTAATCATACCTTATTTCCCCTTTTTATATATTAATATACACATTATAAATATGATATCATTAAAAAAATAAAAAAGCAAGCAAAATGATATAAACAAAAAAAATAGACAAAATAATTTTTGTCTATTTTTAAAATATTATCTCTTACTAAATTGAGGTGCTTTACGAGCTTTCTTTAATCCATATTTTTTACGCTCTTTCTTTCTAGCATCTCTAGTTACAAATCCTGCTTTTTTAAGCTCAGTTCTCAATTCTGGTCTAAATTCAATTAAAGCTTTAGTAATTCCATGTCTTAAAGCACCAGCCTGACCAGAAATTCCTCCACCATAAATATTTGCAGTAACATCTACAACTGATGCAAGGTCTGTTAATACTAAAGGTTGTTTTGCAGTAGCAATTAAAGAATCAAGCTTAAAATATTCTGCAATATCTTTACCATTAACAATAATCTTTCCACTACCAGTAACAAGTCTTACACGAGCTACTGAAGTTTTGCGTTTTCCTGTACCTAAAAATTCTTGAACTGTAGATTTTGAAACCTTTTTTGTAGCCTTTTTAGCTGGGGCGTCTGCTTTTTTAGCTGATGTATCTTTTGCATCTGAAGCATCTGCCTTTTTAGTTCTTTTAGTAGTAGTTTTTTTCTCAACAGTTTTAGCCTCTTCTACAACTTCAGCTGTTTCAGCTTTTTTAGCTCTTGTTCTCTTAGGTTTAACTTCAACTAATTCTTCAACTTTCTCTTCAGCCATTAGTTATTACCTCCATCAATTTTCCATTCTACTGGTTTTTGAGCTTCCATGTTATGTTCAGCACCTTTAAATATATGACAATGAGTTAACATTGTTCTACCTAAACTGTTTTTAGGTAACATACCTTTTACCGCTCTCATCAAAGCAACATCAGATTTTTCATTCATCATTTTACTATATTGAGTTAACTTTAATCCGCTTTGATAACCAGAATATCTTTTAAAATATTTTTGTTCTAACTTCTTACCTGTTAAAACCAATTTATCGCTATTAATTACAATAACATAATCTCCGCAATCAACATGTGGTGTAAATGTAGCCTTATGTTTGCCACGAAGTAACTTTGCCACTTCAGCAGCACATCTACCTAGTGCCATACCATCGGCATTTATAACATACCACTTTTTTTCAACTGTGGCAGGATTAGCCATATATGTGTTCATAATTTCCTCCAAAAGATTTTACTAAACATAAAGCACTTAGGGCTAGTGTGGATAGCAGTGCAAATTATTCTAGTACTAATTTAGTATATCTAATATTTTAGAAATTGTCAATGGTTTTTTCAAAGTTTTAAATTATTTTTAGATATTAAGCTAATTAAAATTAAAGCATTTTGCCATAAAGAGCTTCCATTAAACTATCATGGTCCATATTTAAAGCCATACGTTGACTTAATTGTGTTAAAGTACTATCTTTACAAAAACTTGATATTGGTTTTTTATATAAATTATCATTATTTCCTTGATAGCCTATAATCAAATTTCCAAATTTTAAAATATGTCCACTACCACCTAATTTATTACCCCATTGAGAAGATAATTGATTTTCATCAAAACAAAAATCTAATTTACCAAATTCTTTTCCAGACAATTCTTTCCAGCCTTCAAGGGTTGTTTTTGAAGATATAATAACATTATCTTTAATAACAGCATTTCCTCTTACAACATTTTGTTCATAATTTAGATATACATATTTACCCAAAATAAGTGCATTTCCATTTATTTGAGCATTTCCTCTTATTGTAATAGCGTGACCATTTACTTGAGCATTATTTGCAATTCTAACTTCTTGTGATACTTGAATACAGTGATTAATAGTTCCATAATTGCGTTTATTTTTTGGCAAATTGTAGTTGATTACAGCTTGATCTTTTACTATAGCATTATCTACAACAAATGCACCTAAATAATCTTCTCCGCCACATACAATTGCGTCATTCAACACAACGCAACCACCTTCTTGTGATAAAGCATAAGGAGTAATATATCCGCCCAAATCTCCATTTTGAGCAAGTAATTGACCAAAAGGAGAATATACATCTTTTAAATACTTAATTCTATAACATTTAACTCCATTTAATTCTGTAAAATCGTCTTTTAATAAAGTATATTTTTCTCCATTTATATCACCTTTATTTAAAGCTTTATTATATTGCTCTATTGTACTATCATCTTTTTCAAATATTTGTTTCCCAACATTTGATTGACCTGCAATGCCAGGCCACCAATTTATTCTTGCATATTCCATTATTCCTCTCCTGTTGATATAATATCATACTTAATCTTTTCTGTCAATATTTAATATTATTAATATACAACTTTATACAAATATAAAGCTTTAGATGGTGCTGTATAATGTTTTTCTGTATAAGGCAATATTAAATAATTTTTAAATTCATCTAAAGTTATTTTTTTCAACCCTACTTGAATAATAATTCCTATAATGTTTCTTACCATTTTATATAAGAATCCATTACCTGTGATGTAAAAATGTAATTCTTCTCTCATTTTTTTCCATTTTATTGAATATATAGTTTTTACAGTTGATTTTACATCACTACCTGATGCACAAAAGTTTTTAAAATCATGTTCGCCCAATAATATTTCCCCAGCCTGTTTCATAAGTTTTAAATCACAATTTTTAGGAATACGCAAAAAATAATTGTATAAAGGCAAATCAATATCACTTATATACATTTTATACAAATAAGTTTTTTTCTTTGCAGAAAAGCGTGCATGCACATTTGTTTTTTTTATACTTTTTACTTTAACGTCTTCAGGCAATATTCCATTGATTGAGTGTAAAAACTTCATCTTATCTGCAATAACATTTGATTCTATATGTACTGCTTGATTATATGCATGAACACCAGCATCTGTTCTACCACTTGCTACTACATTAACATCTTGTTTTAATAAAATTTTTAAAGCTTTTTCAAGTTCTTGTTGAACAGTTCTCTCTCCTTTGTTTTGCTTTTGAAATCCTGAAAAATTAGTGCCATCATAACTAATAATTAATAAATATCTCATAATTATATTATATCAAATTTATTATACTAATCAAAGCAAATTTTATAAATTTAGTCTGTTAATTAATTTGACAATAAATATAAATAGATTTAAAATATTGAAAATAAGACTTATAGGGGGATTTATGAAAAAAATTACTATTGATGGAAATAGTGCAATGGCACATATTGGATATTTGATGAATGATATGGCAGTTATATATCCTATTACTCCAAGCTCACCTATGGCTGAAGCATGTGATGATTTCTCCACTAAAGGAGAGCTAAATATATTTAATAACAAAGTACGTATCACACAAATGCAATCAGAAGCTGGGGTGGCGGGAGCTTTGCACGGAGCTTTAACTAGTGGAGCTTTAGCCACTACTTTCACATCAAGTCAAGGGTTACTATTAATGATTCCTAATATGTATAAAATTGCAGGAGAATTACTACCTTGCGTAATATATGTTTCTTCTAGAAGTGTTGCCACACACGCTCTAAACATTTTTTGTGACCATAGTGATATTTATGCTTGTTTACAAACAGGATTTAATATAATAAGCTGTTCTAGTGTGCAAGAAGCAAATGATATAGCTATTTCCGCTCAATTAGCTTCTCTTGCTACAAGCACCCCTTTTATTTGTTTTTTTGATGGTTTTAGAACTTCTCATGAGTTAAACACTATTGAACAAAGCACTAAAGAAGAAATAGCTTCTATTATAAACTTAGAAGATATTAAAAAATTTAAAAATAATGCTATGTACAATTACAAACCTTATGCTAAGGGCACAAATCAAAATCCTGATGTATTTTTCCAAAACCGTATGGCATCTGCACCTTTTTATAATAATGTAATAAGTGAAGTTAAAAAAGCGTTAAATAAAACTAGTAGCATAACTAATAGAAATTATGATACCATTGAATATTATGGCGACAAATCAGCCACTGATATTGTAATAGCTATGGGAAGCAGTATTAATACTCTTAAAGAAGCAATGCCTTATATGAAGGGTAAAACAGGAGTTATAAATATTCGTTTGTTAAAACCTTTTGACGAAGAAACATTTATAAATATTCTTCCAAAAACAGTTAAAAACATCACAGTACTTGAACGAAATTTTACTGTTAATGGAGACAACCCTATTTATTCTATAATAGTAAACACTTTATTTAAAAATAAAATAAAAGTTAATGTTTTGTCTGGCGTATATGGGCTTGGAGGAAAAGAATTTACTCCAAATGATGCTATAAGTGTATTTTACAATATGAGAGATAAGAAAACTTCTCCATTCAGTGTTGGAATTGATGATGATGTAAACAATAATTCTCTTTTAAAATTAAACTTATATAAAGAAGATAATAAGGATTTTAAAGCAAGAATTTATGGACTTGGAAGTGATGGTAGCGTATCTAGCGCTAAAAGTATAATTAAAATTTTAGGAGAACATAGTTATGCTCAAGGGTATTTTGATTATGATAGCAAAAAATCTGGAAGCCTTACTATATCTCACATTAGAACAAGTAAAAACCCTATAAACAAATCTTTCAATTCTGAACAAGTAAATGTTGTATTATGCAATAATCCTTCATTTTTGAAAAAATATTCACTTACTAGCTGTTTAGATAAAAATGGAATATTTATAATAAATTGTTCCTATTCTTCAAAAGAATTAAACAAAGTAATGTTGAATGAAATAAAAAAAGATATTTTAGATAAAAACATAAAAGTTTACACTATTAATGCAGATAAAATAGCTTTAAATAATAATCTTGGAAATAAAATAAATAATATAATGCAAACAGCATTGTTTTATGCAACAAATATTATTCCTTTTGAAAAAGCTTTAGAAAATATTAAACATAACATTGAAGTTATGTTTTCAAAAAAGGGAGATAATGTTGTAAAAAATAATATAAAAGCTATTGAAAGTGTAAAAAAATCAATCAAGCTTATAGATAATTCAATATTTACACAAACTCCAGATGTTGAAATTAAAGAAAAAACAGAATATTATGAGGATATTATAGAGCCAATAACAAAACAACAAGGAAATGATATACCTGTAAGCAAATTTACTCCTAACGGTTCTATGCCTACAGGTACAACAAAATTTGAAAAAAGAGGAATTGCTAGCGAAATTCCTTGCTGGAATGCTGAATTTTGTATTCAATGTGGAAGATGTAGTGTAATATGTCCACATGCTAGTCTTCGCCCTGTAATATTTAATAAAGACGATTCTACTCCTGCTAGTTTCACATCTAAAAAAGCTATGCTAACAGATGGTGAATATAGAATGCAGGTAGAGCCTTTGGATTGCACTGGTTGTGGAGTATGTGCACAAGTTTGCCCAATGAAAGGTAAAGCAATTATAATGAGTTCAGATAGTAAATTAAAAGAAATAGAACTTAAAAATCAAGAATATGCTTACACTCTTAAACAAGTTCAACCATTTGAACCTAACAATGTTAAAGGAGTACAATTTAAAAAGCCATATTTTGAATATAGTGGAGCTTGTGCAGGTTGTGGAGAAACTCCATATATAAAATTATTAACTCAGTTGTTTGGAGATAGAATGTTGGTGGCAAATGCTACAGGGTGTTCTAGCATTTATGGTGGAACATACCCTACCTGCCCTTACACTAAAGATGCACTTGATTTAGGTCCTGCATGGGCAAATAGTTTATTTGAAGATAATGCAGAATTTGGTTTTGGAATGATGCTTGCAAGAAAAGATCAAAGAATTAATTTTATAAATACATTAAAATCAAAAAATGATTTTTCTCAAAATGTTTGTACCATTAAAGAAAAATTTTTAGCAGATCCTAATAACAATGCTCAAAACAGAGATATTATTCAACAATTAAATTTATATTCAGCCACTCATGGAGTAGATGAATGTGATAAATACTTATTTGATAATATTGCCCTTATTCCTAACCCTAGCCTTTGGATAATTGGTGGAGATGGCTGGGCGTATGATATTGGATTTGGAGGGCTTGACCATGTTATAGCAAGTGGTGAAAATGTTAATATTTTGGTACTAGACACTGAGGTATATTCAAACACTGGAGGGCAAACAAGTAAAGCCACTCCTAGAGGAGCTAGTGCAAAATTTAATCAAACAGGTAAAATTACAAAGAAAAAAGATTTAGCTTCTATGATGATGGTGTACAAAGATGTATATGTAGCTCAAATTGCAATAGGAGCAAATCCAGATCAAGCTGTAAAAGCATTTATTGAAGCTGAAGCTTATGAGGGTCCTAGCTTAATTATAGCATATTGTCCTTGTATAAATCATGGATATGATATGAAAGAAAGCCAAACTCACTCAAACGACTCTGTAGCTAGTGGATATAACACTTTGTTTAGATATAATCCTAATTCTAAACCTTGCATGACTATAGATAGCGTTGAACCATATAAACCTTATTCTGAATATATACAAACTGAAAATAGGTATAAGATTTTAAATAAAGTAAATCCAGATAATAAAGATATGTTATTTAAAAAGTCAGAGCAAGATGCAAATGATAGAAGAAAAGAATATAATAGAAAAAAATAATAAATATGAATATTCTTAAAAATTCTGCACAATATACTAATGTAAGAAGTAAATTCTTACTCAAAAAATCCCACATCAGTGGGATTTTTTTATTTTATTGATTAAGCTATTTTCTCGATAATTTCTTTAAATATTAATTGCACTAACTTATTTGAGCTGTTAATAGTTTCATCACAATTTTTTGCTACAACTGAATTAATCTCATCATATAATAATAATTCTTGATTTATAGAATGTCTATTATTCCCAATAGTTAAAATTCTACTTTTAGGAATTTGAATAAATATTTTAAATAAGTTTTTTAGTAATTTAAAATTATTTGATGAAATAAACATATCTGTTGAAATAGTAATAATACAATTTTCATAACTTAATGCTCTATTAATGCATTTTTGTTCCAAAACAACCAATTTCTCGCCTGCTTCTGTTAATGATATTTCTGGATAATTTAATAATTCTAAATCAAGTAGTTCGTCAACATCTAAATAAATCTTATTTAGCTCTTTTGATAAAAGCAATGATAAATCTTTTCTCAATCTCTTATCCAAACAAACAATTAATATATTTTTATTCACTTTCACCCTCCCATCAATTTAAATACTATCATTAAAAGTTATTTAACCCCTGAAAGCATCTTAAACTTAAAAAGTTTATATAGAAAGTAAAATAATTGAAACCGTATATTTCTATTAAGATTTTATGTAAAATCTTTTATATTCTCATGTTTAATTTTTGATAGTCTACTTTCTGTTTGTTTATGTTTTACAATGTACATCATATCAAATATTTTATATTTTAGCAAGTAAATTTTTCATATTAAACATTTCACAAATATTAAATGTTATACAAAGCAAATTAAAGCTTTTCTTTAATTTGCTTTGTTTTAACAATATATACAATATTCTTTATTAAAAATACAATTAAAATTGCAATAAGTATTAAAGCTATAATCCACCAATTAATATATGTATATGAATGATACACCTCTCCCAACACTCTAAAACAATTTTTTCCGTATACAAACAAAATATTTTCTTCCTCATCAGTGCGATGAATTTCTGCTCCAAATAATTCTAAATTTCTAATAGTGTACATTGAAGGGTGTCCGTATGAATTTTGCCCAACACTTATAATTGCCACACTAGGATTTACGCAATTTAAAAATTCAATACTAGTAGCATTTTCACTTCCATGATGTCCAACTTTTAGAACATCTGCACTTAACTCATTTCCATATTTTTGAACTAAATCTTTTTCCGCCTCACTAGATACATCTCCTGTAAATAAAAATGACTTATCTTTATATTGTATTTTAATAATTGGACTAATTTGATTTGTAGTAGTGTAAGAGTGTAGTGGGCCAAAAAATCTAACAAAAACATCTCCAAGATAAAAATTATATCCGTCTTTTATTATTTCAATATTTATTTTATCCTCAACTGATGCATATTTTATAGCTTCATTATACTCTTTATTATCTACCTGTATATAGAAATCATCAATATTTTCATCTATGCTGGCAATATTTGGTCTATAAAAATTTTTAACTTCAAATTCTTTAAAAATTGCACAAGCTCCACCTGAATGATCTGTATCTGAATGTGTTAATATAAAATAATCTATTACTAAATCTTTATTATCTTTTAAAACTGTTGATTTAATATATTGCACTAAATCATTTTGGCTATATTTAGTTCCAGAATCTATTAGCATAATTTCTTTATTTGGAAATTGAATAGCTATTGCATCTCCTTGTCCAACATCTATATAATGAATTAATAAATCATCTTCATTTGCTCTAATGTTAAACACATTTAATAAAAAAGCCTGCAGTCCTTTATCTATAAATTTTGTAAAACATATTGTTAATAATAAAAATGAAATTATTGATATTAAAGTTATTATTTTTCTCCAAGTTTTCTTTTCTTTCGTTTCCATAATCTATATCTTTTGTTTTTTATCAATTTTAATATTTCAGGCATTAATTTAATTGTTGCATTATACCCTTCTTCAACCATCATTTCATGCCCATCAAGTTTTGTAGATTTAAACCGTTTTGTATCAGGCTTTATCACAATATCGCTATATTCATACCCTTGCTTTGAATTATTTTTCATTAATATTGAAATAGAGGCTAAAAATATATCATAAAATTTATCACTAGAAGTTCCTCCTCCACGGGCACTATTTACATCTACAGTAATAATTACATCACAGCCATTTTTTTTCAAAACATCAGCTGGGATATTATTCATTACACCTCCATCAACCAAAGTCATATCATTATAATTTACAGCATAAAATACACCAGGAACAGCACAACTTCCAGCAACAATTTTAGCCAAATCGCCTTTATCAAAAACCATTTCTTTACCTGTTTTTACATCTACGCTTACAATAAACAACTTTTTAGGTAAATCTTCAATATTTTTATAACTAATGTTATTAGAAATTAGTTCTTCAAGCCCTTCTGTTGATGATGGCATAAACTTAATTTTATTTCGTTTGATATCCTTAACTTCAAGCGATTTAGCTATGTCATAAATTTGTTGAAAACCTTTTCCAGAGCAAATCATAGCTCCAACACAACTTCCAACACTACACCCCGCCACTATATCAAAATTTATGCCATATTCTTCAAAAGCTTTTAAAGCCCCTAGATGAGCAAAACCTCTAGTGCCTCCTCCGCCCAAGCATAATCCTATAATAGGAGATTTCTTTTTAAACAAACTCATAATTATTCCTTTTTATATATTCTATTATATCATAAATCTATTTTATTAACCAAATATTTTAACATGACTAAAAATATATTAATAGTTTAAGATATAAAAAAATCCTTGTATATTTACAAGGATTTTAATTTATTATTGAGCGCTATTTTTTTCACGCAATGCTTTAAGCTCTTTATTTAAAGTATCAATATCACTTTCAAGATTTGCTATATTTTCTCTTAAAATTTGATCTGTGTGCAATAATATAGGATATCTATCAATATTTGCATTCATAACTTCTTCACAATGACTAACTGATAATCTCAAGCCGTCCAACAACTCTAATTCTTGAGCTAATTTTTCCTCTTTTTCTTTATCAATGTCAGTATAATTATTCACACCATATAAAGCTACTCTTTTCTTTGCAACAATAGAATCTTTTCTTCTAAGTTTTGCTCTATCTCTTTCTAGTGTTCTATTCACTTTTTCTAAAGGTTTTAATTCTTTATTATTAATCTTTAGGTCTTTTTTAGCTATTTTTAATCTTTCTTCTAATACAGCAATTCTTTCTAAATAAGCTTCTTCTGTTGAATAATGGAATACTACAACTTTACCCTCATCATCATCGTTTGGCTTATCTTTCTTCAATTCTTGAACTTGAATAGATAAATTTAAAATTTGTTTTTTCAATTCTTCTATTTCAATGATTGAATTAGTCATTCTTTGTTCTACTTTTTCTTCAATTTCTTGTTCAGTCAACTTCTTAACTGTTTCAATATCTATTGTTGGGATATCTTCTACTTCTTCTTGAGCAACCATTGGCAATCCTGTAACTAAAGCCACTTGATTGTTTTTTGGTCCAATTACTGTAACATCTGCACTAGTAGTTAAAGCCATATCGCTATTGTCGTTAAATGTTAATTGTTGTTTTGTAATTTCTCCAATCTCTTTTCTAGTTTGTTCTAATTGTTCTGCTATAACTGCACTATTTTCTTTTGCTTCTTGATGTTCTAATGTTATTTGTTCAGTTAAATCAGCTAAATGTTCTTTTAAATCAACTACTTCAGCAGCAGAATCTTTTAATTGCTCTTTAACTTCAGTTTTTACATCTTCATTGTTTACAACCTGTTCTTTATATTGCTTTTCAATTTCTTGTCTTGAAATTTCTAGTTGACGTTTCATTTCTTCGATTTCTTTCATAGCTTCAGCTAATTTTTCTTGAACTTTAACCTCAACCTCTTGAGCTGTAATCTTTTTAATAGTTTCAACATCAAATAAAGGACTTCTCATTACTGGAACAGATGACATTTCAGCTTGCACTTTTTCAATTTCTTCATCTTTTTGTATTAAATCTTGCTTTAAGCTTTCAATTTGATCTTTTAAATTGTCGATTTCCATATTAGCAGATTTTAATCTTTTTTCTACTATTTCTTCAATTTCTTGCTCAGTTAGCTTCTTTATTTCATCTGCATCAATAGCTTCTACACTTTCTCCTTTAATATTATTAGAAGAAATTAAAGCCACTTGATTATTTTTAGGACCAACCACTGCAACTTCTGTTTGTTCATCTCCAATTTCAGCTAATTGTTGTTTTGCATGCTCTACTTTATCTTCTCTGCTAGTTTCTAATTCAGCAACACATTGCTCGCTTGTAGCTTTTGCATTTTCACGTTCATTTGCAATATTTTCACTTAATTGATTTAATTGACTATCTAATGAATCAATTTTTTCAGCTGACTCTTGAAGCTTATTAACTTTATCATATTCCATTCCAGCTTCAGTATTAGCTAATTGTTCCTTATATTGATTTTCAACTTCTTGCTTTGTTTCAGCAAGATTTTCTTTTAAGCTTTCAATTTCTTGTAAAGCATCATTTAATTTTTCTTTTACTTTTTCTTCAACTTCTTCAGCGGTAATCTCATTATTTAAATTAGCGTCAACAGGATTTCTAACTTCATGCACATTCATTTGCCCTGCCAACTCTTCTTCACGCTTTTCAATAAAGGCATTAATTCTTGAAATTTGTTCTTTCAATTCATCAATTTCAGCCTTAGATTGCTCTAAGCCTTCTTTTACTTTTTCATCAATTTGTTGTTCATGCATTTGTTTGATTGCAGAATAATCTATATTATTAGCTTCGCTATACAAATCATTCATTTCATCATCAGTTAAATTTTGATAATTAGATTGATCTCTTTGTAAAAGCTTGTCTGCTAATTGTTCATTTTCTTTTCTTAAGCCTTCTAATTGAGCTTCTTGCTCTTTTTCACGCTCAAGTTTTTCACGTTCTAAAGCTATTCTTTTTTGTCTTTCAGCTTCTAATTCGTCAATTAATGCTTGGTTTTCTGCTTTTGCATTAGAACTATCTTCTTCAAACTTGTTCATTAAATTTTCAAGTTGAGCTTTTAATTCTTTTATTTCATCATTATAATTCTGCATTTCTGTGCGAATTTCAGCTTTTTCATCATCCTCGCTATGAGCTATCTCGTCTTTAAATTGCTCTATTATTTCTTTTTCAGTTAATTCTAGTTGATCTTTCCAATCTGCTATTTCTTCTACAGCATCTTCAGAAGACTCAATCTTAACCTCTTCACTTTTTTGTAAATTAGCAGATTTCATTTCATTTAATATAGCAGTTAATTGAGAATTAAATTCAGCATTTTTAACATCATTCTCTTCACGAATTTCATTTAATATTTGCTTAACTTCTTCACGCAAAGCTGCAATCTCATTATCTTCCACAACTTCTTCCTTGTTTTCTTCAACTTCATCTCCGCCAGCATTATCATCTTCATCCATTTTTTGTAATAATGCAGATAATTGAGCTTTTAAAGATTCAATCTCAGCATTAGAAGCATCTAATTGTTCCTGCAAACGAGCTTGCATTTCAGCATCTTTGTCTGCAAGTTTTTCTTGGAACTGACGTTCCATTTCAATACGAGAATTTTCAAGCTGTTGTTTTAAATCATTAATTTCTTTTTCAGCCTCTTCTTCTGTTTTTATAGTAGTCTTACTTTTATTGGCTTCTTTTAATTCATTTAAAATGTTGATTAATTGTTCATTAAATGTTTCATTTTTATTGTTTGTATCATCCATAGCTTCTAAAATTTCCTTTATTTGTTGTTTTAAAGTGTTGATTTCATTCATAGTGTCTTCATCAACCACAGTCTCGACATTTTCCTCTATTATTTCATCATCATCTTTGTTTTCTTCATTTTCACTGTTTTCAAAATAGTTATCTATTGAATAATTATCCAAAACAGATTTAGTTTTTTCTTCTTGCTCATTTTCTATTTGAGTATTTTGACTTTCTTCTTCATCTAACACATCATTAGATATTTCATCAATCATACTCATCAATTCATCATCTTCAACTGTATCATCTTCTTTAAAATCTTTAAAGAAATCATCTTCCTCATTTCCAGACAACTCTCGATTCAACTTTTCTTTCTCAATTTCAGCCTTATTATCATCAACATCTAAAACGTTGCTATAATCATTTGTTGTTGAAGGTTCTACTGTTTTATTAACAATGTTCTGCTCTTCTCTATACTCGTTATGTACATTTGTATTGGTGTAATTATATTCATTACTATCTACAGTTTCTTTCTTGCCATTAAATATCCCCAACACCATTTTTCCACATAAAGCTACAATAAATCCTCCTGCAACAACTATTCCTATAATTGCCAACACACTTAAAAAAGCTGTCCAAGCACCAGTTGCCATTACATTTGAAAGCACCATACAAATCTCTCCTTTTTTTAATTTTTATAGCTTGCATTATTAATATACTACAAAAAACAATAAATTTCAATAGCTTTTTTAAAATTTGTTGATAAATTATATCATTTTTCTATTATTTTTATCATTTTTTAGGCATTTTGAGTGTAAAATCAAATTTTTTTAATCAATTCATAGTAAAATTATATATAATTTTAAGCAAAATAAACAAAATTTAATTAATTAAACTATTTTTTATTATTTTTTACGCAATTTTTATATATTTTTTTATTATTTTTTTGCGATTTTTTATAAATTTCTTAACGCTTTAGGATATTTGTTTTTAAGCACACCTTTCGACTTACCAAAGCCCAATACAACATCTTTATATTTTACAACAACAAATCCGTCCAAATCACAATCAAGGGTTTCTCCTTTAATAAATTTATTTGCCTGCTCTTCATTCAAATCAATAGATTTTTTAAACAAATTCCCAAAACATGTTATAAAATTATGATGTGGTTCAAATCTATTATTTATTATCTCTCCAACAATACAGCCACAATTTATCAATCTCACTCCACTTTGGGCAACTTCTTTATTTATAGTATAATATATAATTCCTTTATTAAATATGCAATTTTCAATTAAATCTTGATAATTTTTTAAATTGCTTTCACAAAATTTTTTAAATATATTAAATTCACTCTTAAATTCATTTAAATTTCTCAATCTATTATTTATTTTTATATATTGGTCACTAACTTCATTTTTCTGCATTAAACACACAAATTGTCCCTCTCCATCAAACTTATGTGGATAAAATCTTAACGCATAATCTGTATTTACATTATTTAATTTTACCCCTCTGCTAGCCAATGTGTAATCAAGTTTGATTATATTATAATCATGTCTTTCACAAAATTTCATCACAACGCCTTCATTTTCCTCAACTGAAAAAGTGCATGTGGAATATAATATGTAACCTCCATTTTTCAACATTTTGTTAGCACTCTCTAATATTTCAAGTTGCCTATCAGCACAAGTTTGTACATTTTCACTTGACCAATTTGCTATTGCATTATCATCTTTTCTAAACATTCCTTCTCCAGAACAAGGAGCATCTACAACAATCGCATCAAATATTCCTTTAAAAAACTTTTCTAGTTCAATGGGAGAATTGTTTGTAATACACACATTTTTTAAACCCATTCTCTCTATATTAGACTCTAAAATATTTGCTCTTGACTTTATAATTTCATTAGATATTAAAAACCCATTTTTTAATCTATTTGCTATTTGTATAGATTTTCCTCCTGGTGCTGAACACATATCAAGCACTAAATCGTTTTCATTTAAAGGCAGAAAAGTTACAGGCATCATAGCACTTAATTCTTGCATATAAATCATACCTGCATGATGTTCAACAGTTTTACCAATTTTAATATCTTCCATTAATTGCCAACCAGGATAATTTTTCTTAATTTTCCAATTACAATTTTTTAAAAAATCGCTATCATTAATTTTATTGTTATTTATAAAAAAGGATTTTATGGGTTGTTTTGAATAACTGTTTATAAAAGAGTTGAACTCATCTCCTAACAACATTTTCATTCTATCTAAAAATTTTTGCGGTAATTTCATATATTTAATCCTTTAATAAAAACACACAATTATATGTTTTCTTCCTCTTTATATTAAATTTTCTTCCATTAGACATTGTATAACTAGCCTTATTATATTTACAATTATTACAATCTCCTCCTAAATTTTGCTTGAAAGGGCAATGCAGTAAAGTCATATAAACATTCTCTCGTTTTAACAATGGCACTGATAAATTTAAATCTTCTCTATCAATTTCTTCAACAAAGCATGCCTGCATTTTATCTAATTCCAATAATTGTTGAATTGTATAACTATTATATATGTTTAAAAATTGCCCTCCAATCTTTTTACAATTAAATTTAAATGCATATAAATTATTTGCCACTATTCCCAAATTAGTTTCATTCAAGACTTTAGTTATTTTCAAAATATCTTGTTCTGTTGCAAAATTTGGTAAATCTAAATACCCATCACATTTATTTTGTTTACAAAAATCATCAAACAATTTAATATCTTCCATTGAAAAATCATTATAATCATATATTAAATTATCGCATTTTTCTAAATATTGCATATCTTCAATTATTTTAAAATTAAATTTATTTTTATTATATTTTTTACCTATTTTTTCAATATTTATCGCATTTAATTTTATTTTTTCATATTTTTTTAATATTTTTTCTTGTAAGGTATTATAAGCTTCATTTCTAATTTGATTTATAGAAGAATTTAATAAATAACAATCTTTTAAAATAATTTCACTTTCATTAATTTGAAATACTTGGCTTCTTTCCAACTGTCTTTTTACATCTTCAACTTTATTTACAAGAGTTTTTGCCTGTAAAACATCTTCTCCTTTAATCTCTACCCTCTCATCATTCCAACTAACTATTAAAATTAAAGGTTTATTTTTAATGGCTACAAATTTCACATTAATAGGTAATTTTGTTTTATATTTTAATATTTCTTCTTCTATTGAATTATCTTGAATAATATTTACTTTTGAGCCAACTTTTATCTTTGCTTTAGTTGTAACCCTATATAATTTACCATATTTTTTTATATCATAACTTCCAATAGAGGCAATTTCTTTATTTTTATATAAAAACTTAAGTCCACTTTTAGATTGCAAATTGTAATCAGTTTTTATAAATACTTCATTAAACTTTTTGCCCATCTTAAAATCTACAACTTCCCCTATTTCTACACCGTTATTTCCTTGAATTTTTGAAATTATATTGCCATTTCCATTAAAATATGCTGGAGTAAGTTCTCTATTAAATGCTATTTTCAATTTAGTAAATTCTTCATCAGTTACCAATTCTCCATCTAGGGCCTTTCTATATACTTTGCAAGCTTGAGCAACATAAAATGGTCGTCTAGCTCTACCTTCTATTTTTAAGCTTAATACACCAACTTCTTTTAATTTTTTTAAATAATCTATCAAACAAATATCTTTTGCGCTTAATAAAAATCCTTGTTTGGTTATATTGTCACTTTCAAATCGATATGGCAATCTGCAAAATTGCTGACACACTCCTCTATTACCACTTTTACCAGCTAAATGAGAACAAATATAACAATTCCCTGAAAAACTGACGCATAAAGCACCTTGAACAAAAAATTCAATCTCAATATCACTGTTATCATGAATACGTTTAATCTCATCTAAAGGAGTTTCTCTAGATAATACAACTCGTTTAAATCCTAATTTCTCTAAAATTTTAACACCTTCAAGATTATGCACTCCCATCTGAGTGCTAGCATGTAAAATTATAGATGGATAATGTTTTCTTATTAATCCAGCTAACCCCAAATCTTGAATTATAAATGCGTCTACACCTATATTATTAGCCTTGCACACTATGTTTAAAGCGTCATTCATTTCATCATCTTTAATCAGTATATTTAAAGCCAAATAAACCTTTACTTGATATAAATGAGCAAAATTTACAGCATCAGCCAAATTATTTAAATCAAAACCATCAATGTTATTTCTTGCATTAAATTGTTTAATTCCTAAATAAACAGCATTTGCACCATTATACACTGCTGTTTTTAAACTTTCAAAATCACCTGCAGGAGCCAATAATTCCATTTTCATAAGGTTATTATATCATATACAACTTATTTTTTAAACAATTTTTTGAATTTTTTTTCTTTTCACCCATTTTTTTTATTTATTATTTTTTATATGATAAAATAAAAAAATATTATTAAAAAATAAAATCTTATAATAAATAAAATGAAAAAATATTAATTTAATAAAAATATTAAAATAAAGTTTATAATATATAATATGTAAAATTGCTAAAAGATAGGCAATTAAATGTTAAATTGCAATAATTTAAATCAATTCTTTAGAAAATTTAATAAATTTTTAGAATATTAAATAATCAAATTTTATACTTATATTATTTAAATTAAAAATACCTATACTATTATAAGTATAGGTTAACTTTTATGAAATATATCTCCCTTGCTTCAGACTTGCACTGAAATACATTCTATTCAAGAGTGGTACAACCATGCTATTGCATGGTTCTGTTCCGCTACACTTCTTTTGTTTTCACTCAAAGTGCTGATTTAGCAGACTAGTTCCTAGTCCATTCTTTTTTTAAGTGGCTGTAAACAGCGGGCCACAATTTTATTTTAACAAATTATTCAATAAATGTAAATAAAAATAATATAATTTGCCCGTTTGGGGAAATTGTATATTTCGCTTTAATTTTAAAGGTTTATCCCTGTCTATAGTTAACACCTTTACATAGTTGAAAATAGTGTAATTAAAGTGTGATCAAATACACAACTATATTATACTCATTTATCTTGTTTTTAGGGTATTGTAATTTATAAATTTTAACATCGACTCTAAAATGTCAAAAATTTTAATAAAAAAGTCTAAATCCTTAGTTTGATTTAGACTGAATATGGTGGAGGTGATGGGAGTTGAACCCATGTCCATCATACAAAAAAGTGCATGCTCTACATATTTAGTTGAAGATTAATCTTGTTTTATTTGGTGCTTCAACCACCTCGTAAAACCAGCCTGTAAGGATAGATTTATAAGCTAGGCAACTTATAAATCCATTGACCGATAAACGACATCAGGTTTTGCCATATCGGTACTAGCAAACTGATGGCTGTGCAACTAGGCAGCAGCTAAAACTCTATTTTCGTTATTTATTTAAAAAATTTGTGTATTTAACGTGTCACCACACGATATGCTCATACACAGTTTCATACAATGTCGAAACCTTTACACCCCCAAATTTATTAATATTGCTGTTTATTAATTCTTCTTTCAATATCACGAGTTTTAATACTTTCTCGTTTATCATAATTCTTTTTTCCTTTTGCTAGGGCAATAGATATTTTTAAATAAGCTCCATCAAAGTAAGCTTTAAGTGGGACTACAGTTAGCCCTTCTACACTTACAGCTTTTTCAATTTTTTCTATTTCATTTTTGTGTAATAACAATTTTCTATCACGTCTTTCATTAGAACTTTTCCTATTGCCATCAAAAGATTGAGAATATTGCTCTATATATGAATTTTTAAGCACAACTTCGCCTTTTTTCACAGCTACAAAGCTCTCTTTTATAGACATATGCCCTGCTCTAACAGATTTAATCTCATCTCCTGTTAATACAATTCCTGCTTCATATTGATCTAATAGGAAATATAAATAACTTGCTTTGGGGTTATTACAAACTATTTTCATTTTCCCTCCTAAATTAATTTGTACTAACAGTATATGTAAATTATATCACATTTGAATATATTTTTCAATGATTTATTTAATTTTTTATTATTAATTGTTTATTTTCAGTAAAAAATGATTACATTTTTGTAATCACTTTTAAAAATATATTTATAATTATATATTCTATTTTTTTCTGATTTTATTTCTATTAACTTTATTCTTATTAATCTTGGATTTGTTGGATTTATTTTTAAACTTAGCAATATCTTCCATAGTTGAAGGTTTTACTCTATCTGCTAATTCAAATTCAATTCTTCTTGTATGTGGATTCGATGCAACTACCATCACCTTAACTTTATCTCCCAAAGAATATAAATGTTTACTTCCTTTAAGTTGCATTGATTGTGGATCATAATCATAATTATCTATAGGCAAATTTTCAAATTTAATCATTCCTTCAATCGTATTATCTAATTCTACAAAAATTCCAAATTCTTGAACTCCAGATATAATCCCTTCAAAAATTTCTCCTAAATATTGTTGCATATATAAAGCTTTCTTATAATCATCAACCTCTCTCTCAACCTCATCAGCTTGTCTTTCAGTTAAACTAGCTTGTTCACTAGCTTTTGACACAATATTATCGAAATGTATATGAGATTCTTTTGCAGTTTCTTTATGTAAAGCTAATTTAATAATTCTATGTATCATTAAATCTGGATAACGCCTAATAGGAGAAGTGAAATGGCAATAATATGTGCTAGCAATTCCAAAATGCCCTAAACATTTAGTATCATATCTAGCCTTCATCATTGTGCGTAAAATAATTTTATTTACAGTATCTTTTCTTGCATCATTAGTTAAATTTGATATAATTTTTTGAAAAGAATAAGGAGTAATATCTTTTACATCTATTTGAGCATTAATATGCAAAGCTTTCAATATTTCAATTAAATTTTCAACTTTTTCTTTATCAGGTTTTTCATGAACACGATATATAAAAGGATATTTTTTTGAAAAAAATGTTTTTGCTATTACTTCGTTACATAATATCATCAAACTTTCAATTAATTGATGCGAATCATCTATAGGGCGTTTTTCAATTTTAGCTATTGTTCCATCAGCATTTTCAGTTATTATAGCTTCTGGAATATCAAACCTAATTTCTCCTCTTGAAAACCTTTTTTCTTTTAATTTATTTGAAATTGTTAAATAATCTTGTATATCTTCAGCAATATCATTATATTTTGCCAATATTTCAGCATCACCATCAATCATTTTTTGCACATTTGTATAAGTCATACGGTGATGATTGCAAATAACTCCTTCTGTAATACGACTAGAGATAACATTACAATCTTTATCTAAATCTATAAAAACACTTAATGTTAATCTATTTACACCTTCTCTTAAAGAGCAAATTCCATTTGATAATTGTTCAGGTAACATTGGAATTACAAGGTCTGGGAAATACACACTATTTCCTCTTGCATAGGCTTCTTTATCTAAAGCTGAGTCTTCCAAAACATAATGTGACACATCTGCAATATGTACTCCTAATCTATACCCTTTATCAATACGCTCTATTGAAATAGCATCATCAAAATCTCTTGAATCTTCGCCATCTATAGTAATAGTTCTTAAATCAGTTAAATCTTCTCTGCCTTCAAAATCTTTTTCTTGTAGTGTTGGTTTAATTTTTTTAGCTTCTGCTATTGTTTTACTGTCAAATTCAGTTTTAATTTTATACCTTCTAATTATAGCTAATTGCTCTGTTGCCACTTCTCCAGATTTGCCAAGAACTTCTGTTACAACTCCATGTAAACTATTGTTTTCATCATTAAATACTATTTTAACTACAACTTTATCTCCATTATTTGCACCTAATAAATCAGGCTTAAAAATTTTAATATTTTGAATTTTATCATCATCAGCAACTACAAATATACCATTTTTACTAACCTTTAATGTTCCTACTACATATTCAGTTCCTCTCTTTACAATATGTACGATTTCTCCTTCTGGACTATAATTATCTATTACTTGATTAATTTTAACCCAAACAATATCTCCATCTACAGCATTCATAGTAGCATAGCGAGGTATAAAAATGTCAGGTTTATCAGCATCATCCAAACGTTCTGCAAAGGCAAACCCTTTTTGATTTCCTCTCACTACACATTTTATATAACCACGAGATTTTGGCACATATATTTTCTTGTTAGCATCTAACAATAAATCTTCATTATCTAATAATTCTTTAATTAATAATTTGATAATTTTCTTATCTTTTAATGTAATTAATGATAACTCTTTAGCTAGCTCATCAACTGTCAAATATATTAATTTGTTATCAATAATTGTTTGTAAAATATCCATATTTCCCCTTATTCATTTTTATATACTAAAATTTACTTTTAATTTATTATAATTATATCATAACAAAAATTAAAAAGTAAAATATTATTAAAAGTTTGTGCAATAAAATTATTTTAAATGAAATATTTTAAAAAATTTATTATGTTGACTATAATAATCCATATACAAGTTTATATATTTTAATATAAATATTTAACAATTTTTATTAAATAATAAAAAACTCTTATGTTATTAATTTTTACATATACTATAACTATTTAACATAAGAGGATTTTTATAAATTTGAAAGCTTTTATTAATAATTTTCTACAACAAAAAATCTCCTATAAACAATAGGAGATTAATATTTAATTAAATATATTCACCATCATAAATATTGAATGATATGAAGAACAATATTGATAATACAACCATTATTCCAACACAAATATATATCAACTTTGTAATTCTTCCTTCTCTAGATCCACCTTTATTTTGAGCATAATAACTTTCTGTATTTCCTGTGATAACATTTGTGCTATTTCCGCCCTGACCAATTTGCATAAACACTAGTACTATAGTAGCTAAAGCAATGATTGCTAATAAAACTAAAATAATATATCTAATTACAGGGAACACTTTTGATACCCATTTGGCAACTAGTAATGAATTAGTATCCATAATTCCTCCAAAGACTTAATTTTACATAAAGATTATATCACACCTAATTTGTTTTTACAAGTGTTTTAATATATTTTCTTTTTATAAACATATTAATATCTAAAATATGAAAAGACAATAATTATAACAATTAATAAAATTGTAATTAACAGATAGCTTATTTTTGATATTTTAGGACTTTCTTTTTTATTTGCCTTTAAAAATAAAGAAAAGAAATAAAAACCTAATACAGCCAACACAGCCATGATTATAAAAACTGTACTTCTGGACAAATTTTTTACAAAGTCATAAATCCAATTAATAATACTATCCATAATTTGCTCCTTTAATACAATTTAAAACAATTAAAATTATTTAATTAAAATATTGCCTTCAAATTTGTCATTTTTAGGTAACTGCATTAATTTGATAAATGTTGGGGCAACATCTTTTAATCCTCCATATTCTACCATATTATTGTGTGTGTTGTCAATAACCATACAAATCACAGGATTTAAGCTATGAGAAGTTTGAGGATTTCCATTGCTATCTCTCATTTCTTCAGCATTTCCATGATCTGCTGTAAGCATTACAAAATAATCTTTTTCCTTAGCTTTTTCTACAACTTGTTGTATACATTTATCTAAAAACTCTAAAGCTTTAATAGTAGCTTTATAATTACCTGTATGTCCTATCATATCTGGATTAGAAAAATTTACAATAATAGCATCATATTTATTACTATCTAAAGCTTTTACTACAGCTTCACTTATTTCTCCAGCACGCATTTTTGGAGTTTTAGCATAATCTAATGTTTTTTTAGTTTTTATATGAATTCTATCCTCACCTTCAAACGGGGATTCTCTTCCTCCATTAAAAAAATATGTTACATGAGCATACTTTGTAGTTTCGCTCACCTTTAATTGCTTTAATCCTAAATTAGATAAATATTCGCTTAAAGTTCCCTTAATATCCTCCTCGTCATATATGAAACTAACTCTATTTCCACTATAAAAGTTGCACATTGTAATAATATCCATAATATTTTTATCATTTAAAACTTTTACAGGTTGTTTCATTCTATCTGCTCTAAAATTAAAAAATATAAATAAATCGTTATTATCAAAACTATATTTTTTACTAGTTTTAATTCGAGAAGGGACAATAAATTCATCTGTAATTCCATTTTTATGATTTTCACTTAAACATTCATAAGCATCAATATAATCATAACTCAATTTTTGCATAACATCTATAGCTTTATCTGTTCTATCAAAATTTTGCTCTCTATCCATAGCATAAAAACGCCCACCAATAGTTGCAATTTCTCCAATGCCAATTTGTTTAACTTTTTCATTAAACATTTTTAAATAATCAAAACTAGAATCTTGAGCACAATCTCTACCATCTGTAAAAGCATGCAAAAATACTCTATCAATTCCATAATCTTTAGCCATTTTAATAATAGCAAAAGCATGATGCAAATCGCTATGAATTCGCTTGTCTGAAAACAATCCTCCAATATGCAAAGCGCCATCTCTATCTTTTAAATTTTTGAATTTTTCTGTAAACTGTTTATGTTTAAAAAAACTACCATCTTCAATTTCATCATCTATTTTCACAGTAGTTGTTTTTATAATTCTTCCAGCTCCAATAGTGGTATGTCCAACTTCTGATCCTCCCATAGAATTATCTGGCAATCCAACATTCTTTCCATGAGTATATAATAAACAATATGGATAAGTTTTTCTTAAATTATTTATATATGGAGTGTTTGCATTTGTTACTGCATTAAATTCACTTTTCTTTGCCTCACCATACCCATCTAAAATTAATAATAATCCTTTTTTCAATTTTTCTCTCCTAAAATTAAAAAGGTGGTTCAACCACCTTTAATATATTATGCTCAATTTATTTTTCTTCAATAACTTCAATACAAGGAAGTTGTTTACCTTGCAATAACATCAAGCTTGCTCCGCCACCTGTAGAAATATGTGTAATTTTATCTTCCAAGCCCAATTCCTGAACACTTGCAACAGTATCTCCTCCACCTATAATGCTAATAGCTTTACTTTTTGCAATACATTTAGCAATTTTATATGTTCCTTTTTTAAATTTAGGAAATTCATATACTCCCATAGGGCCATTCCATACAATAGTTTTTGCATCTTTGATAATATGTTTAAATGCCTTAACTGTATGAGGACCTATATCCATACCTTGAAAATCTTTTGCAAAAAATCCGCTATTAAAACATTTTCTTTTTGCTGAGGCCGTAAACTCATCTGCCCCATAATTATCGTAAGGTAATACAATTTTAACTCCACATTCTTTAGCTTTATCCAAAGTTTGTTTAGCTAAATCTATACTTTTATTATCTACTAAAGATTTTCCAACTTCACCACCTATAGCCTTAACAAAAGTATAAGCCATTCCACCGCCAATTAAAATTGTGTCTACTTTATCAAGCAAATTTTCAATTACAGGTAGTTTGTCTGATATTTTAGCTCCTCCTAATACAGCTACAAAAGGGTGTTCTGGGTCAGTTAAAACTTTATTAAACATTTCAAGTTCTTTTTCAACCAAAAATCCAATAGCATTTGGTAATAATTCTGCTACTCCATAACTAGAAGCATGTTTACGATGAGCTGTAGCAAAAGCATCAAACACAAATATGTCTGCAAAACTTGCTAATAATTTAGCAAAGTTTTTATCATTTTCCTCTTCTTCTTTGTAAAACCTGATATTTTCAAGCATTACAATATCTCCAGAGTTCATCTTGTCCAAAATTTCTTTGCAACTTTTATCTTTTATATCTTCAATAAAACCAATTTCTTTTTGTAATAATTTAGCAAGCCTAGCCACAACAGGCCGTAAAGACATTTTTGGAACATTTATACCTTCAGGACGGCCTAAATGCGAACAAATAATAACTTTGGCATTATGTAAAACCAAATGTTCAATAGTTGGCAATGCTTCAATTATACGATTATCATCTACAATTTTTAAATCTGCACTTAAAGGCACATTAAAATCAACACGAAGTAAAACTCTCTTACCATTAACATCAATATCGTTTAATGTTTTTTTCATAAAAATCTCCTACAATTAACTTATCCGGTTTGTGTAGTATTCTGTTAGCTACATTATATCATTTTTTTGTATAAATTCAAACTAAAATAACTATATTTTCTAAATTTCCTGTAAATTTTCCCATTTTGTAAGCGTAAAACGCATTTTTTATTACATATAAAATAATTATTTTGATTATTTTTGGAAATAAATTTCCAATTATCATTTTCATTTATTTTAGATATTGTTGCAAAAGCTTTAGAATGTTTATATATTTTATTCCCAATTAATATTGTTTTTCCTTTAATATATAAATATACATCATGTGAGTCTTCTATAACAGACACTTTCCCATTTACACAAATTATAAAACATTTTTGTCTAACATTCATAAATTTTGAATATCCAAATACAATAATTGGGCAATGAAATTTATTATTTAATGCAATTAATTCTTTTGTTACAGGAGCATCTTGCAAATATTCTTGCTCATAATCAAAATCATAAAAAATATTTTGATTAAAAATTAATAAATCAATTTTTTTAATATTATTTAATTCGTTAATATAAAAGCTCTTATATGAGCCTCCCATTACAAACAAGAATTTCATACCTCATAATATGTAAAACATTTTGTATTTGCCACTAAAATAAAAAATAAGCAAAATTATATTGCTTATTTTTTAAAATGGCATTGGAATAAAATGTAATGCATATCCAGCAATTAAACTTGGTATAATTAACATTGATAGAATAAATACAATTTCTTTAATATTTTTATCTTGTTTAAATAATATCATTAATCCAAGACCAGCATTTACAGATAAACCTGCTAATATAGATCCAAAACTCAATCCTCCTAATAAGTACAATTCTGTAATTACTACTGAAGAAGCACAATTAGGTATTAATCCAATTAATATTGCTAAAATAGGTTGCAAAACACTGCTTTGAGATAAAAAGTCTGTTAATTTATCTTCTCCAATCCAAGCAATAATTGCACCAAAAATTAAATTTACTATTAATATAAATAAAGCTATTTTTAAACAATGCAATAAAGGGTGTTTCCAATCAAATTTATTATCTGCAATTACATGTTTACAACAGCCTATATGTTCATGCTTTATCTCATCAATATGTTCATCTTCTCGAATGTCAATATTTGAATCTTCTAAAACTTTGTTAGTTTCAACTACATTTTCATGTTTATGCTCTTGATTTTCAACTTTTAAATGAATATTTTTTGTTTTAAATATTTTTGGATATATTAAAATAGCTAAATACCCTACTACTATTCCCAATATTATTTTACATAAAATTAATAATAGTAATGGCAACCAACCATCAGGATTTGAAATCATTATTGGTAAAGCTTCATCACTTGTAGCAATATATACAGACATCAAAGCTCCAATTGAAATAAATCCTTTTGTATACAAATCAGTAGAAATAACTGAAAATCCACATTGAGGCAAACTTCCAAAAAGAGAGCCAAATATTGGGCTAGCTTTGCCTTTTAAAGTTTTAGATTTTTCAAATTGCATTATATTTTTATACTCTAAAAATTCAATTAAAAAATAAACCAATAATAATATTGGCACTATTTTTAAAGTATCTATCACTGCATCTAACAATACATCTAAAACTTTATCCATATTTCCCTACATTATAATATTAGTATATTATAACTAAATATTATCAACTTTGTCAATACTTTATAAAAATATATTTAATAAAAAACTTCTAGTTTTTGCTAGAAGTTTAAATGGCATATTGCACACAATATTTTGAAACAAATTACTTGCTGGCATACATACTATTTACTCCATTAGAGCTACCTTAAAGCACATAGTATCCCTATTTAATGCTGCTGTGTTCCCACCCTGACATAGTTCGTAAGTAACTATTGAATAAGACCCTAACTTCATCATAAATAATATATACTCAACACAAATAAGTTTGCCCCGAGATATCGTTTCAGCCTTGCTATAGCGGATTGCAAGTTCAGGGCACCGCTAACTCCCCACCTAGTGCAATACATTATTATTATATCAAATAATATAAAAAAAATCAACTATAATTAAAATTTTTATTTATAATTCAAAATCTTTATTAAATAAATTTTATATTTTAATATGTAAAAAATTTATAAATTATTGACAAATTTTAAATATATGATAAAATATGGTTTCATTGTAAATTTTAAAGGAAATTTTTATGAAAGATTTAAAATATATTGAACAATTAATAAAAAAACATGAAGAAAAAAAGCATAAAAAAGCCACTTATTATAATTCTAGTTATAATATAGATAGCTATTATTTTACATTACAAGATGAATTTGAACATGGATATAATATTTGTTTAAATAACAAATTAATTGTTCCTAGCAAATTTTCATCATCTAATATTTCTAGAATAATTAGATATATTAATTTACTTATGAAAGTTGTTAATACTCAAATTTCTTTTGACTATCATGATTATAAAAACATGCCTTATGAAGAATTTATTTCTTGCCTTGCAGATATTCATTTTGCCTCAGAAAAATTATCACCTTTATTAACTGAAATTAAAAAATATTCAACAGGCGAATGTGAATATAAATATAGCTATATTGTTAATTGTAATAAACTATTATATAAAGCTTGCGAATATTATAACACTATAGCTGCCTGTGTTGAAAAATTAAAAGCATATCAACAAGAAAAATCTTTATAATTATTAAATAAAATATATATTTATTATTTGATTAAATAATTATTTTTTGATAATATATATTTGAAAGGAGATTTTATATGCTAATATTAGCTTGCGATCATGCTGGATTTGAGTTAAAAGAATATCTTAAACAATATTTTACAAAAAATAATATTGACTTTATAGATATTGGAGCTTTAAAATATGATAAAGATGATGATTATCCAGATATTGTTATTAATGGAGTAAAAAAAGTATTAGAAAACACATCTAATAAAGGAATATTTGTGTGTGGAAGTGGAATTGGAATGTGCATGGCATCTAATCGATTTAAAGGAATTCGCTGTGTAGTTGCATACAAGCCAATTATAGCAAAATTAGCCAGAAAAGATGAAGACGCCAATGTATTAGCATTAGGGGCAAGATTAACAAGCAAAAGGCAAGCTTTAAAAATAATTAAAACTTTTTTAACAAGTCCTTTTGAAGGCGGACGTCATTTAAGAAGAATAAATAAATATTAAAAAAAATAGCTTGGAATAAAGCTATTTTTTTCACAAAATATTTATCTTTTGAATACATAAAAATAACTTAATCGAATTAAAGATTAGAGGAGATTTTATGAATTTTACAATTTTAATTTTATTTATAATTCTAATAGGCATTATAGCTCAAGCTACAAATACAGATTTAGCAAACAACACAAATATATTGTTATTACTTCTTTTAGCTCTTGTTGGATTAAATAACAATAATAATTTTAACAGTTGTTGTTCATTTAATAATCAAAGAAGTTTTATATAATATTTATAAAACAAAAAAATAAGTGTAATTTCTTACACTTATTTTAAACTTTCTATTGCTCTTAATGTATGATCAAGACTCATTTCTATAAAACCATCTTTCTCTGCAACTTTCTTTTCAATATCTGTTGTAGGGTTTATAATGGTGTTATACATATCACTTAAAAATTTATATACTTCTGGATATTTTTCATTTAAAGCTTTAATCATAGACATATCTCCAGCAATTTTGTCTTCTCCGCCACGCATAAATTTCAAATCCTTAGCTTCTAATACCAACATATCAGCAACTGTAGCTATATTGTCAATACTAGAAAGTTCTTTACTAGATCTTTTTAATTCAGGATTTTTAGCTCTTTCAGCATCACGAAGCATATTGCTATAAGCACTATTATAAATTCTTCCCATATTTCCTCCGTAATTTTCAGTATAATGTCTGTTTAAATTAAAATAAATATAGATTAATTAATATTATTATCTTCACTTACTTCTTTTATATTTTGTTTTTTCTTCATATAATCAACACATATTAATGATCCTAGGCTTATTACAGCTATTACAACTCCAGCAATCAAAAATCCTGTTGAAACATTTTTCATATTTTTACTTTCCTTGCAAACTAATTTTATAGTTACATTATCTGTATCTGCTGGAGTTATTTTTATAGCATCTATTTTACCAAATTCATAGTATCCTAAACCATCATTTTCATCAATAAATAAAGTACCATTTTTTACATAGTATTTAACGCTGGTTGTTTCAGGTGTTGAACCAAAAGATGATAATGTCATATCTGCATTGCCATCATCTTTCAATACTATACTAACCTCCATTAAAACACCCATTGAAAATTTATATTCTCCTTTAGTGTATTCTTTTGTAGATATGTAAATCATTACAATTGCAGATGCAACAACCACTATTAATGACACAATTAAAGTAATTATACTCACCTTTTTAATTATTGGTTTATAGTCTTTTTTAGCGACCTTTACATTTTCATTTGTATTTAATTCATTATTTTCCATATATACTCCTTATTAAGGATAATATCAAATGTAATATTTATTGTCAACTATTTATAACAATCCCATAGCATCTTTACATCTTTTTAATGTTTGGCTTGCTACTTTTTTAGCTTTTTCAGCTCCTTTTTGCATAAGTTTATACAACTCATCTTTATTTTCCATATAATATTTATATTTTTCTCTTATTGGTCTTAAATGATTATTTATAGCATTTGTAGCTCTAGTTTTTAGAGCTCCATAATTTTGACCGCTAAGGCTTTCAACAACTTGTTGTATATCAGTATTTTCCATAACGGCTATTATTGTTAATAAATTTGACACTCCTGGCTGATTTTCTGGGTCATATTGAATAATTCCCACACTATCTGTAACAGCTCTCTTAATTTTTCTTGCTACATCTTCTTCACTATCTTGTAAATATATGATATTGTTAGGATCATCATCACTTTTTCCCATTTTACTTTCAGGATTTAATAATCCCATAATTTTTGCTCCAACTTTTGGAATAAAATAATTAGGCTCTACTACACTTTTCCCAAATCTTGTATTAAATCTTTTAGCAATATCTCTAGCTAATTCTA
Organism: uncultured Clostridia bacterium; assembly: GCA_944377145.1. Lineage (GTDB taxonomy): Bacteria > Bacillota > Clostridia > Christensenellales > UBA1242 > Onthoplasma. The sequence continues at coordinate 32,858 of CALWEH010000010.1, read as the reverse complement.
CATGTTGGACTTGATCTTGCCCTACAGGAACAATATTAGTATTAAACAATAAAATGTCCCCCGCCATCAATACAGGATATGTAAATAAAGCTGTTGTAATACTCTTTTCTCCTTTTGCCAGATGATCTTTATATTGAGTCATTCTACTTGCCTCTCCCATCATAGTATTACAATTAAGCAACCAACACATTTCTGAATGTTCTGGAAGCATTGATTGAACATAAATACATGATTTTTCGCTATCTAAACCACAAGATAAAAACCATGCAAATTGCTCATAGGTATTTTCGAGTATATATTTAGGATCTATGTTAATTGTGTGAGCATGTAAATTTGCTATACAAAAATAACAATCATATTCATCTTTCAATTTCTTCCAATTTTGCAAAGCTCCAATATAATTTCCCAATGTAAGTTTACCTGTTGGCTTTGTAGCACTATATAATACTTTCATATCATTCTCCTTATTTATATTCTTAATTAAAAATCCATAGTACAATGAAAGATAATAAAAATCAAATTTATCGAGCATAATTTAAAATTTATTAAAATAACTAAAATTTTATACAATAAATTTTTGTTAAGTTTTATATAACATTAAAATTTTTAATTTATTTTAGTCATCTTCATTATTAACTTTATTCTTATCTAAAGGTTTCATAATAGGGAATAAAACGCTATCTCTAATATTTGGAAGATCAAATATCATCATAATAAATCTATCTATTCCAAATCCTAATCCAGACATAGGTGGCATACCATGCTCCATAGCAAGTAAGAAATCCTCATCTAAATCCATTGTTTCTTCATCACCCAACTCTTTATCTTTTAACTGATTGATAAGAGCCTCTCTCTGCTCAATAGGATTGATTAATTCGCTATAGGCATTTAAAATTTCAGCACCATTCACAACTACTTGGAATACATCTGTTATTCTATTATCAGCATCATTTCTTCTAGCAAGAGTTTTTAAAAATGCTGGATAATTATATAATATTGTTGGACCTATAATATTTGCACGAATAAATTTTTTGTAAACAAAATCTATAATTGCTCTAACTGATTTATAATCATTAAGTTCAGCTTTAGTTAATAATTTTTTAGCTACTATTTTATCAGCTAATTCATTAGCATCTGTAATTGCTAAAAAATCAAATCCTAAAAGTTCACGCATCTTTTCAACATAATTTATGCGTTCCCATTCTTCTTGTCCAAAATCAATATCATGCCCTGCTACAGTTATTTTAGTAGTACCAAGCAAATGCATCATCAAATCTTTTATAAATTTTTTAAAAAATTTAATATTATCTTCAAAATCCCAATATGAAGCATACCATTCAACTTGTGTAAATTCTTGCAAATGAGTTGTATCCATACCCTCATTTCTAAAATCTTTTCCTAATTCAAATACTTTATCAAATCCAGCGGCATTAACCATTTTCAACCAAGTTTCTGTAGCTATACGCAAATTACAATCTAAATCTAGTGCATTATGATGTGTAAAGAAAGGTTTTGCACTTGCTCCAGATACATTCACTTGTAAAACAGGTGTTTCTACTTCAATAAACCCATGATCTTCTAAATATCTTCTAATAAATGAAACAGCTCTACTGCGGGTAATAAACACATTTCTACTTTTTTCATTTGAAATAATATCTAAATAGCGTTGGCGATATCTTGAATCTGTATCAACCAACCCATGAAATTTTTCTGGTAAACCTCTAAGAGCTTTACTAAGCAATTCATAATGTTCTACTTGAACAGTCAACTCACCTGTTTGTGTTCTAACTAATTCTCCACTTACTCCAACAAAATCAGCTATATCACAAAATTCTTTAAATTTCTTTAAACTTTCTTCTCCAACAATATTTTGACTTAAACTTATTTGAACACTAGTTCTAATAGATTTGCTTAAATCAGCATTAAAATTATCTCCAATAGCATAAATACGTGCAAAAATCAACTTACCAAATGTACGTTTAAAAATAATTCGTCCTGCAATGCTAACTTTTTTACCTAATTCATAATTATCAAGATCGTGAATTTCATCTGTTTTATTAAATTTTCCTTTATACACTATTTCTCCACTTTCTTGTAATTTTTCCACTTTTTCAACCTTTATATCAAATTCGCTAATAGGCTGGTTATTATCCATAATCTCTCCTTAAATACTAATAAATATATGTAATTAATATTATAACAATAAAAACTTATTATGTCAAACTTTTAAAACTAGCTTTGATTTTAAATATAAAAAACTTATTAATATCTTAATCATTGACAAATTCAAACAAATATGATATATTAATTTTATAAACTTATAGATTTATGGAGGAATTATGTATCCTACTAAAGCTTTTAATACATTTGTAACAGACAGATTTATTGACTATTTTGATGAATTTTTATCTCCTAATTATTATAATGCTGATTATACAACTCAAGAGTTTATGTTACAAAGCGCCTTATGCAAAGCAATGGCGGCTCGCTTAGAAAAATGCTTTAAATTTGAAGAGGTTAAAGATAATTATAATAAAAAACTAATTAATATTTCATCACAATTAAGTATGCAAGAAACTAATGAGATTATAAATAATCAAGAAAAAAGATTAAAATATTATGCTAAACTTAAATATTGTTTAGAACAAGTTAAAAATAATGATTATGGTATTAATGTTTTGAAATATTTATTTACATTATTTATAAAAATGAAAAAGCTTCCAATAGAAGCAGTAAAAACAACTAAAGAATATTCATATATAAATCAAGCATCTATAGAATTATCTAACAGTTCTATTAAACATTTAGTTTGTTTACCAGATTCTGTCTTATTAAATGAATTATTTAAAACTATCACTTTGATTGATTATTATTACCAAAATTTGCAAGATATAAATAGTTTTGTAGAGGATTCAAGTTTTGAAGAGGAAGTTTATTATAATGAAAATATGAATAATATGGACAAAAAAATATTAGATCAAGCTGAAAACTATTTTGAAGATTGGTTAATAGTTCAAATGCACACTCTCAACAATGGAATGGTATTTTAATAAATAAATCCACTTTTAATTAAGTGGATTTTTTATACAATTAAATTAATGAAATATTATTTAATTTTTAAATGTAAATTTACTATATTTATTAATTAGTTGTTAATAAATATTTAAGCATAAAAAAAGACTGGCGCAAATCAGTCTTTTTTATTATTTAATTATTCAATAATGTCAGTAACAACACCTGAACCAACAGTTCTACCACCTTCACGAATAGCGAATCTTAAACCTTTTTCAATAGCGATTGGGTTAATCAATTCAATCTTCATAGTGATGTTATCTCCAGGCATAACCATTTCTGTTCCTTCTGGAAGAGCGATTGTACCTGTAATATCTCTAGTTCTAAAATAGAATTGTGGACGATATCCATTGAAGAATGGAGTATGACGACCACCTTCTTCTTTCTTCAATACATAAACCTCAGCACTAAATTTAGTATGTGGTTCGATTGAGCCAACTTTAGCTAAAACTTGACCTCTTTCGATTTCATTCTTTTGAATACCACGGATTAATAAACCTGCGTTATCACCAGATTGAGCTTCGTCCAAAGATTTTTTGAACATTTCAATACCTGTAATAACTACTTTACGTCTTGGTTTAATACCTACTAATTCAACTTCTTCACCAAGTTTAACAACACCACGTTCTACTCTACCTGTAGCAACTGTACCACGACCTGTAATTGAGAATACATCTTCAACAGGCATTAAGAATGGTTTGTCGTTGTCACGAACTGGGTCTGGGATATATGTGTCTACAGCATCCATTAAGTCTAAAATGCACTTGCAAGCAGGATCGTCAACATTTCCAGCTGAAGCTGCTTCCAAAGCTTTTAAAGCACTTCCTCTAATAACAGGAATAGTATCTCCAGGGAAACCATAAGTTGAAAGCAAATCTCTAATTTCCATTTCAACTAAATCCAATAATTCTGGATCGTCTACCAAATCTGTTTTGTTCATAAATACTACAATGTATGGAACACCAACTTGACGAGCAAGCACGATATGTTCACGAGTTTGAGGCATAGGACCATCAGTAGCAGCAACTACAAGAATTGCTCCATCCATTTGTGCAGCACCTGTAATCATATTTTTAACATAGTCTGCGTGTCCTGGGCAGTCAACGTGAGCATAGTGACGTTTTTCTGTTTCATACTCAACGTGTGTAGTATTAATTGTAATACCTCTTGCTTTTTCTTCTGGGGTATTATCTATTTGATCATAAGCACGTTTTTCAGCAAAACCTTTTGCAGCTAAAACAGTTGTAATAGCAGCAGTTAAAGTAGTCTTACCATGGTCAACGTGACCAATAGTACCAATATTAACATGTGGCTTTGCTCTATTAAATTTCTCTCTAGCCATTTTTAAAATCCTCCATAATATTTGATATTAATAATTATATTTATATTGACATTATAAGTCAAGCATTTTAATTAAAATTTTTAAACATTTTATAATTTAAAATTAGTTTTTTATTTAATTTATTTGATTGAATTACTATTCACTTTTCCCATAATATGATAATATTCATATTTGTAAAAATAAGTTCTAATAATGTAATCAAAATTTCTAATCAATCTTAACTATGGAAATACATTCCATAGTATAAGATGTTTAATTTATATTAAGATTTTTTACGTTCTCCAATAATTTTATCTGCAACATTTTTAGGAACTTCTGCATAATGATCAAATTCCATTGAGAATTGACCACGACCTTGAGTTGAACCTCTTAAATCTGTTGCATATCCAAACATTTCTGCTAGTGGAACTTCAGCATGAATAATTGTTCCATTAGGTTTAACGTCAGTACCAGATAAAATTCCTCTACGAGAAGTTAAGCCTCCCATAACAGTACCTAAATAATCGTCTGGAACTACAACTTCTACTTTCATTATAGGTTCTAGCAAAACTGGATCAGCTTTTGCCATTCCTTCTTTAAATGCCATAGAACCAGCAATTTTAAATGCCATTTCACTTGAATCCACATCATGATATGAACCATCGTAAACAGTAGCTTTAAAGTCTATAGTTTCATATCCAGCCACTACACCTGATTGACGAGCTTCTTGAATTCCAGCATCAATAGGAGCAATAAATTCTTTTGGAATAGCTCCTCCAACAACTTTGCTTTCGAAAGAATATCCTGAATCTCTTGGTTGAGGTTCAAATATTACTTTACAATGTCCATATTGACCACGACCACCAGATTGCTTAATATATTTTCCTTCAGCTTCAACTTTCTTACGAATAGTTTCTTTGTAAGCAACTTGAGGTTTACCAACATTTACATCAACATTAAATTCTCTGCGAAGACGATCAACCATAATATCTAGATGTAATTCTCCCATACCAGAAATTATTGTTTGACCTGTTTCTTTATCTGTGTGAGATTTAAATGTAGGATCTTCCTTCATAAGTTTTGCAAGAGCTAATGCTAATTTTTCTTGAGCATCTTTACTCTTAGGTTCAATAGCTTGGTCTATAACAGGATCCATAAATTTCATTGATTCAAGTATAATTGGGTGAGCTTCATCACAAAGAGTATCTCCAGTACCAGTATCTTTAAGACCAACTATCGCACATATTTCTCCAGCTAAAGCTTCTGGAATATCTTCTCTTGAATTTGCATGCATACGCAAAATTCTACCAACACGTTCTTTTTTTCCATTTGTAGAATTTAGAACATAAGTTCCTGCAGTTAATTTTCCACTATATACACGAGTAAATGTAATTCCTCCAACGTAAGGATCATTTGCCACTTTAAAGGCTAAAGCACTTAATGGCTCATCATCACTAGATTTACGTTCAGCTTCAGTTCCATCTGGAAGAACTCCTTTGATTGGTGGAATATCTAATGGGCTTGGCATATAGTCGATTATTGCATCTAGTAGCATTTGAATACCACGATTTCTTAATGCAGTTCCGCAAAGCACTGGATTTAATTTTAATTCACAAGTAGCTTTACGAATAGCTTTCTTTAATTCTGGTATAGTTATTTCTTCTCCACCAAAATATTTTTCAAGTAAAGTATCATCAGTTTCAACAACTGCTTCCACTAGTTGATTTCTTAACTTTTGAGCCTCATCTAATAAATTTGCTGGAATATCAGCTTCTTCTACAACTTTACCAATATCATCTTTATAATAGAAAGCTCTCATAGTTATAAGATCAATAATACCTTCAAAGTCAGCTTCCTGACCAATAGGCATTTGAATTGGAACAGCATTTGCCTTTAATACAGAACGCATTTGACTAACAGCACGAAGGAAGTTAGCATCATTCATATCCATTTTATTTACAAAACAAATTCTTGGAACATGACATTCAGTAGCTTGACGCCAAACAGTTTCAGATTGAGCTTGAACACCTTCTCTTGCACTAAACAATGCAACGGCACCGTCCAAAACTTTTAATGAACGTAAAACTTCAACTGTAAAGTCAACGTGTCCAGGTGTATCAATAATATTTATTCCACAATCTTTCCATTTACAGTGAGTACAAGCTGATGTAATAGTAATTCCTCTTTCTTGCTCTTGAACCATCCAGTCCATTGTAGCTTCACCATCATGAACTTCACCTATTTTGTGATTTACACCTGTATAGTACAAAATACGTTCTGTAGTTGTAGTTTTACCTGCGTCTATATGAGCCATAATTCCTATATTTCTAATTTTTTCCAACGGAATTGTTCTAGCCATATTTTTTTTATTCTCCTTATTAAAATTATATATTTATAATCTTTATTTCAATTATTACCTAATATAAGATTTTTATAAATCTCATTACCAACGATAATGTGCAAACGCTTTATTTGCTTCAGCTTGTCTGTGCATATCGTCTTTTTTCTTTACTGCACCACCAGTTAAGTTGCAAGCATCAACAATTTCGGCAGCCAATTTATTTTCCATGCCTCTTTCGCCTGTTCTCTTACGAGAATATTCTACTATCCATCTAATTGCTAATGTTTGACGGCGATCCTCTCTAATTTCCATTGGAACTTGAAAGTTTGCTCCTCCTACACGTCTTGCTTTTGTTTCAAGTACTGGTTTAATATTTTCTAAAGCATTAGTTAATGCAGTCATAGGCTCTAAACCTAATTTTTCCCCAGCTTTATTCATTGCTGAATACACTATCCTTTGAGCAAGACCACGTTTTCCGTCAAGCATAACTTGATTAACCAATTTAGTCACAACAGTTGAATTATATATTGGGTCAGCAACTACTTCACGCTTAACAGCCGTATTTCTTCTTGACATAATTAATTCTCCTTTTTTATTCAATTTGCGTTTTATTCTCCGCACGAGCCTTATTGTAGATACAATAAGAAATTTACTTTGAAAATATATATTTCAATTTTCAATTAGTACATTAAAATGTACTCACGGTTCTTTTAATTAAAAGAACAATTTACTCTCACCAAACAGATTTCTCTGCATAGCCTTTAAGAACTATATAGGCAAGATTATTTAGGGCGTTTAGCGCCATACTTACTTCTTCCTTGTTTGCGTTTTTGAACAGCAGCAGTATCCAATGCACCACGAATAATATGATAACGCACACCTGGAAGATCTGGTACTCTTCCACCACGAACCAACACTACATTATGTTCTTGCAAATTGTGTCCCTCGCCTGGAATGTAGCAAGTAGTTTCTTTACCATTAGACAAACGAACACGAGCAATTTTTCTTAACGCAGAGTTAGGTTTTTTAGGTGTAGTAGTTGTAACTGATGTACAAACGCCACGTTTTTGAGGGCAGTTGTCTAGCAAAATTGATTTGCTTTTTACATCAATTTTTTTTCTACCTTTTCTAACTAATTGTTGAGTTGTAGGCATATTCTCCTCCTATAAAAATTTTGCAACCAATATTGTTAAATTTTTCTTAATCCAACCATTTAAAAAAAATTTAACGTTATAGCTGGTAGCACATACACTATAACGATATATATTTTAGCAAAACATTAATTCTTTGTCAATAGTTTAAACTAAAATAATAATCATATTTTTAGATATAAAATAAAAATATATTAGGTGTTTTCCCTAATATATTTTAAAATTTATTATTCTTCACTTTCCTCTATATCACTTTCAAGATATACTCCAATTAACTTTGCTTCAAACTCATCTCCATCTATTGGGTTATTTATATATATTCCATACAAATATGTGTTTTCTCCCATAGTTGCATACATATAAATATAGTGATCATCTATATCATATTGATATGTTTGCATATTTTCAAGAGTAAGCACTGTTTCTTGAGTTGTATCATGAGATGTAGATAAATTGTATATATTAATACGCTTAATTTCACTGCTTTCATTTATATATATATAATTGTTTTTTATAGCCATTATATTTAATTTACTATCAGCGATAGGAATTACCTGACTTAAACCGCCAGCGTCATATGTTAAATAATATGTTTTATCCTCAGTCTGAGCTATATATCCACTAGTTTCATTCTCAAGGAAATAAAACTCTGTATATTCCATTTTTGTTATTTGTTCTTCAATTAAATTTGTAATAGCATTTTTTGTAGCATCTATGCGATAAACATAAGTATAGCTAGGATAATCTTCTTTACTAGCTTTATAATACAAATGCCCAAATCTATAATCCATCAATTCACAAGTTGAATAATTTGTTGTAACCTTATATTCTTGCTTATTACTAACTACATTATAATTATATATCTCTATTTTTTCATCATCATTTGTTTTTGTATAAAATATGTTTTTATAACTATCGCTATCAAAAACATTATACTCATCTTTATGCAAAGCCACACTAGTAACATTTTCATCAATGGTATCTACAGAAAACTTTCCAGAACAAATAATACGCTTTAAAGTTCCATTTTCATTTACCAATAAATATACTTGACCTTCAGCATAATAAAACTCAAAATCAATATCTGCAGCATCAGAATCACTCTTATATACTCTTTCAGTCTTTCCTCCATCAATTTTAATGCGACAAAAATCTAGTTTACTTGTTTGTAAATTACCTTGCTTGTCAACTTCAGTTGTAGGTGTTACATAGTAAATATAATCACCAAATATATATAAGCTGGTAGTTTCAAATCCAACCAAATTTCCACTAAGCTTTTCAGCTCCTACAACATTGCCATTTTTATCATAATTTAAAGTTTTATCACTATTCAATTTAGCCCTATATAATCCACCAACATCAAAATTTGTAGACAAATTATCCTTTGTATAAATTTCATAGCTAGAATATCCGTTTACAAAGTATACATATTCTCCATGTGTTACAACCATTCCACCATTACCATAGCTAGCTATGCTAGTATCTACAACTTCTTTCTTTTTTCCGCCACAAGCTGTAAGGCCAATAGCTATTACACATAAAAATAAACATAATGCTAATTTAACAAATCTTTTCATTCTTTCCTCGCATATCATTATTGCCAATTTAACAGAAATATATTACCATATTAACCATTTATTTGTCAATTATATTAAACAAAGTTTTTAACACAACTCAACTTTTATTCAAAAATTTAATTTTTCTTAAAATAAATCAACAATAAAACAACAAAATCTATCATTTTCGATAAAAAATGTCAATTTTTTCTTTTAAATATAATATATAATTAACATGAGGTTAATATGTTTTGTAAAACTATAATATTATCAAATAGTGAAAATATAACTAATAATGCACCTAAAGGAATTTTAACTCTTTCTAATACAAACAATAAAATAAGCGGGAAAATACGTCTGTACAATATAACCAGCTTACCTTTAAACACAAAATTAGGGATATATTGTAATAATAATGTCCAAATTGTTGAGCTAAATAAAAAGCCTCAACATTATGAATTTTCAATATCAAATCCTATAAATTTAAACGATAGTATTTATTGCGCTTTAATAGATAATAACTTAGGAGATAAAAAAGTTATTTTGGAAGGAGGAAGTTTTAACGGCTTTTATTTTTCAGACTCTCCATTTGACGCTGTTTTAGAAGCTAAAGATGAAGAATTAGAACAAGTTATAGATAATGCCATGAAAGAAAGCTCTTGTTGTGAAGACTGTTCAAATTGTGCAAATTGTGAATATAAAAATTATTTTTATTCAAACTATCAAGAATCTATTATAGAAGATGATATGCCTAAAGATAAAATTTTAGATAATGATAGCATGGTAAATAATACTGAAGATAAAATTTTAGAAAACAACAATATAAATGTTGAAGATAATAATATTAAAGATACTAATATTAAAGATAATAACATTGAAAATAACATTGATGTTGAAATTAATTCTACAACAGATTCTATTGAAGAAAATACTGAAATTAGAAATGAAAACCCTTCTCAAAATGAAGATAATTCTTTAACTGAAGAGCAATCTACATTTTTAAATGACATTATTTACCAATTAGATGAAATGTTTGCTAAATATCCAGCAGATGATATATTAAATAGTATTATACCTGATTCTAAATTTATAAAAGTTGAAAATGAAAATTCTAATCCATACGTTTTGGGAGTAATTTATGAAAATAAACTAATGAAATACATAGCTTATGGAGTGCCTGCAAAATATAATAGTTTACCTCCAAATGATTTTGGTCAAAATTATCAATGGCTTCCTTTAAATCCAAATGATGTTATGAGTGATGGATATTTCTTAATATATCAAAATGCTTTAAATGGAAAAATAGTTCAATTAACCATAGAATAAAATATATCAAAAAAATTCTTGTAATAAGAATTTTTTTATTTTTAAATAAATTATTTATTTTTTATTTAATATTTTTTTTAATTGTTTTATTTTTCAATATTTTATTTAATTGTTTTTGTTTTATTTTTTATGTTTTATTTAATTATTTTTATCATTTTTAATATTTAATTTTATTTTTAATATTTAAATATTTTTTAAATAATTTTAAGCCTTCTTTTCCATCAATATTTTCCATTGGAAGCAAATTATTCATTTTTTCTTTATATATCAATTCATCAAATTTTTTATCTCTAAAACCTATACTAGCATTATCTTCAACTGAACATGCATAATACACTTTTTGAATATTTGCCCAAAGGCAAGCTGAAGCACACATAATACAAGGTTCTCCAGAACAATATAACTCACAGCCTGTTAAATCAAATGTATTTAAATTTTTACTAGCCATTCTAATTGCTTGAATTTCTGCATGACATGTAGCATCATTATTTTTAATAACCTGATTATGTGCTTTAGCAACAATTTTTCCATTTTTAACAATTATACACCCAAAAGGCCCGCCTTCTCCATTTTGTATTCCAACTTCAGCTTCTTCTATAGCTTGTTTCATAAATTCATTCATACTTTCCTCTTTTTATTATATTATATTTTATTAAAAACAATAAAAAATACATGATTTTCATGTATTTTAATTTATATTTTTTGCATTTCTTGTTCTGCATGTTCTTTAGGTATTAAACACATCTCTTTAGATGTTGCCAAGAAATACTGCATTTTTCTATGCTGATTTAATTTCTCTATAAAATCTTTTCCTAATAATTTATATCTTTTTATTAATATTTCATTCAATATTTTAAAATCAACTGTATTTGGAGTAGATAAAGCTAAAGCTGTATCTGTGGCCCAATCTATTGGATTTTGATCTCCCACATCTGAAAAATCGCATAATAAATTCATGTTTTCTGGAGAAACAACAACTCTTTTTATAACATTAATTTTTTCAATAAGTGTTCTTGGCAATTCTTTCACAGCATTTGCATTAAGATAATAGAATTCGTAATATTTATCTTTTTCTCCAAAAATACATCTTGGATTTTTACTTCTTTTCAAAATCACTCTATCACCGTAAATGCCTCGACCCCTTTTATATTCTACAATTTCATAGAAGTTATTAATTAGAAAATCAAGTTCAGACCAATTTTGAGCATTAACCTTAAACTCTTCCATATCCCCTCCTAAATTTAAGTTAAAGCATCTACTAATATAACAATATTATCCTTATTTTCTTTCCAAATTTTTATAAAAGGAGATGGTGCATCTATTTCGCAATCAAGCTTTACTGCACACTCAAACATTGCTGTTAAATGCTCCCTAGCATTAATAAAAGCCTCTTCAACTGTTTTACCTTCAGTAACTATTCCCAAATCATGAATAGCTATTGTAAAAGCATCTAATTCTTTATCTTTATATAATACTGCTGGATAAACTAATTCTTTCATATAAACCTCTTTAGATAATTACTTAATCATTTTAACATATCAAAATAAAAAAGTCTAATAAATTTATACACATTTCAAAATTTAGTGCAAAAACTTATTAGACTATGCAAACTCAAACAAATTGTCAATATTTCTCATTGCATTTTCATTAGTTATAAAAGCTTATTAAAAGATTAAGTTATAAAGATACTTCTACTCCTTTAAGCAAAGCTTCTGCTGAAGCCATAATATTTTCATCAATAGTCTTTTCAATTTTAACTGGAATAACTTTTCCATTTTCCCCTTGATTAAATCCCCAAGTAGTACATTTCATATATCCTACCTCCTTTAATACTCTTATAATATAGCATAAACAAAATGATTTGTAAATAGTTTTTTAATATTTTTTTTAAAATTAATTAAAAATTAAAATCTACACAAAATACTATAATATAGTATTTTATTAGAATTAATTAAATAATTAATTATTAAGGAAATTAATTTCCAGAAAGTTAGTTAATTGCTTTTTAGCATTTGGATATTATAATAAAATATATATTAAACTTTTATAATAAAATATAATTTAATTTATAAAAAGATGGGTAAAGTTTTACCCATCTTTTATTTTATTCTAAATCAATATCTGCAAATTTAATATCTGCGTCCATTCCAAATCCAAACATTTTATCGCTTTCCACTTCTTTAGGCATCATAGAACGATATTCAGTACACCCTGTTCCTGCAGGAATTAATTTTCCTATAATTACATTTTCTTTTAATCCCAACAAGTGATCCACCTTACCTTTCAAAGCAGCCTCAGTTAACACACTGCTTGTCTCTTGGAATGAAGAAGCTGATAAGAAGCTTTCTGTAGTTAAACTTGCTTTAGTTATACCCTGCAATTCACGTTTAGCAGTTGCAGGCACACCACCTTCTGCAAGCACTCTGTTATTTTCATCTTCATACACACTAATATCAACACTATCTCCAGGCAATAAATTAGTATCACCAGAATTTTCAATTCTAACCTTTCTTAACATTTGACGAATAATTATTTCCAAATGTTTAGCATTAATATCAACTGATTGTGATTTATACACACTCAATACTTCATTTAGCAAATATTCTTGAACTGCTTTAACTCCACGAGTATGCAATATATCTCTAGGGTTAATTGGGCCTTCTGTTAAAGCTGTTCCAGGTTGAACAGTATCACCTGTTTGAACCTTTAATACTGAACCATAAGGTAAAATATATGATTGTTCTGTTTCACCTTTAACAACAACTTCATAACGTTTATCAACATTATTAATTGTAACCTTACCAGCAATTTCGCTAACAAAAGCAGCACCTTTAGGATTACGAGCTTCAAAGATTTCTTCCACACGAGGCAAACCTTGAGTAATATCTGCAGTAGCAGCACCTCCTGTATGGAAGGTTCTCATTGTTAATTGTGTTCCTGGTTCACCAATTGATTGAGCTGCAATTACACCTACAGCTTCACCAACATCTACTAATGAGTTTTTGCTCATGTTTCTTCCATAACATTTTGCACAAACCCCTCGTCTTGCTTTACAAGTTAATAATGTTCTAATATTAACCTTTGTAATTCCAGCATTTACAATTTCACTAGCCATATCAGCAGTTATATATTCATTTGCTGGACAGATTTCTTGTTTAGTTTTTGGATTGATAATAGCATTTACTGAATATCTTCCAATAATTCTATTTTCCAAACTTTCAACTAAAGTTCCATCTTTTACTATCTCTGTAACTTCCATACCCTTTACGCTTTCGCCAAGAGCTTCAAAGCAATCTACTTCTGTAACTACAGTATCTTGAGCCACATCTACTAATCTACGAGTTAAATAACCTGAGTCTGCTGTTTTCATAGCTGTATCCATCAACTGTTTACGAGATCCACGAGCAGCACTAAAATATTCTATAGGAGTTAATCCTCTTCTAAAGCTTGATTTAACTGGTATATCTGAACGAACACCTGAAGCAACCGCTGTTATACCCTGCATACCAGATAACTGCTTGATTTGGTCGTTATTACCACGAGCTTTTGAATCTGCCATCATTTTTAATGGATTAAATTTGTCTAGTCCACCCACAACAGCTTCCATAACTTTAGCAGTAGCGTCATTCCATATTTTAATATTTCTTTCACGTTTATCAGCTTCACTCATAAATCCTTGTAAATACAAGTCATTATTTTGAGCAACTTTTTCATCAGCTTCTTTTAAAATAGCTTCTTTTTGATTGCTTTCTGTCATATCAAATAATGATAATGAGATACTTGCTAGAGTAGAAAATTTAAATCCAAGATTTTTGATATCATCAATCATAGATACTGTAACATTTGTTCCATGTTTTCTATATGCTAGATCGATTAATTTTCCATACTCTTTCTTTCCAACTTCTTTCTCAATTTCATAACGGAATATATTTTCTTTCTTTGTTCTATCTATATATCCCAAGTCTTGAGGAACACATCTATTAAAGAAAATTCTTCCTAAAGAGGTTTCTGCTCTTCCTTGGCAAAGTTCTCCATTAAACAAAGCTTTACGGCGAACATATATTTTAGCTTGAAGAGATAATTCTCCATTTTCATAAGCCATTTCAGCTTCTTCTTCGCTATTAAACACCATATTTTCGCCTTTAGCACCATCACGAAGTAATGTTATATAATAATTTCCTAAAATCATATCTTGAGAAGGTACCATCGCTGGAGAACCATCACTTGGTTTTAATATATTGTTAGATGCTAATAACAAATTTCTAGCTTCAGTTCTAGCTTCAATACTTAATGGAATATGAATTGACATTTGGTCTCCATCGAAGTCTGCATTAAATCCGCCACAAGCCAAAGGTGGCAAACGTATCGCCTTACCTTCAATTAACAATGGTTCAAAAGCTTGAACAGACAATTTATGCAATGTTGGTGCACGGTTTAATAGTACTGGGTGACCTTGCACTACTTCAGACAAAATATCCCATACTACAGGGCGTTCTTGATCTATCATACGAGTAGCTTTCTTTAAATTATTTGTTTGGTTCATTTCAAGTAAACGCTTAATAATAAATGGTCTAAATAATTCTAAAGCCATCATTTTTGGCAAGCCCATTTGATAAATTTTAAGTTCTGGACCAACCACAATAACTGAACGTCCAGAATAGTCTACACGCTTTCCTAACAAATTTTGACGGAAACGTCCATGCTTACCTTTTAATGAAGCTGTTAAAGATTTTAAATCTCTTTGACGAGAACCTTGTACAGCTCTTCCACGTTTTCCATTATCAAACAAAGCATCGACAGCTTCTTGCAACATACGCTTTTCATTACGTATAATAATTTCTGGAGCACCTAAATCTATCAATTTTTTCAAACGATTATTTCTATTTATAACACGTCGATATAAATCGTTTAAATCACTTGCTGCAAATTTTCCTCCATCTATTTGAACTAATGGACGAATATCAGGTGGTATAACAGGAATTACATCCATAATCATCCATTCAGGTTTATTTCCACTTTTAATGAAATCTTCAACTATTTCAAGCTTTTTAGTTGCTTTCAATTTCTTTTGACCTTTTGAATTGTGCATTATATCTGTCAATTCTTTTTTCTCTTTTTCAAGGTCAACATTGTGTAGCAATTCTTTTACTGCTTCAGCTCCCATTCCTGCTCTAAAGCCGTTATAGCCATACTTTTCAATGGCTTCACGATATTCTCTATCCCTAATAACCTGTTTGTATTCAAACTCTGTATCTTTAGGATCAAGAACAACATAGCTTACATAATATAAAACTTCATCTAAAAGTTTTGGAGACATATCAAGTATTAATCCTATACGACTAGGAACACCTTTAAAGAACCAAATATGTGATACAGGACAAGCTAATTCAATATGCCCCATACGTTCACGTCTAACTTTTGATCGAGTAACTTCTACACCGCATTTATCACATATTACGCCTTTATAACGCACTCTTTTATATCTACCACAACTACATTCCCAATCTTTTTTAGGCCCAAAGATACGCTCACAAAACAAACCATCTTTTTCAGGTTTTTGAGTGCGGTAATTAATTGTCTCAGGCTTAGTCACCTCCCCTCTAGACCATTCTCTGATCTTTTCAGGGGAAGCGATGCTGATTTTTATTGAGTCAAAATTGTTTAATTCAAACATTATATTTCTCCTATATTTTTTCTAGTCATCTAAATCATCAAATAAAGCTGATTCATCAAAAGTTTGGTCTTCATCTTGCGAACCATAACTTTCCTGAATTTTATCAAATTCAAGAGTGATATCTTCAAGCCCAACCTTATTTACAGGTTGCACTGCATTAAATTCAACTTCTTGATCAGATACTTCATTGATAGACAACTCATGTTGATCTGCTGTCAAAATCTTCACATCTAAGCCAAGTCCCTGCATCTCTTTTACAAGCACTTTAAACGCCTCTGGCATTCCAGGCTCTGGAATTGGTTCTCCTTTTACTATTGCCTCATAAGTTTTAATACGCCCTTCTACATCATCTGATTTAACGGTTAACATCTCTTGCAACAATCTGCTTGCTCCGTATGCTTCTAATGCCCAAACTTCCATTTCACCAAAACGTTGTCCTCCAAGTTGAGATTTTCCACTTAATGGCTGTTGAGTAATTAATGCGTAAGTTCCTATTGAACGAGCATGAATTTTATCTTCTACCATGTGATCAAGCTTCAACATATACATTACGCCAACATTTGTTTTATTTTCAAATGGCAATCCTGTTCTTCCATCATATAATTGAATTTTTCCATCTTCAGGCAAATTATTTTGACGCAACAATTCTTGAATTTCTTCTTCAGTAGCACTGTCAAATCCAGGTGTAGCTACTTTCCAATCTAAATGTTTTGCAGCTAAACCTAAATGCATTTCAAGTAATTGTCCCAAATTCATACGAGATGGAATTCCCATTGGGTTAAGAACAATATCCACAGTTTGCCCATTTGCCATAAATGGCATATCACACTCAGGAAGAACTATTGATACTACACCTTTATTTCCATAACGTCCAGCTAATTTATCTCCTGGTTGCAATACTCTTTTTTGAGCAATATACACTTTAACCATTGTATTTACGCCAGCATCTAATTCATCTTTATTTTTTCTTGATAAAATTTCAACGCCAACAACTACACCAGCTTCTCCATGTTTAACTTTTAATGATGTATTTTTAACCTCTTTTGTCTTTTCACCAAAAATAGATTTTAGCAATCTTTCTTCTGGAGTTAAATCAGTTTCTCCTTTAGGAGTAACTTTTCCTACCAAGATATCTCCAACCTTAACTTCAGTACCTATTCTAACTATACCATTTTCATCTAAATTCTTTAAAGCCTCTTCACCTACACCAGCAATATCTCTAGTAATCTCTTCATCTCCAAGCTTTGTAGTTCTTGCTTCAGTTTTAACTTGTTGAATTGAAATTGATGTAAACGCATCTTCTCTTACTATTCTTTCATTTACAAGTATAGCATCTTCAAAATTGTATCCTTCCCAATTCATGAATGCTACTGTCATATTTTTACCAAGAGCGATTTCTCCATTTTGAGTAGACGCTCCATCTGCCAATACATCTCCAGAAGCAACTCTTTCACCATGTTTTACTATTGGTTTTTGATTAAAGCATGTTTTATCATTTGTTCTTTCAAATTTTCTTAAATAATAATTTACTACTCTTCCATCATCATAATCTACTGTAATGTAATCAGCACTAACATAACTAACTGTACCATCTCCATCAGCTAAAATCATAGCTCCACTATCTTTAGCTAATTTGTGTTCTATTCCTGTTCCAACAACAGGAGATTCAGCTTTAATCAAAGGAACTGCTTGACATTGCATGTTAGTTCCCATCAATGCACGGTTTGCAGCACAGTGTTCAATAAATGGAATTAAACTTGCTCCAACAGAAATTAGTTGTCTTGGAGATAAATCTATATAAGTAATTTTATCACGGCTAACTGATTCAACTGTACCATTGTGACGACATACGATTTGTTCATTTTTTAAACAGCCGTTTTCATCTAATTCTTCTTTTGCTGTAGCTATATATTCATTTACATCTTCATCAGCCATCATAAATACTATTTTATCGCTAACCTTTCCATTGGCTTCAACTTTTCTATAAGGAGTTTCCAAAAATCCATATTCATTAATTCTTGCATAACTAGCAATACTTGTCATCAAACCAATAGGCTGACCTTCTGGAGTTTCTACCACGCAAATACGACCATAATGAGAATGATTTATATCACGGACTTCAGCTGTTGCACGTTCTTTTTTAACCCCTCCAGGACCAAACGAACTTAAACGGCGTTTGTGTCTTAAACTTGAAACAGGGTTTACTTGGTCCATTAAAGCTGAAAGCTGAGAAGTGCTCATAAACTCTTTAAAAGCCTTGTTAATATATCTTGCATTTACCACTTGTGCAGGAGTAATATCTGTTAAATCTCTACTTTGCAAAGTCTCACGAACTTGAGCTTGAAGTTTTGTCATACCCTTTCTAAACTCTTGAGTTAATAATTCGCCACACCCTGCAACACGACGATTTGCCAAGTGGTCTCTTTCATCTAAACTTCCAATTCCATCAATCAAATTTAAATGATAGCTTACTGTAGCAAGCATGTCATCTAATGTTATTTGATAATTTTCCAAAGCCCTTGCATTTGCTCTTACAGCCTCAAGCTGTTCTTCTTTAGTTTTATTTTCTTTTAAAATTTCTTGCAATAATGGATAATATACTAAACCACTAATTCCAAATTGTTTTGGATCACAATCTAAATAAGCAGTTAAATCTACACGATTGTTTCCAACAACTTTAATAATTTTATCATTATATATAATATTTACACTATTAATTCCAGCATTTTGAATTTTATTTGCAAGTTCACGAGTTATAACTTCGCCTTTTGATACAACCACTTTTTTATCTATTTTAATATCTTCAGCGCTAATATGATCCACTATACGATTAGCAAGGCTAAGCTTTTTATTAGTTTTATATCTACCAACTTTTCCCATACTATAATGTTGATGATTGAAAAATCTATCATTAATATATGCCATAGTATTTGAAGGGCTTGGAATCTCTCCTGGACGAGTTCTGCGACTAAATTCAATTAATGCATCTTCTTGAGTTAATTGAGTTTCTTTATTTAATGTATTCACTATAAATGGGTGGTTGCCAAAAATTTCCAACAATTGTTCGTTGGTATAACCAAAACATTTAAATAATACACCTAAAGACATTTTAAACTTACGTTCAACTATTACACGTAAGCTATCTCCATTTACTTGTTCAGTAGTTACCCACATTCCATGAGATGGTGCAATAGAGCCTGTATAATCCATTTTACCATACTTATTCATTTCACCATCAAATACAATTCCAGGAGATTTTATTAATTGGTTAAGAATAACTCTTTCCACTCCATTACATAAAAATCCTCCATCTTCAGACATATATGGAATATCGCCAAGGAATACTTCTTGCTCCATAACCTGTCCCGTTTCCTTTACCAATAAGCGCACTTTAACTTTTAATGCTACTGTATAGCTAGATTGGCGGCGTTTACACTCTGCCCAAGAATATTTAGGAGTGAAGTCGATTGAATAATCCAAAAAAGACAACTCTGCTTTGTTAGAGTAGTCTACAATAGGATTAAATTCATTCAACACTTCCCAAATACCTTCTTTAAGAAAAGTTTGAAAAGATGCTTTTTGCACATCCATCAAATGTGGCATTTCATAAGGAACTCTTATTTTACCAAATGTTTGTCTTTTAGCCTTATTGCCATAATTCACCATTTTAATGTTGAGTGTGTTAGAATTCATTCATAACTCCTTAAAAAATTTATTGTATTCAGTTGTGTTTCCCAAAAAAATATGATATCATATATTCAAAGAATATTGCACTCAGTTTTTGAGATAATTATTCATACTAGTCCAGTATAACATAATTTGCTAGATGTGTCAACACTTTTTTGTAAAAATTTTAGGAATTTAACAAAATTTGTGGTATATATTAATTGAATTATTAACATTTTCTTCACATTTAATCATAAAAACCATATAAATAATTTGTATGCTTAAAAAAAATGGGCGTCTGCCCATTTTTTATTATGTAATTAAATTTATTTACAATTAGCAGCAGCAACCGTTATCTTTCTTTCCGCCACCGCAACCGCATAATATTAACAATATGATTATTAAGAAACAAGGATCCATATTACATCCACAATTGCAAAGAATTAATAGTAATACAATTATCCAGCAACAATCGTTTCCGCATCCGCTTCCGCATTTATCAAAGTCATTGCCACATCCGCAACCGCCAAACATTTTGTTAAACATAAAATTTCCTCCTATTGTTTATTTCGTTTTTTTTTGAAGTATTTTAGATTTTTCCCAAAATCCATGCTATAGGATTTAGCTGTATATAATTAAATTTAAATTAATTATATCGTTATGTAATTTATCTTTGGTATTTTTCTAACTCCTTCGTATACTCCATAGTATGTAAAAACAAAAAAAGTGTGAAGAATTTAAATAATTTAAAAAAATAAGAATATTTTAATCAATATTCCTATTTAAAAAATATTTTAATTTTGCTAATGTTAGATTAATTTTTCTCTAATCAATGACTTCAATTTATCAATTCCAATATTATTTTTTGCTTGAATTTTGCAACTATCATAATCAAACTCTTTAAGAACACTTAACTCCATTTTATTTAATAAGTCGCATTTATTATACACCAAAATACATTTAGATTTGTTAACATTTTGTTTGTCAAGTTCTGCCTCAACTATTTCAAGTTGCTTATATTTATTTTTATCGTTAGCATCTAGCACTATTATACACACATCAGCATCTCTTAATTCTTCCAATGTTGCAGAAAAAGCGTTAACAAGTTCGTGAGGTAAATTTGATATAAATCCTACAGTATCACAAAGCACATAACTTACCCCTTCATCCCAAACTCTTTTAGTTAAAACATCAAGAGTAGCAAATAATTTATCGTCTGCATAAGTTCCAGCTTTTGTAATAACATTCATTATGGTAGATTTACCAGCATTACTGTATCCTACTAACACAACTACATTTTCATTATTTTTGCGTTGTTTGCGTGTTAATTGGCGTTTTATAGACATTTCTTTTAATTCTTTTTCTTTTTTAGAAATATTTTCTTGAATTTTACGTCTGTCCAATTCTAGTTTTGTTTCCCCAGGGCCACGCATACCTACCCCTCCAGAACCAAAACGCCCTGCTGTTCCAGATATTCCTGTAAGACGAGGTAATGTGTATTTAAGTTGAGCTAATTCCACTTGCAATTTACCCTCATTAGACTTTGCTCGTGAAGCAAATATATCTAATATCAACATAGTTCTGTCAATAACTTTAACATTTAATTCATTTTGTAAATTTCTTAATTGTGAGCCTGTAAGCGATACATCAAAAATTACAACATCTGCTTCTGCAATATTTAATTTGCTTGCAATTTCTTCTACTTTTCCACTTCCTATATATGAATGTGGATTAACCTCTCTTAAATTTACATATTCACTTCCAACAAACTCTAAAGAGGCAGAACGAATTAACTCTCTCATTTCTATAAGCTCATAATCTTCATTCTCAAAATACACTAAAAATGCTCTTTCCTTCACTTTTTCATCAAGGTTATACATATTTTATAATTTCTCCTTTACATATAAGTGTTGAGGATATTTGTTTGACTTTTTCATATTAATAATAGCTTGTTTAAAATCATCTAAATCTTCCTTATATGTTATACCAAACCATTTAGAAGGAGTTGGAATGACTTTTAAAATAATATCATTAGACTTTATCATATTATTTACTACATCAGGCAATAAAAATTCACTTTTTTCCAATTTTGATTCAGGCTGACTGAAAAATATTTCATATTCTTTTATTATCTCATCAATCAATTTTCTATTAAATCCAAACATTTGCATAGACACTAATGTATTTTCATCAATTTTATGCCAATTATCTTGATCTAATATTGTAGCCATCAGCTCTCCATTCCTTAATTCGATTTCACATTCTTGTAAAGATTTTGCAATATCTCCATCTAATGAAAAAACACCACGTTTAACACTGCCTTTATTACTCAAAGTGTTTTTAGCATAATATCCAGCACTTACAAATTCATTATTATTACTATTTTTTAAAAAATCCGCTACAATTTTAAACGATTCATACCCATAAAAATCATCTGCATTTATAACAGCGAATTTATCCTGTACTACATCTTTACAGCTATATATTGCATGTGCAGTCCCCCAAGGCTTTACTCTATTAGCAGGAATTTTAACATTCTTAGGTATATTATTTATATCTTGAAACACAAATTCTATTTTTACAACATTTTTTAATCTTTCACCTATTGTTTGTTTAAAATACTCATAATTCTCTTTTTTTATAATAAATATAACTCTATCAAACCCCGCTTTTACAGCATCATATATAGAATAATCTAATATAAAATTATTATCTTCATCAATAGGAGCCACCTGCTTTAACCCTCCAAAACGACTTCCCATGCCAGCTGCCATAACCACTAAATCCATTTTACACCTCCAATTAAATTATATATTTTATAAAATAAAAGTCAACAATTATTAACTGTAATAAAATTCACAAATAAAAAAACTCTATCGAAATAGAGTTTTTCAATTTTGAATTATGCTAATATAGTTAAATCTTTGAATGCAATAATTGTTACTAAATCAATAATCCAAAAAACTGGGAATAAGATTATATTTAAAATTAAACCCAACCAATTTTGGCGCATAATTCTAGTGATAATTCCGCATATAACGTTTGTAGGCAAAATAGCTAAAATAATGCTAATCACCCAATTCAAACCAAAATATGCTCTTTGAGATGATCTTCCACCAGCCATTTTCAATCTCCTTTCATATTATTATAATATCAAAGCTTAATTAAATATGTCAAATATTTTTGTAGAATTTTATATTTTTTTGTAAAACCTAAAAAATATAAATCTTAAATTTATTATATGTAAAATTTACAATTTAATTAATGTTAAGCTCTTGAATGTCTAAATCTAGCTTTCTATCATAAGTATTTTTTAATCTTTTTAATTTTGTTAAACACTTTTCTCTACTAAAGAAATCACAATCAGCCCTCATAATTGCATCACCTATTCTTTCATAATTATCAATTATAATTTGAGTAGGTATATATTGAAAATCAAATACATTTTGCTTTATCATATTTATATAATAATCTACATCTGGCTCTTTATTTATATCTAAATTTGTTTTAAGTTTTACATGAGGCATATTATCAGGTAAATTTGATTTATTTAATAACTGAGATAAAATTCTATCACTATTCAATACCACACTATTAATTCTAAACTTATTATTTTTTTCCATATTTTCAACATTTATTTCCTTAATTAATGGTGAATTTTTTGAATATATAGAATTTATAAAGTTATATTTATATAATCGTCTTATTAAACTTTTATACACGCCACATCTTTCTAAATCTTGCACTGAACAGCACATAGCCATTTTTATATTATATATTCCACAATTTTTTAAAGCACTTTCTTCCTCTTTTGTTAATAATTTATACCCAAAACATTTTATTTGTTCATTAAGTTTACGAGTTGTGATAGATGATATTTGCTTACTTAGCTCTTTACTATTATTTGCCACTATATCTTTAATAGTTTCTATTTTTGCACTCATTAATTTATTTACAACATCTTTTGTAAGCCCCAATTCACTAATATGAATATTTAATTTCTCATTTATTGCAGAAATCTTCTTATCACATATATAATTTATCAATTCTTCTAATTCCTGTTCGTTTTTATTAAAATACATATTTTTAGCCATTGCTGACATTCTGTCAATAGTAACTTTATGATTATCCTCAACCAACTTGTCAAAGAAAAATCTAGACACAATGCTTTCTGTGATATTAACATTGCTAGCACATTTAAATTTTTCTTTAACTATATCTGTAATAATTGAAACATAAGATTCATTATTTTCATACGAATAACTTGAATTTACAGTTGTTGAATTTTCAGTTAATTTGATATTATTATCCATAGTTCACCTAATCCTATGTTATATTATCACATTTTGATATATTTGTCAATAATGCAAATTTTCAACTATTTATTTTTCAAATTAAAAGAGTTGACAAAATATTAAGAAAGATTTATAATATTTTCTATTATTTTTAGGAGCATATTATGAAAAGAATTGAGATAAGAGATTTGCATAAAAGTTTTAAAGATTTTGAAAATAAAACAATTTGTGTTTGTGGGTGGGCTAGAACTATAAGAGATTCTAAAAATATAGCCTTTATAGAATTGAATGATGGAGCTTTTAAAAGCATTCAAATTGTAGTAGAGAGAGAAAAAATAGAAAATTATGATGAAATTATAAAGCAAATGGTAGGTTCTTCATTTAAAATTGATGGGAAATTAATTTTAACTCCTAATGCTCAACAACCTTTTGAAATTAATGCCAATACTGTTGAAATTTTAGGAGAATGTAGCGCTGATTATCCTTTACAAAAAAAGCGTCATACAATAGAATTTTTAAGAACAATTCCTACTATTCGTGCTAGAGGAAATTTGTTCAATGCTGTATTTAGAATTAGATCTGTTTCAGCTTTTGCAATACACAAATTTTTCAATGAAAGAAATTTTGTATATGTTCACACTCCAATAATTACCGCAAATGATTGTGAAGGCGCTGGAGAAATGTTTCAAGTAACAACACTTGACCTTGATAGAATTGCAACTAGTGGAAAAGTAGATTATGATAAAGACTTTTTTAAGAAAAAAGTATCTCTTACAGTGTCTGGACAGCTTCACGAAGAAACTATTACACATGCATTTGGAAAAACCTATACTTTTGGACCTACATTTAGAGCTGAAAATTCAAACACCACTCGTCATGCAGCTGAATTTTGGATGATGGAACCAGAAATGTGTTTTTGTGATATAAACGAATTGATGGACAATGAAGAAGAAATGATTAAATATGTAATTTCTTATGTAATGCAAGAATGTAAAGATGAACTTGAATTTCTAAATAAATTTATAGATAACGGATTAATTGATAGATTAAACAATATTATAAGTAATGATTTTGTTCGCCTTGATTATTCAGAAGCAATTACAATTCTTGAAAAAGTTAAAGATCGTTTCGAATTTCCTGTTAAATGGGGAATTGATCTTCAAAGTGAACATGAAAGATATATAACAGAAGAAGTATTTAAAAAACCTGTATTTTTGAAAAATTATCCAAAAGATATAAAGGCTTTTTATATGCGTCAAAATGATGATGGCAAAACTGTTGCTGCAGTAGATTTACTTGTTCCTGGAATTGGAGAACTTATTGGAGGAAGTCAACGTGAAGAACGTTTAGATAAATTAATTTCTCGAATGAATGAATTAGGTTTAAATATAGATGATTATTCATGGTATCTTGATACACGTCGTTATGGAACAAATATACATTCAGGTTATGGATTAGGATTTGAACGCCTTGTAATGTATCTAACAGGAATTTCAAATATTCGAGATGTAGAGATATTCCCTAGAACAGTTGGCTCAATTCAAGGATAAAACTATAAAAATGCAAATAAATAATATTTGCATTTTTTTTATTGT
Source organism: uncultured Clostridia bacterium (assembly GCA_944377145.1). Lineage (GTDB taxonomy): Bacteria > Bacillota > Clostridia > Christensenellales > UBA1242 > Onthoplasma. Next base: position 6,861 of record CALWEH010000010.1, on the reverse strand, counting down.
AAAATTTCATTTTTTGCTATTTTTATTGAATTTCCTTTATTTTTTTATTCAATATTGACTAAATATTTATTTTAATATATAATAAAATTATGAATAAAATAAATTACAATTTAATGATGAAAGAACAATTATCAAATTTAACAGGCAAACCAAAGCTTTTGCTTCATGTTTGTTGTGCTCCTTGCACATCTGGAGTCTTACCTGTATTGAAAAATTTTTTTGATATCACTTTGTTTTATTATAATCCAAATATTTATACTAAAGATGAATATTTACTACGAGCTGAACAATTTGCAAAACTTACTAATCTACCTATTATAATTAGCGAATATAACCATGATGAATTTTTAAATGTTGCAAAAAACTTGGAAAAAGAAGTTGAAGGTGGGAAAAGATGTAATGAATGTATTAAATTAAGATTAGAAAAAAGTTTTGAATATGCTGTAGCAAATAAATTCGATTACATATCCAGCACACTATCTATAAGTCCACATAAAGATGCAAACTTTATTAATGAGTGTGGAAATAATTTATCCCAAACATATCCAATAAAATATTTATATGCAGATTTTAAAAAAGAAAATGGTTATTTAAATAGTGTAAATATTAGCAAAGAATTGAATTTGTATAGACAAATATTTTGCGGTTGTGAATTTTCTAAAATAAATTAAAAAAATAAAAGCTTAAAAACTTTTATTTTTTTTATACATAAAATTTATTTAAAAATAATTATTTTTTACAAATATTAAACAAAAATAATAAATATTTTAATAAAATAAATATTAATTTTAAAATAAAAATTATTTTTTATAAATAATTAATAAAATTATTTTTTTATTTTTATAAATTTAATTTATTTTTACAATTATTTGGCGCAGAGAGGGGGATTTGAACCCCCGAAGGCTTGCACCTTACCAATTTTCGAGACTGGCACATTCAACCACTCTGACATCTCTGCCTATAATTTCTAATACAATTCGCCTTTTAATAATAACACACTATTTTATATTTAGCAATAAAAGAACTAAAGTTTTTTATCAATATTTAGTATATTAATAAGTTACTTTAGCTCTTTTAATGTTAATCTAATTTTACAACATTTAATTCTGCAGAAGTTATTGTAACGTTTGCACCATTTCTATTATATATTCCTATTGTAGTTGATGGGGTTGTTATATTTAAATAAATGGTATGTGTTGCTGTTCCTGCTGTTTCTCCTGTTGGGATATCTACATAGAATGTATAATCTGTTCCTCCAACATTAATAGCCAATTCATAATTTCCTACAGCATCTGTAACAGTTACAGTAGCAGTAATCATATACACTCCCGGATCTACTGCTGTAACTTCATTGCTTGCAAATGTCATTGTAGTTCCTGTAGTTGTAACATTTGTACCTGTCACTGAAGCTATTTGATCATCTGCAATAGTTTGACTTGTGTCATTTCTATTAATGCTAGCTTGAACTGCAGCAGTTGCACCTGTTGGACCAGTTGCTCCTGTAGCTCCTGTGGCACCTGTTGCACCTGTGGCTCCAGCTACTCCTTGTAACCCTTGTATTCCTTGAGCTCCATCTGCACCTGTTGGGCCTGTTGCACCTGTTGGACCGGTTGCACCTGTTGGACCGGTTGCACCTGTTGGGCCTGTAGGTCCAGTTGCTCCTGTGGCTCCAGTTGGGCCAGTAGGTCCAGTTGGTCCTGTCACTCCAGTTGCTCCTGTTGCACCTGCAACCCCTTGAAGCCCTTGTACACCTTGAGGTCCTGTTGCCCCTGTGGCACCTGTAGCTCCGGTTACACCTTGTAATCCTGCAAAGCCCTGTATTCCTTGAGGTCCAGTTGGTCCGGTAGGTCCTGTTGGCCCTTGAGGTCCTGCAGGGCCTATTGGCCCTGTTGGACCAGTATTATTTGTAAATATAACACGATCAGTACTGACAGTATTAATATTTGGGAAATTAGGTCTGCAGCATCTATCGTCAAAATTATTATTACAACTCCTAAAAAACATATTTTTCCTCCTATAGTATTGATTGAGTGATCAATCTACACCATAATACGAGATTTAATAAATTTTTGTGAAAAAAACATAAATATATAAACATTTATGTTTTATTTCTTCTTTTATTTTTATATAAAAATAGTTGCTGTTTTAATAGTTGAAAATAACATTAAACCACAATATTAAATATTTTATTTGGAATATAAATTATTTTTTTATACTCTCCATTATTCAAATATCCTTTTACTGCAGATAAAGCTTGAGCTTCAATTTCTTCTTTAGTTGAATTAATGTTTACCATTATCTTAGCACGAAGCTTTCCATTAACTTGAATAGGAACTTCTAGTTCTTGTTTAATTAAAGCTTTTTCATCAAATTTTGGCCAACTCGCATCTTTAATTGATGGAGAATAATTTAAATTAGTCCAAATTTCCTCTGTAATATGTGGAGCAAAAGGATTTAATAATGTTAATAACACCTTATATTCAGCATTATTTAATTTCCCTACTCTCGTTATTTCATTCGCCAAAATCATAAGTGCTGAAATTGCTGTGTTAAATTTAAAATTATCAATATCATTTGACACCTTTTTTATAGCTGAATGAATAGCAACTTTTAATTCTGCTGAAATTTCTTCACCTTCAGTCAAAATTTCTTGAAAGTTAACTATTTTGTTTATAAATTTTTTACAAGCTTTAACTCCATCTTCACTCCAACTAACAGATTCAAAATAATCTCCAATAAATGACATCCAAAGTCTTACGGCATCTGCTCCATATTGATTTACTATCACTAATGGATCTACTCCATTACCTGAACTTTTGCTCATTTTTTTGCCATCACTACCTAAAATTAAACCTTGAGATATTCTGCATTTAAATGGTTCTGAAACAGGACTTAACCCACAATCATACAAAAATTTATTCCAAAATCTAGCATATAACAAGTGCCTTGTAGTATGCTCATTTCCTCCATTATATAATTCTACAGGAAGCCATGCTTTAAGAGCGTCATAATTTGCAAATTCTTTATCGTTTTTAGGATCACAATATCTTAAAAAATACCAACTAGATCCTGCCCAACCTGGCATTGTATCTGTTTCTCTTTTTGCAGGTTCTCCACAATTTGGACATACAGTATTTACCCAATCTGTAATTAATGATAAAGGGCTTTCGCCATCTTTAGTAGGCTCATAACTTTCAACTTTAGGCAACTCAACAGGTAAATTTTCATCTTTTTCTGGAACCCAACCGCAATGCTTGCAATATACCATAGGAATAGGCTCTCCCCAATAACGTTGACGAGAAAAAATCCAATCTCTCATTTTAAAATTAAGTTTTCTTCTCCCAACGCCAAGTTTTTCCAACTTTTCTACAATGGCAACTTTAGCTTGCTCAACAGTTAACCCTGAAAATTCTTCACTATTAATTAATTTACAACCTTTTCCTAAATAATCATATTTTTCAAATGCTTTTTCACTAACATCTGCTCCATCTATAACTTGGATCATATCTATATTATATTTTTTAGCAAATTCAAAATCTCTTTGATCATGTGTAGGAACAGCCATAACTGCACCTGTTCCATAGCTAGCAATAACAAAATCTCCAATATACACTGGAATTTTTTTATTGTTTACAGGATTAATTGCAAATATGCCTTCTAATTCTACCCCACTCTTATCCTTATTCATTTCGCTACGATCAAACTCTGTTTTCTTAGCAGTTGCTTTACGATAAGCTTCTACTTCTTCCCAATTTTTTATTCTAGGTTTTAACTCATCTACAATATTACTTTCTGGAGCTACAACCATAAAAGTTATTCCGTAAATAGTTTCTATGCAAGTAGTAAATATTGATAATTTTCCTCCACCAACAATTTCAAAATCTACTTCTACACCTTCACTTTTACCTATCCAATTTTTTTGGCTAGTTTTAATATGCTCCATAAAATTAGTATCTTTTAAATCTTCGTCAAGCCTATCTCCATATTCAGTCATTTTCAATACCCATTGCGATTTTAATTTTTGAGTAGTTTCGCTATGACATTGACAACAAACTCCATCTTCAACTTCTTCATTTGCTAAAACCCCACAATTTGGACAGTAATTAACACTCATCTCTCTTTTTTCAGCAAGCCCATGCTTAAAAAACTGTATAAATTGCCATTGAGTCCATTTATAATAATCAGCGTCGCAAGTATTAATTGTTCTGCTCCAATCAATTCCAAGACCTATAGAACGAACTTGCTGTTGAAATGTTTTTATATTTCTGGCCACTATTTCTTGAGGAGGCTTGTGTTCTTTTATAGCTGTTCTTTCAGCTTCCAAACCATAAGCGTCAGTGCCAAAAGGAAACATAACATTATACCCTTGCAATCTTTTTTTCCTAGCAAAAGCATCAATAGCAGTATAACTACGGCAATGTCCCATATGTAGGCCAACTCCGCTTGGATAAGGGAATTCTATTAAAACATACATATTTTCTTTGCCTTCTTTATGATTTGGCACTTCAAATCTCTTTTCATCTTCCCATACTTTTTGCCATTTTTGCTCTATTTTTTTAAAATCGTATTCCATTCTATATCTCCAATTTATGTGAGGTATTATATCAAAATATTTATTTTAAGTCAAGTTAATTACTAACTAAATTTAACTATCATTTTTAAAACAATAAAAAATCCTAACTTAATTATTAATTAGTAGGATTTTTTATTTATTATTTTATTGAATTCTGCAACTGTTATAAATATCTAATTCATTATTATCCATAATTAATTCCAAAGTTTCAATACTTTTAAACATTTTGTCCACATTTACCACACATTCACTTACTGGTGGAATAATTAAATAATTAGATAAAGACCCATGATCAGTATCTTTTGAACAACATAAAACTGTTTTAGTTATAGGCATTTCTCCATTAAAATCTTTGTCTAAAAGTGCTATAGCATTAATATCGTCTATAACCATTGCTACATTATACCCTAATTCTACAAGACGTTTAGCATAATTCACTCCCAATAGCACTATTCTACTTTGAATATTAAAACTTTCATTACATTTTGTGCAAAACTTAATTATATCAAGATTGTCTACATAACTTCTCAATGGATTAAAATTAGGATTAATATACACCACTTTGTCGTAGCCTGAAATTAAATCATTTATAAATTGACCAATAAATTCTTTTTTATTTGTATTTTTATCAAGATATATATATACATTATCACCTGTTTGAAGACCAAACTCTTTGCATATAATATCCATATATTCACCATGACAACGAACTTTTTTATGTTTTTTCTTATACTCCATAGTATTATAACTTGGTCTAAAAACATTCCATTCAGCTAACAATATTTCATTAATAGATAATAGGCTTTCTAAAACCATTTTGCCATTTTCTAGTTTTGTACATGTACACATAATTTGATCTCCGTTTTTCAATTTATATCTATTAATAAAATATTCAGGAATATATACGGCATTTAGCTCATCTTCACTATCATACTCACTTTTTCTTATAACTCCAAATGGATACATAACTTCTAAATATCCTCTAAAAGTAGTAACAACAGCTGTTTCACTTCCACCAAGAGGATTTGATTGTGCTAGCATACATTTTCTAAAAGGCATGAATCCAAAATCATTTTCTTTAGTATAGCCATAAAACCCAAAAGGACTAAAGTCTTCTTCATCTTCATATTTAAATTCATTATCTAGATCTTTATTATTTTCTTTTTTTTGTAAAAAAATTTCATATTTTTCAAATTCATCTTCCTCTTCTTCAGGCTCATCTTCTAAATCATCAACTTCTTTATAATTATATATTCCTGTATCTTCCCCAGTTGGAATATTTTCTAAAACGCCTTCTGATAACAACGAATTTATATTCCCAAACCTTTCATCTGTATAATTGTAATCTAATAAACCATAATTAAACTTATCTTCTAAATCTAAAATTTTTTGAAAATCTTTAATTGATTTGTCATTTAGCGAAAAATAAAGTTGCTTAACACATTTTTTATTCAACTTAACTTTTTTATTGTTTTTTAGTGTTATTTTCATTTTATCTCGCATCTTCATACCTTCATTATACAATACAAGTAAAAAAAAGTAAAATATTTTTCGACAATTTTTGACAAATATGATACAGTTATCGAAATATTATTAATATACCCTTATTTTGCTAAAAATTTTAAACACTTTGATGTTTTATTAGGTAGAATAATGTCTTTTTTTGTCAATTAATGTAAAATTTTAAACTATTCCAAATTCATTATATATTAAAAAGCATGGCACAAAATACTTGACAATATAATATTAATGTTATATTATAATTTATAGCACTATTACAAATATTTATAACTATTATATCACCAAGCATATTTAATGCTAATGCGGTTTATAAAATCACCTATACAATAAAATTTAAACAGCTAAAAAAGACTGAAAAAACAACTAAAAATTACTCTATTTTATTAAACCAAATAATTCTGCTGGTGTAGCTTAATGGGAAAGCGCAGCCTTGGTAAGATAAAAAATGGCAAATTTTACCACTTAAAAAACAACAAAATTTAACTCAAAAACTAAATATGCTAATGTAGCACAGTCGGTAGTGCACCGCCTTGGTAAGGTATTTTTGGGCAAAATTTACAACTTAATATTTCCAAATTTTATGGAGCAACAACTTATGCTAACGTAGCTCAGTAGGTAGAGCACTTGCTTGGTAAAATATAAAATGGCAAATTTTACCGCTTAAAAAACAACAAAATTTAACTCAAAAACTGAATATGCTAATGTAGCACAGTCGGTAGTGCACCGCCTTGGTAAGGAAATTTTAGCGCCTAAAAAAGACTAAAAAT